>JAAYTP010000052.1 GCA_012518025.1 Clostridiaceae bacterium
ATGGTTATCTGCACGGTCCGTCCCTTTTTCCTGTGGCGGCGGGCCGACATGGCAATATCCTCCGAAAGCTCCATGATAACCTTCTTAGCTTCCTTCAGGTCGGTAATATCCCTCGGAAGGGTAGTGGAGCGGCCGATGGACTTCATCTCATCGGGGGAGTGGGGCGTTACCGGTGTGTCATCTATACCATTGGCCCTTTGATGGATCTCAAAAGCCATCTTTCCAAGTTTTTCGGAAAGAATGGCAGGATCCATGGCAGCCAGTTCCCCAATAGTTCTGATATTTATTTTTGCAAGCAGCTGGGCGGTTTTCTTCCCGATCCCATACATGGCTCTCACATTCAAGGGCCAGAGCTTTGCTGGTACATCATGAACCCATAGTTCGGTTATGCCTAAAGGCTTTTTCATGCCGGAGGCCATCTTTGAAAGGAATTTGTTTTCGGATATGCCGATGGAACACCAAAGCCCCAGCTTGCCCCTTATATCTTTCATTATCCGCTCAGCCGCAGTACGGGGACTGCCCAAAATGGCTTCACAGCCTGTCATATCAAGCCATGCTTCATCGATGGAGGCCTGTTCGATAACCGGGGTGTAACCTGAAAGGAGTTGCATCACCTGTTTGGATTTTTCCTCGTAGAAGGAATGATCAGGAGGTACAAGAACAATGTCGGGGCACAGCTTTTTAGCTTCTCCTAGGGTCATGGTGGTCTTGACGCCATATTTTCGTGCATCGTAATTGGCTGCCAGAATGATGCCACTGCGCATTTTGGGGTCACCAGCAACAGCCGCCGGAATACCCGCAAGTTCCGGACGCCGGGTGGTCTCGCAGCTTATAAAAAAGGCGTTCATGTCCACCAGAAAAACAACCCTTTTCATAGATCTCCCTCGTAGTTTTATGATTATATTATACCTTATTTTTGCAAAGTTTTTAGGTGGTGGGGGGCTTAAAGACCGCATCAACGATATGGTGGAAACTGACATGAAACTGGCCGTTGTTTTTATACGCAAACAAAAAGCAGGCCTTTTTTAAGGTCTGCTTCAATTCCTGTACGGCCTTCTATTTCTTTTTGCTATCCGGCTTGGTATTGGGCATAATAGGACCCGGTATGTTATGTATGTTCAGGGGGGAAACTGGGTTAGGGTTCATCGGGTTCGGCATGATATTCATCTTGTCGGACATATCCTTTTTATCGGGCATATCCTTTTTGTCGGCCATTCCCACTAGGGGAACATTTGGCTTATAGTACATTTTCTTTCGGCGCATGGCTTCATAAACGATCCTGAGGGCTTCACCAAACCTCTGGTAGTGAACCACTTCTCGTTCCCTTAAGAAGCGCAGGGGATCGATGACATCGGGATCATCGGCCATATTGATCAAAAACTCATAGGTAGCCCGTGCCTTTTGTTCGGCTGCCAGGTCTTCATTCAGGTTTGCAATGGGGTCGCTCATGGACTCGATATAAGCAGCTGTAAAGGGAACTCCGTTAGAGTCGGAAGGGTACACACCCTTGCCGTGTATTGCGTAAACAGAGCCAAACCCCATTCTTTCCAGTTCCTGTGGAGGTACGTCCTTTACTAGTTGGGAGATCATGGAGCCAACCATCTCAAAGTGGGCAAGCTCCTCCGTGCCAATATCTGTAAGTATCGCTTTAGATTCCTTGTTTGGCATCGCATAACGCTGACTCAGATAGCGAAGGGATGCAGCCAGCTCTCCGTTGGGTCCTCCGTATTGCGTAAGTATCAATTTCGCCATCCGTGGGTCAGGCCTTTTAATATTGATCGGGTATTCGGTTTTCTTGTCGTAAACCCACATTTGCCATACCTCCTTTCAGTTCTTCCCATCTCATATTGTCCCAGGGCCAGGGATTGTTGACCCAAAGCCAGCAGTCATCAGTGGCGCCTTGGATCATTCTGAGGGGGCCGTATCTTTCGGTGAATTGCTTATGAAGTCTTTGGCGGGTTTCAGCAAGCATCTTAAAGTCTTTCAGGGCGTTTTCACACGAGGGATGCGTATCCAGATACAGGTTCAGATCAATCAGGGCAAAGTCTACTGCACGTATCTGTTCCAACAGTTCATTTTTGCCGTCCATACTTGTTCACCTCCATTATCAGTTAACCCAGTGATCCCTGAGTTCTGGGAAGATGGTTCCCTGCTTTAAGCCCTCCTCGGGAGTGAAGGTTTTGCCATAGGTTTGATACCGGATATAAGCTGTTGCGTATTCAGGATTGATAGGCATTACCGGAATTATGATGGCGTCACCGGTACAGCTGTTGCCGGTATAGATTGTGGTTAATTGCAATTCTTCCATGGTTGCCGATACCTCCGGGCTTGTTCCTTCTTCATATTATGTACAGGCCGGATAATGTGTGAGGGAGGGCTGGCGAGCCCTGTGAAAAATTAATCAGCAATCATTTTTTGACTGGTATTGCCACCTGAGGGTAATATAATAGGAGGGGCTGGATTATCCGGCAATATATTTACAGCCATTATTAAGCCGTATAACGAGGAGAGTGGGATATGTCAAATCAAGGAATCAGGATAAGTTTGAACGGCCGTGAGATGGTAGTTGATAAGGGAACCAGGATTGAGGATCTGGTGCGGGATTTAAAGGGGAAAAAAGGTTCGCAGATCGTAGCGGCAGTAGTTAATAATGAAATCCGAGAACTGACCTTTCCCATTGAACAGGAATGTATCATAACCCCTGTGGACTTAAGCAGCGCTGATGGCATCCGCATCTACCAGAGGAGCCTTAAATTTCTGCTGATAAAAGCTGTTCATGATCTTTTTCCGGATAAGGAACTACAGGTAAGGCATTCGGTAAGAAGGGGAGTATTCTTCGAGATCGTAGACTATAAGGTTACTGCAGAGGATGTGGAACGCCTGGAAAGGCGCATGAGAGAGCTGGTTGATCAGGATCATAGATATGTAAAAAGAGTGGTCTCAATAGATGAAGCCCGTAAGATCTTCCTTGACCAGGGAAGGGAGGATCGTTACCGTGCTCTTGAGTTTAGGGAAAAGGACTATGTTTCCATTTACACTTTTGACGATATAGAAGATTACTTCTACGGCTATATGGTGCCAAGCACAGGATACTTAAAGCTCTTTGGGCTCGCCGCCGAAAATGATGGGATTGTTTTGATTGTTCCAAAGAAGGGAAACCCCACCCGGCTTCCTGATGTCACACTGCCCAAGCAGCTTTTCGACGTCTTCACCGAATACACCAACTGGATCAGGATTCTTGGTGTGGAGGATGTGGGGATGCTGAATGATGTGGTAAAAAGCGGCAGGATACACGAATTTATTCTTATATCCGAGGCTCTCCATGAAAAAAGGATAGCCAACATTGCTGATATGATAGTAAATCAAAAGAAAAGAATTATCCTGATAGCGGGTCCTTCATCCTCCGGGAAGACTACTTTTGCCAGAAGGCTAGGTATACAGCTAAAGGTGAATGGTATCAAGCCGCTAACCATATCGGTGGACGATTATTTCGTTGACAAGACCCGAACACCTTTGGATGAGGACGGGAAACCCGACTATGAATCTCTGGAGACTGTTGATCTTGAGTTTTTCAACAAAAGCATGAATGCACTACTAAAGGGTGAGGAGATTGATGTGCCCACCTTTAACTTCATAACGGGAAAACGGGAGTTTAACGGCAGAAAAATGAAATTGGATGAAGGCTGTGCGGTGATCATCGAGGGCATCCATGCGCTCAATCCCAGGCTGACCAGTGATATAGATGATGCTGATAAGTTTAAGATCTATATAAGTGCCATAACATCCATGAGAATAGACCAGCATAACCGAATTCCAACCACAGACCTGAGGCTATTAAGGCGCATGGTTCGGGATAATCTGTTCAGAGGCACCTCAGCTCCCGAGACCATTGATATGTGGCCTGCCGTAAGGCGGGGGGAGGAGCGGAACATCTTCCCGTTCCAACAGGAAGCTGACGCCATGTTCAATTCTTCCCTCATCTATGAGCTTTTGGTCATGAAGGGCCATGCCCTGCCACTGCTCAGCGCCATAACAAAGGATATGCCCCAGTATTCGGAGGCCAGGCGCCTTATCGAGTTTTTAAGTTACTTCCTGCAGATACCTGCCGATGATATCCCGCCCAATTCTATCCTGCGGGAATTCCTGGGCGGATCATGTTTCAAATAGAGGGCTATTGAGAAAGATCTACCACAAATTTTTAGGCTTTGGAGCAGAGAATCCATCTTCTGCCCGCCAATAAAAAAGAAAGGTTTAATTATGCAGCAATTAGAACTATTTGCGACGGCCGCATTCGGGGTGGAAGCGGCTGTAGTAAGGGAACTGAAACACTTAGGCTACAGTGACACCCGCACCGACAACGGCAGAATTTACTTTACAGGAGACTATGAAGCTATTTGCAGAACCAATCTATGGCTCCGCTGTGCTGGTCGTGTCTATGTTCTCATCGGCAGATTCGAAGCCAGGACCTTCGATGAGCTCTTTGAAAGTACAAAGGCTCTTCCCTGGGAGGAGTGGCTTCCAAAAGATGCGGAGTTTCCCGTTACAGGCAATTGTGTGAAGTCGACCCTTATGAGCATATCGGATTGCCAGTCCATCATAAAAAAGGCTGTGGTGGAAAGATTGAAGAAGACCTATGGCCTTAAGATTTTCCCGGAGACAGGTTCAAGGTTCAAAATAGAGTTCAACATACTGAGCGATGTGGTAACCCTGGCCATTGACACCAGCGGGGACAGCCTGCACAAGCGCGGCTATCGTACCCTGGCTTACTCAGCCCCCGTCAAGGAAACTCTGGCGGCAGCCATGCTCAGGATTAGCCGCTGGTCACCCGGAAGGCCTCTGATCGATCCTTTCTGCGGTTCTGGCACCATACCCATCGAGGCAGCCATGATGGTGCGTAATATTGCTCCAGGGTTGTCACGGAATTTTGACAGCCAGGCATGGCCGTTCATCCCCAAATCTGTCTGGAACCGTGCCATAGAGGAGGCAAGAAGTGTGATCCGGCCTCCCGATGAAGGGATAGCAATACATGGGTATGACGTCAGCCCCGATGCCATCAGCATCGCACAGTATCATGCACGCCAGGCAGGAGTGCAGGACAGTGTCCATCTTCAGGTCAGGGATGTGGCGGATCTGTCCTCAAGGATCAAATATGGCTTTGTCGTGACTAACCCGCCCTATGGGGAAAGAATCGGAGATAAAAATGAAAACATCCGGCTATATAAAACCATGAGCGAGGTCTTCAGGCGGCTTGACACCTGGTCCTTCTATATTCTCAGTGCCGATCCACAATTTGAAAGGTATTTCGGCAGAAAGGCCGACAAGAACAGGAAGCTGTTTAACGGCGGGCTTCTGTGCTATTATTACCAGTATTTTGGACCAAAGCCCAATAGAGGTGAGAAGGAAGATATGAGGTATGAAAAGCAGGGCAGAAAATCGGAGAAGTGAGAAGTCAGAAGTGCGAAGATAAAGCTGAGAATTTGGATGTGGGAGCCTCAAAGCTAAAAGTGCGGGGCTGAAAGTTAATAAGTATGATTAAAGCGGGGCATGGAGCCCCGCTTTTTATTAACCAGTTTTGTTTATTCTCTTAAAATTAGTTTCAATTGTCCCAGAAGTCCTCCGGATTAAAATAATCCTCTTCATCCGGGATACTGCCCGGATTCTCCAGGTCAGGAATGTCAACATCCTCGTCTCCCGGGTATTGAATACCCGATGAATCATTCGGGTTCTCAGGATCGTAAGGATCCTCCTCAGTCACAGGAGGAATAATCACGGAGTGGGGGCCATGAATCGTGCAGTATTCTCCTTCGGGCAGCTCATAGATCACGTCTTCCGGATATGGGCTGTTGGGGAATGGTGGCATGTATTGCACAGGCCGCTTTATATAAACCCTTTCAAAGACTGATTCGTGCGGGCAGTATTCGGTGGCCAGCAGCATGCGTCCCTGGGCGTCCTTGGCATCCTTGCAGGCCAGTGCGGCTACATGGGTGGTGCACACATCGCTGTAGGACGGTTCGGTGCCCTGGATAAAGTATTCTGTGCGCACCCTGGAACCTCTTGGGTCTGCCTTACACAGTTCAGTGGCGATCTTGCCTGAATCCATACAGATTGTCCTTGTTACTATGTTGGGCGGAACCTCATTGAAGAACTCTGCAGGTTCCAGATTCATGTCCTTATGGATCTTCGCCATGACCGCATTCCAGATCTTCTGTGCTCCAAAATTCTCGCCACTGGTCAGTGAAACCGCCTTGTCATAACCGTACCATGTTGCCCCTACATAGTAGGGTGTAAATCCGACAAACCACTTATCCTTGGATTCATCAGAGGTTCCGGTTTTGCCTGCAGTGGGGAATACCACAGTGCGTTCTTTCTCCTTACCGTTCTGGTCGGTATAGGTTTCGGTATACTTAACGGTGCCGTAAGTAGAGGCTGTACCCCTTTTTACAACATCCTGCATCATGCTGTCCATAATGAATACAGTCTGTTCGGAATAAACCTGCCGTCTTTCAGGAATCACGGACAGTATTACCTGGCCATTGGCATCCTTGATCTCGGTGAAGAAGATGGGTTCTGTGTAGACACCCTTGTTGGCAAAAACTGTAAAGGCGCTGGCCATCTCTAAGGTGGTCATGCCCTTGTTGAAGCCGCCCATCGCAATGGAAAGGTATTGCTCATCCTTCCTGTCTATCCCTACCTGTGCCAGATAATCAAGACCAGTGTCGATACCCACATAGTCCTTGTAGATAAGTGCAGCAACAACGTTTCTGGATCTGAAAAGACCATCCCGGGCTGCGGTAAGACCAAAGTTTTTATTTTCAATATTCTTCGGCCATACTTTGTCAGGTGTTTTATTATTCAGATACTGGGGAACGTCATCAACCACTGTTGCAGCAGTTATCCTGCGTGTTTCGATACCCGGAGCGTAGACCAGTATGGGCTTGATGACAGATCCCGGAGATCGTTCAGCCTGGGTGGCTCGATTGAAGACACTGCCTTCCTTCTCACCTCTGCCGCCGTAAAGACCACGCACATAGCCGGTTACAGGCTCCACAACCACCATTGATGCCTGGGGAAGCTCATCGGTACGCGGGTTTTCCTCGCTGAAGAACTCAGGATTGGTGAAGACCTCATCCAGTGCAGCCTGAACCTTTGGTTGCATGGTGGTATAGATGTGGATACCGCCATTGTAAATGATATCCAGAGCAGCCTGCTCGTTGTATTGGTATCTCTCCATAAACTCGTTTTTAACGGCCTTTATGACTTCATCCACAAAATAGGACTGGTTGCTTGTCTGCATTACCTTTCCTGCCTCAGGGTTATATTTGAACTTAATGTCTTCGGACATGGCTTCATCGTATTCCGCCTGGGTAATCTTACCTTGCTCCAGCATGAGCCCAAGTATCGTTCTGGTTCTCTCAAGATTCGCCTTTATATTGCTTTCGGTGGTAGGCATGTATTTACTGGGCCAATTGGTGATGCCGGCAAGGCTGGCGCATTCAGCCAGGGACAGATCCCGTACGTCCTTGCCATAATAACCCTTGGCAGCTGTTTCAATACCGATAAAGTTACCGCCCATAGGGACATTGTTCAGGTAATAGGTCATGATCTCCTTCTTGGTCAGGCCCTTTTCCAACTGAACTGCCTGCCATTGTTCCTGAATCTTTCTTTTGATGGTAACCTCCTGATTCTTGGTCAGGTTCTTGATGAGCTGCTGGGTAATGGTGCTGCCACCCTCAATTTCCACGGCAGGATTGATAAAGTGACGGGCATAGGAAATGATGGCGCTGCCTATTCGCCTTAAGTCGATACCGTTATGCTCTTCAAAACGCTTGTCCTCAACCGCGATATAGGCATCGATGAGTATCTTGGGGATATCTTCATAATCTATCCATACCCGGTTTTCTTCCCTCTTAAGCTCAGCTATGATATTCCCCTCTGAGTCATAGACAAATGAATTCAAACCCGTGGGTTTAAGAATGCTGGGTTCCAGAATGGGGGTTGATCTGATAAGGCCGTATACACTGCCTCCAAGAAGGCCTGCAAGGGCGCTGCCCACCATAAAGATCAGCATAATCGCGAAGATAACCACGCTCAGAACAACCTTAAGGATTATGGATCCTGGTGTCATCTTCTTTTTATTATGGGGTTTGGCCCTGCCTATGGGAACATCTGAATTACCAAGGCCTTTGGCATTGGGCCTGTTTATTCTATTCATTAAAATTCCTCCAGATTATTGGCTCACTATATGATATCAATTAAGCATATGAACCTGAATTAATGAAATTATTCCATAATATCTACAATATTATAGCACAAAACATAGTGCTGTAATACTCTTTTTATATCCAGGTTCCTGGGCTTCTGCCACCAATCTGTGATTGTTAGCGGGTCAGATGCCTACAAGACCCTGCATGTATAGGGTCTTTCTTTTTTTCTTCCGGTTTGATAGAATCCTAACATGAAGTTTCATTATCAGGCAGCCTGGAAATACTGCTTGATGTTATTTTTAATTGCGAACAGTCCTGAGACGCAGCAAGAAAGGAAGAAGAAGCATGGACAACACAAAAACCAACGTTTTTGATATCCTTATGGAACGTGGGTTCATCGCACAGACCACAAACCAGGAGAAGATCAGGGAGTTGTTAGGAAGCGGCAGTGCCACTTTTTATATAGGCTTTGATCCTACTGCCGACAGCCTTCATGTAGGCCACCTGCTTCAACTAATAGTTATGTCCCATATGCAGAAGGCGGGGCATAAGCCGATTGCTCTCATAGGCGGTGGCACGGCCATGGTGGGAGATCCCACGGGAAAAACCGATATGAGGAGGATGATGACCCGCGAAGAAATCCAGCATAATGGTGACCAGTTCAAGGTTCAGATGAGGAATCTCGTTGATTTCACCAATGACCGGGCTATTATGGTGGACAATGCCGACTGGCTTCTGGATCTGAATTATGTCAACTTCTTAAGGGAAGTCGGGGTTCATTTTTCGGTGAACAGGATGCTAACTGCCGAATGTTTCAAGAGCAGGCTTGAAAAAGGCCTTTCGTTCATAGAGTTTAACTATATGCTGATGCAAAGCTACGATTTTCTACGACTTCACCGGGAGCATAACTGTTTACTTCAGCTTGGTGGGGATGACCAGTGGTCAAATATTCTGGGTGGTATCGATCTTATCCGTCGTGTAGAGGGTAAGGAAGTCTATGGGATGACATTTCAGCTTCTGACTACCAGTGATGGTAAGAAGATGGGTAAAACAGAAAAGGGTGCCGTATGGCTTGATCCCGAAAAGACCAGTCCCTATGATTTCTACCAGTACTGGAGAAACGTTCAGGATGCTGATGTTATCAATTGTCTCAAACTGCTCACATTTGTGCCCATGGATCGTATCAACGAGATGGTAACCTGGAAGGATGCGCGGATCAATGAGGCTAAAAAGGTTCTTGCTTATGAAGTTACCGCTATAGTCCACGGCAAGGAGGAGGCGGATAAGGCACACAAGGCGGCCGAGGCCATTTTCTCCAAAGGCGTGGCTTCGGACGATATGCCCTCCGTGACCATCGAAAGAAGTGTGTTAAAAGATGGAATTAATATTCTGGACTTATTGACCCGTACAGGGCTGATTCCCTCAAAGGGAGAGGGACGGCGCCTGATACAGCAGGGTGGACTATACCTGAATAATGCGCGCGTGGATACCATTGACAGGAGGGTAAATGAATCCGATCTGGAGGATTCCCGGATAATTATCCGCAAGGGTAAGAAATCCTATTTTAGAATCATAGCTGAGTAGAGATTTAACCGAAAGCGGAGGTTTAGCAGGTGGAGATAAAGGTTGGGGAGATAATCAAGGCTAAGCGTGAGGAGAAGGGCTTAAGTCTGGTGGAATTTGCAAAGCGGATCGGCATATCATCCGGCTACCTTTCCCAGATTGAAAATGGCAGGAAGACCAACCCAAGGTTGGATATCGTTCTTCGGATCATCCATGAGCTGGATATTGACATCCGGATGCTTCTTGGAATTGAATCCGGAGAGGAAAACTACCTTTCAAGGATTCCTTCTCTCCTGATGCTGACCCTTGCCCGGGATCGTAATCTGAAAGCTCTTTCGGATAAAGATGTCCTCCGAAAGTTCAATGCCATGATCGACAGTCTCTGCGAGGCACGGTATATCCTTGAGAACCAGGAACTCTACCATCTGTTTCTGGATGACAGTGCCAACCAGATTGAGAATATCCTCAAACGCTATATGGCTCTTCAAATCCTGCTGAACAAATAATCAGACCCAGTGTTTTGGGGCAACCAGAATATGGGGCATAAAAATTTGCACAACCACTTGACCAGGACGGGATATCTTAAGTATAATAGACTTTGCCCGAAAAAACGGGTGACATTCCTCAATAGCTCAGTCGGTAGAGCATGCGGCTGTTAACCGCAGGGTCGTAGGTTCGAGTCCTACTTGAGGAGCCACTTGGGCCTTTAGCTCAGTTGGTTAGAGCAACCGGCTCATAACCGGTTGGTCCGGGGTTCGAGTCCCTGAAGGCCCACCAAAGATTAGAGGATGACAGATAGGTCATCCTTTTTTATTTATCTGGAGGTGAGTGGTTGGATATGAGATTGACCTCCCACCTCTGCCTGGGAGGGAACCGTGTGAAACTGAAGGGGCGACTAAAACTGATATACGACATGATACCCCAATGTGACATCCTCTGTGACATTGGAACCGATCATGCCCTTATACCGGCTTATGCCCTGCTCAACAAGCGTTGCCGCCGGGCTATTGCCACCGATATAGGGAAGGGACCCCTTGTGCGGGCAGAACAGACGCTTAAAGCCTATAACCTGCAGAGCATGATGGATCTCAGGCTGGGAAACGGCCTGGAGGTTATCTCCATGGACGAAGCCGATGTAATCGTTATAGCGGGAATGGGTGGTGTGTTGATAACAGAGCTGTTGGGCGATCAACTGGATAAGGCAAAAAAGGCAAAAAGGATTATTCTCCAGCCCATGTACGCCCAGGAAGTGGTTCGGCCTTTCCTGTGGCAAAATGGATTCACAGTAACTGATGAAGCCCTGACCCGTGAAGGAAGAAAGCTGTACCAGGTACTTGCTGTGGTATATGATGAGGCGGCCAGCGCATCCTGTATGAAAGACCCCGTATATGAGTTCATTGGCGAGGGTTTGATTAACAACAGGGATCCGCTGCTGGAAGATTGGCTTTGTGATAGAATAAAGAGACAGAGAAAGATAGTTAACGGGATGAGGAGCGCTGCTTTACCCAGACCCAACCTGGAACAGGAGGAAGAACTTCTGAGGGATCTGGAGTCCCTACAAAGCAAGCTGTTTAGTAACAGAGGGATGTAAGGTATGCGCTTACATTGCGATGAGGACAGTTGAAGAGCCCGAGCAGCATAGCGAAAACAATGAGATTGCCGCTTTCAATGAAATTCTGGGAACACCCTTTATTAATGGTGAGGTGATGGTATGAGGCTGAAGGAGATAATGAACTGGATTGAACAGATTGCCCCCCTTTATCTGCAGGAAAGCTATGATAACAGTGGGCTGATTATTGGTGATGAAGACCAGATGATAGACAAAGCTGTGGTTTGTCTGGATGTGGATGAGGCCGTGCTGGAGTATGCCAGGGAAAATGGTGCCAGGCTTGTGATCTCACATCATCCCTGTGTTTTCAGGTCACTTAAAACCTTCAGCCCGAAATCGCCGGAAGGCTCAATCCTGTATTCGGCGATTACCCATGGAATTGCGGTTTACAGCGCCCATACCAATTTTGACTCAGCCAGGGGCTGTATGGGGGACATGATTTGTCAGGAACTTGAGCTGGATGAGGTTAATGTGCTAATACCTAGCAATATCCCGGATTCCGGACATGGCATCGGCAGATGGGGCTTTTACAAGTCTTCGTTATCATTTGGGAGTTTCCTCAGAATTCTTGGCAACAAGCTGGGAATGAAATCCATGAGGGAAGTGGGAACACGACCCGAACAAATATATAGGGTGGCTGTTTTCAATGGTTCCTTTGATAATTCCTGCATGGATGAGTTGTTAAGGGTGAAGCCCGATGTTCTGCTGACGGGTGACCTGAAATACCATGATGCCCTGGTGTTGAAGCATCACGGGATATACACCATTGATGCCGGCCACTATCAAACCGAGATAATTTTTGTGAGGGGATTATCCGACATGCTGAAAAAGGCCTTTCCAATGCTGGAGGTTTTATGCTGGGAAGGTACTGATATCTTCAAGGTTCTTTATTCCATTGACTGAGTATTGGGTATATACTATAATAGCATGTCCATTATAAATGTTGATGAGTAAGTCGGATGGTCGCGGGCGCAGCGCCGAAAGGCCGCGCACGAGGAAAGTCCGGGCTCCACAGGGCAAGGGTGCCGGGTAACACCCGGTGAAGGCGACTTCAAGGAAAGTGCAACAGAAATAAACCGCTGAGAGTGTATCTCAGTAAGGGTGGAAAGGTGAGGTAAGAGCTCACCGACCCGACGGCGACGAAGGGTGCTCTGCAAACCCCATCCGGAGCAACACCGTGACGAGGAATATAGGGTTGCCCGCCTGTTCCTCAGAGGTGGCTGGAGCCATGTAGCAATACATGGCCTGGATAGATGATCATTCAAGACAGAACCCGGCTTATAGACTTACTCATCAAAACGTCGAAACCGCAGGCTTCAAGGCCTGCGGTTTCGCTATTTCACAGACCGTCCTGTCGTCTTAATTAAGTATCAAATTCTGTCTGTCATGATATCAGTATTCGGTATCTGAGTGCGTATATGTAAATTAGGTGCAAAATTAACACAGGGCTTGATTTTCTTTGAATCCGGAAATGGACGGGGGTTCAGAGGGAGCAGACACCGAGTGCCATATTGCTGCAAATTGGACTCTACGAGGGGTACCCTTGAGCCATTGGTATTTATTTCAGACTTTGCCTTTACAAAAATGCCTTTTGGGGTATAATTATGTTTATCAGCGATGAAGGAGAAGGGATTTTCCCCGCTTTTCATGGGCTTCATCAGAAGAGAATTGATGCCGCAGGCTGGGAGCATCAAGGTGAAGAATGAAAAGTGAGTTCACTCCGAAGCTGCCGCTTGAACGCCAGAAGCCTGGATGTATAATAAGGGTGATGCCTAAAGGTTAACCTGGGGTGAAAGGCAAGTAGGAGCGGCCGGCAGCGACCGTTATCAGCGCAGAGTGCACTTTGACTTAATACTGCCTGGATTTGAACCGTATCTGGCTGTCAAAGTGAACATAGGTGGTACCGCGAAGACTTCGTCCTATGGACGGAGCTGTTTTTTTGTCAGGGCATATTATGCCCTGATGTAAGGGGTAGCAGGTTTAAACATTCAAAATTATATAGTTGGGGTGTTTGTCTTGAAACAACAATTGGAATCAATTCAGAAAAAAGCGCTGGAAACGCTTGAAACCATTACGGATATCCGTGAGCTTGAAGATTTCCGTGTAGCCTATCTGGGAAAGAAGGGTGAGCTTACCCGCATCCTCAAGGGGATGGGCGCACTATCACCGGAGGAGCGGCCTTTGATCGGGCAGCTCGCCAATGAAGTGAGAAATGCTCTTGAAGAGGGGATTGCCACGACAAGGGGCAGGCTGCTCAGAGTAGCAAGAGAAGAAAAGATCAGGCAGGAAACCTTGGACGTGACCATGCCGGGTCGAGCAAAAAAACTGGGCAGGAAGCATCCTATCACCATTGTACTGGATGAAATAAAGGACATCTTCCTGGGCATGGGTTATGAGATAGCCGAGGGTCCGGAGGTTGAGCTGGACTATTTCAACTTTGAGGCATTGAATATGCCAAAGAACCATCCTGCCAGGGATACCCAGGATACCTTCTACATCACTGAAGATGTTTTGCTCAGAACCCATACATCACCTGTTCAGGCCAGGTACATGAAGGATCACAAGCCACCTATCCGTATTATCTGTCCGGGACGCGTTTACCGTTCCGATGCAGTGGATGCCACCCACTCCCCCATATTCCATCAGGTGGAGGGTCTGGTAGTGGACAAGGGCGTCACCATGGGTGATCTGATAGGAACCCTGCAGGTGTTTGCCAAAGGGGTTTTCGGAGAGGATACAAGAATACGGCTGAGACCTCATCACTTCAATTTTACCGAGCCCAGTGCCGAAGTGGATGTTTCCTGCTGGGGATGCGGCGGAACAGGCTGCAGGATTTGTAAGGGTGAAGGTTGGGTTGAGATCTTGGGTGCCGGTATGGTGCACCCTAACGTGTTGCGGGAAGGCGGGATTGATCCGGATGTATACAGCGGCTTTGCCTTTGGTCTTGGAATTGACCGAATAGCCATGGGCAAATTCGGTATCGATGATATGCGCCTGCTGTTTGAGAACGATATAAGGTTTTTGAGGCAGTTTTAATCCGCACCGGATATGAAACCTAGGAAAGGATGATATGTGATGAAGGCTCCTTTAAATTGGCTAAAGGATTTTGTTGATATAAATGTTGGAATCAAGGAATATGTCAATGCAATGACCATGTCTGGCTCCAAGGTTGAGGGCGTTGAGGATTTAGGAGAGGGCATCGAAAAGGTGGTTGTTGGCAGAATCCTTGAAATGGAGGCTCACCCCAACGCAGACAGGCTGAAAGTCTGCAAGGTGGACGTGGGCAGTGAAGTGCTTCAGATTGTTACCGGGGCTCCCAATGTGAAGACCGGTGATCTGATCCCCCTGGCACTTGTAGGCGCAAAGCTCCCGGGAGGACAAATCAAGGCTTCCAAACTTCGGGGCGTGGAATCCTATGGCATGATGTGCTCCATAGAGGAACTGAATCTGAGCAGGGATTACCTGCCGGATGCCCCCGAGGACGGAGTTTATGTCTTCTCTGAAGAACTGGAGCCGGGCACCGATATCAAAGAAGCTCTGCATCTGGATCAGGTGGTGGAATTTGAGATCACCTCAAACAGACCCGATTGCCTTTCGGTTTACGGCCTTGCCAGGGAAACCGCAGCTACTTTGGGGGTTCCTCTTAAAAAGCCTGATATCCGCGTAAAGGAAGAGGCCGGCGGTGACGCCAGCGATCGTGTTTCCATTGAGATAGAAAATCCTGAACTGTGCCCCCGCTACTCCGCCAGGATTGTGACTGATGTGAAGATAGAGCCTTCTCCATACTGGATGCAGCACAGGCTGGCAGCAGCGGGTATGCGGCCCATAAACAATATTGTGGACATCACCAACTATGTAATGCTGGAACTGGGTCAGCCCATGCATGCCTTTGACTTCTCATGCCTGACCGATTCCAAAATAGTTGTGCGTACCGCCAGGGAGGGCGAGACTCTAAAAACCCTTGATGGTCAGGAAAGAAAACTAGATACCAGCATGCTGGTAATTGCAGATTCCCAACGCCCTGTGGGTATTGCCGGCGTAATGGGTGGCGAAAATTCTGAAGTTACTGATCAGACCCGGATGTTGCTGCTTGAATCGGCTAATTTCAACGGTGCATCCATCAGGGTTACCAGCAAAAAGCTGGGTATCCGAAGCGAGGCATCCGGCAGGTTTGAAAAGGGACTTGATCCTGAGAACACCATAAAGGCACTCGACCGCTGTGCTGAGCTGATTGAGCTTCTGGGGGCAGGTAAAGTGGTTCGGGGTATAGTGGACTGCAATATGACCCGGAAAAGTCAGGACACCATCAAGTTGGATCCTGATCGTATCAATGCCTTGCTGGGAACCGAAATTACTGCCGAAAAGATGATGGACATTTTCAGGGCTCTGGAATTTGAAGTTGATCCAAATACCATGATAATGAAAATTCCGTCCTTCCGTTCCGATATTGAATCCGTTGCCGATCTCTCAGAAGAGGTGGCACGTTTCTATGACTATAACAACATAAAACCCAGCCTTCTTTCAGGGAAGGAATCCATGCGGGGGAGGAAGAGCTACAAGCAGCGCATGGAGGATGTGATCCGGAATACCATGTGTGCATGTGGTATGAATGAGGCCTTCACATTCTCCTTCACCAGCCCTGGAGTGTTTGACAAGATCAACCTGCCGGCTGATCATCCGCTGAGGGATACAGTGGTTATTTCCAATCCTCTGGGAGAAGATTACAGCATCATGCGTACCACAACCATTCCGGATATGCTGCGGATTCTGTCCATAAACTACAGCAGGAAGATAGAAACAGCAAGGTTGTTCGAACTGTCTTCAGTCTATCATCCGGTTGATGGTGAGGAACTGCCGGAGGAGAAATCGGTGCTGACCCTTGGTATGTATGGAGAGGGCTGTGATTTCTTTGAGTTGAAGGGCGTTGTGGAAGAATTGATGACCGCTATGGGCATCGCCGGCTATGAGTTTAAACCTGAGCGGGAAGAACCCTCTTTCCATCCCGGCCGTACAGCAAGCCTGATGGTCATGAAGTCAGATGGAACGCAGCTGAAGGCGGGCATCCTTGGCGAGATTCATCCGGAAGTGGCAGAGAAAACCGAATGTCCCGAAAGAACCTGTGCAGCCTTGTTTGAAGTGGCTGTTCTGATCGATGCCTCTTCGCTTTCAAGAAAGTTCAAGGCTCTTCCCAGGTTCCCGGCAGTACCCCGTGATATTGCTGTTGTGGTCAGGGATGAGGTTTATGTGGCCGATCTAATGAAGGCTATTGTCAAAGCGGCCGGAGAAATTCTGGAGGATGTGTCGTTGTTTGATGTCTACAAGGGAAGTCAGGTACCCGAGGGCATGAAGAGCACAGCCTTTGCCCTGTCCTTCAGGTCGGCTGACAGAACACTCAAGGATGAGGAAGTCAACACGGCCATGGAAAAAATCCTCAAAAGCTTGGAGTATCAGTTCGATGCCAGATTAAGATAACTTTTCGCACAGTGAATAAAAAAGACCATCCCGGCGACATCGGGATGGTTTCTTTATGTCTTCCTGTTTTATTATAACATCACAGGTGGGGTGGTGAGTTCCAAGCCACCCCTTTTTAGCTCCGGGCGTTTATACCCCAAACAGTAGATATCGGTCATCCTTATTTCATGTTCAAATAATCTCCTGGCAAGCGGGTTTTCTAGCTTTTTATAGCTGGCAGGCTTGTTAATGATGGGAAGGGTGGCCTTTTTCCTTGCGGAAGCCAGAAGCTTCCTGCCCTTTTCGTTAAACCCCAGGATCCGGATATATTGGGCATAGCCGTTGTCTTTCAATTCGTCGAGAAAGGAGGCGGTCATTCCCAGGAGCAATGTACAGAGAATCCGGCTGATTCTTGATCTGGGGTATCGGCTTGTTGTGCAGTATTCCAGGATTTCATCAAGGCTTGTGTAGCTGAGGGAAGCCTGACGCAGGCGATTATGCAGGCCTTTCTCCATGTAGGGGAGTGCCATCAGTTCCTGATCTGTGGCTGTTCTCAGCTTGTATATAATGATGCTTTCAAAATCCTGGAGGAAAACAGGGCCGCGCCCTGTCCGAACCTCTCCGTCCAATATCTTCAGGCTGTTTACGGGCATATTGCCCAGCAAATCATGGAATGGAGAGTTGAATGCATCAGGACCGATTTCTGACGGGTTGTCATCGGCGGAACTGAAGTCATAATACTTGTCTGTGGCGGAGCTGTATAGTCTGATATGGCTTCGGATGGCTGTAGCACTGGAATAATTTGACTTAAGCTCTTTCTCGCTGTATCCCTGGCCGGTTCTGAGGATGGTTACCGGTTTGATTCTGGTGTTGAACCTCTTTATAGCCTTCAGGTATTCAATGCCCAGAATGTTGTTGGGGGTGGAAACCGCCTTATAGGTTTCATCATCCAGGCAAGCCCTGAGTGCGGCCTGCCGTGCCGCAGGAAAGGAAAACCCTTTGTCCAGATTATTTTTCAAGGCCTCCTTGAAGGCATGGTTTTCGTCAACAAGGAGATTGGCCGCCTTCTGAAGGGAGTCAAGGTATCCCGCTTCGCTGCCAAAGCTGATGTAATCCACCACCCCAAGGCTGTCAAGCAGCCGGATAGCGGCTGAGGCAAAATACTCGGCCGAGGCGCAGGAGAAAGCACCGGGCAGCTCAAGCACAAGATCTATTCCGCTGTTCAGAGCCATACGGGTACGAGCCTGCTTGTTGATGATACCAGGCTCTCCCCGTTGCACAAACTGGCTGCTAAGTACGCAGACCGCAGCGGTTGCGCCCGTCAGTTCAAATGATTTTCGTATATGCCATTCATGTCCGGAGTGGAGGGGGTTGTATTCAGCGACAATGCCCAGAACCGACATGAGTTCCTCCTTAAGCTTCGGGCGTATGTTAACACCTTTTCATGCCTTATTTTACCACAGCTGAACTTACCCATACAACTGACATACCAGAGGCGGGAGGTTAGAGGAGGGATGTGAAAAGTGAGAAGTGAGATATCACGGGGCCAGGCAGGCGGCTGCCGACTCCCACTTCCAGTATGTCATTGCGAGGAGGCTTTGCCGACGAAGCAATCTCGAAGATCGCCGCACTCCGCTTCGCTTCGTTCGCGATGACAGTCTTGATGTGGGATGTGAATAAAATGAATATCATGGGATGTGTCCGCATATAATAAAGTCGGATTGGCTTGTCATTCTTACATACATGTCTTTACTGCATGAAAGCGTGGTATTGCCCGATAAAAAGGTGTTGCCACAGCTGTTGTTTTGTGCTACAATGAGGTTGTTCCAAGAGTTTTTTGCACAAAGAGTGGGTAGTTCCCACTCTTTGCGTTTGTGTATGGAGGGTTGAATGGCTAAACAAAGCATTTCCGATATGGTATGGTCGATGGCACTTCCCATTGTTGAGGAGGCCGGGTGCGAACTGGTTGATGTTGAATTTCTCAAGGAAGGCAGCGACTGGTTCTTGCGCGTTATTATTGACAAAGACGAGGGCGTCAGCCATGAGGATTGCGAACGGGTTAGTCAGCCCCTGAATAAAATACTTGATGAGAGAGATCCCATATCCCATCCGTTCTACTTAGAAGTATCATCGCCAGGTCTGGAGCGCCGGCTTAAAAGACCCAGGGATTATGAAAGATCCTTGGGAAAGCTGGTTGAAATCCGGTTATTCAAGGCTATTGATGGTGTGAGAAGATATGAGGGTCATCTCGAGTCCTTCGACGGGAAGGACGTATCGATCAGGCTTGATTCTGACGAATTAAAGACTTTCTCGCTTGATCAGATCGCAAAAGCAAAGACGATAGTTAAATTTGATATTGGAGGTATATAGGAGATGAGCGCTGAGTTGCTTCACGCCCTCGAACAATTAGAGAAAGAGAGAGGCATCAATAAAGATATTTTGGTGGATGCCATAGAGCAGGCGTTGATTTCTGCTTATAAGAGGAATTTTGGTTCAGCTCAGAATGTGGAGGTTGTGATTGACAGGACAACCGGAGATGTAAGGGTTTTTACACACAAAACCATTGTGGGTGAGGTGACCGATCCCGCAAACGAGATGTCCATTGATCAGGCTAAACGATTCGGCGCAGACTTTGAAATTGGAGATATAGTTGAGATTGAGGTAACACCAAGAAAATTCGGAAGGATTGCAGCTCAGACGGCCAAGCAGGTTGTCATGCAGAGGATTCGTGAAGCTGAGCGCGGCATTATTTTTGATGAGTTTTCCAGTAAGGAAGAAGATATTGTAAACGGGATTATCGGAAGATTCGATCGGAGAAACATCATAATAGATCTGGGCCGTGCCGAGGCCATACTGCCTCCTGGGGAGCAGACACCCGGAGAAAAGTACAATGTTCACGACCGTATAAAGGTTTATGTGATCAATGTTAAGAAGACCAACAAGAATCCCCAGATCTATGTTTCAAGAACACATCCCGGTCTGGTGAAAAGACTTTTGGAACTTGAGGTTCCTGAAATTGCCGATGGTACGGTTGAAATCAAGAATATTGCCAGAGAGGCCGGCTCCAGAACCAAGATCGCCATTCACTCCAGGAATGAGGATGTTGATCCCGTGGGGGCTTGTGTTGGCCAGAAAGGCAGCAGAATTCGCGCCATTGTGGACGAGCTCAAGGGTGAGATGATTGATGTCATCAAATGGAGCAACAATCCTGAAGAGTATATCGCCAGCAGCCTGAGCCCGGCTAAGGTAGTTCAGGTTGATCTGGATGAAGAGGCCAAGGTTGCCAGGGTGATTGTACCCGATTTCCAACTGTCATTGGCCATCGGAAAGGAAGGCCAGAATGCAAGACTTGCGGCAAAGCTAACCGGATGGAAGATAGATATTAAGAGTGAATCCCAGTTGAGAAGCCAGATAGAATACGAACTCTTTCACCCGGATGCAGCTTCTGACGATGATGAGGACACCGAATCCTATGAAGCCCTTGAGGAAGCATACGATTCGGAGGAAGACATGGAGTTCTACGCTGACTCTGAAGATTTGGACGAGGTCAGTGCACTGGAAGAGCCTGCTGATGAGGAGACTGGGGAGGAAACCCAGGATGAGGCAGACGATGATAAAATAGAAGCCGTGGATCCTGAAGATGAAGACCAGGTATCCGAAGACGATGACCCCGATTCTGACGAACCGGCAGAGCATATTCCTGAAGAGGATCCGGAAAACGAGGAATCCTCCGAAGACGAGGCTGAAGAATCTGCTGATGATGAAGAGAATCAGTAAACCTTTTCAGCGTATTGGTATGAGGTGGGTGAGTTGAAAAGAAAAAAGAAGGTCCCCATGCGCCGATGCGTCGGATGCAGGGAAATGAAGGAGAAGCGGGAACTGCTAAGAATTGTTAGGAACAACGAAGGTGAGATCTTCGTGGATCCCACCGGCAAGAAGAATGGCAGGGGCGCATACATCTGCAAGGACAAGACCTGCTATGAGCAAGCCGTGAAAACTAGAAGCCTGAGCCGCGAATTTGGATGCGAAATACCCGAAGAGGTTTATGAAGATATTGCACAGCAGTTGGAGGCCTATGGCGGAGAGTAAGATATATTCCTTTATCGGACTTGCCAAAAAGGCCGGTGGTGTTGCTGCCGGCGATTATGCCGTTGAGTACGCCATAAAACGCGGCAGAGCGGCTTGCGTGATTCTGGCAGAGGATGCCTCGCCCAACACGGCCAGAAAGTTTAGGAATTACTGTGGCGTAAGAGGCATAAAGCTCATCAGCTTCGGTGCCAAGCAGCGCCTGGGTCAGATTCTGGGCAAAGAGGTGTACTCGGTAATAACCATTACTGATAAACGCTTCTCATCCAGGATTGAGGAAATGATTGGAGCAGCAAACCACGACAATAGAGTTGATGGCTAAGGCCATTGGCAGAACACACGGGGGTGGCTTTTTTGAACAAACTGAAAATTCATGAGCTTGCGAAGGAGCTTAATGTTACGAGCAAGAGGCTCATGGAAAAGCTGGAGGAAATTAATATTCATCCCAGGAGTCATATGTCGACTCTTAATGATGATGAACTGGAACGGCTCTATAAGCATATAGGGATAGTAAATCGTACCCAAAAAAAAGATGCCTCGGAATCAAAGAAGGATTCCAGGAAAACTGACCGTTCTGAGAGTGTTGCAAAGAGGGGCGTTCCCCGTATTATCAGGAAAACCGAAGTCGTGGTTCATGATGATTATACTCTGGCTGAACATAAGGAAAAGAAGAAGGAGAGGCGCAGCTATGTCCGCACATCTGATTCCGATGACGGATTGATGGCCGGATATACCAGAAGCAGCCATGACAGTGTCATAGCCGCTATAAAAAAACGCCCGAAGAAGGAGGAGCCCAAGGCTCAGCCTGAAGAGAAGAAACAGGAACCTGTGGATATCCTGGATTCCATCGTTGTTTCGGACAGGATTAAGAAGCCGGTTGACGATATATTGAGCATAAAAAAAGTAGCACATATATCTGATTTTGAAAAAGCTGAAGACAGTGACAAATCCAGCGAGATGAAAGAACAGGAAAGTATGCAAAAGGAAGCAACATCAGCCGAGACTAAAAAGGCAGAAGAAAAGAAGACTCAGACAGTAGCAAAGACCAGTGAAAAGACTGAGGAAGAACAGGCTCAAAAGGCTGAAACTATGGCCGCAAAGTCGAAAGACGAGAAAGAGGATCCTGCTCAAAAAACCGCCGAGAAACCTGCAAGTGCCAAAGTTGCCCGGGATGAACGCAGGAAGAGTTCGGCAAGGGATGATAAATCCGATGCAAGGACAGCTGCTGAGGGCAGCGTCGGCAGGACCGAACAACGCACTCCAACTGCTGGAGCAGCTGCTGCATCCGAAAGGCGTGGCGGAGACTCACTGAAAAGAACCAGGGGAGATTACCCGCGCCGTGGCGAAAGAAGGCCATCCGGAGAGGGAAGACCAGCAGGAAGACCCTTTGGGGATCGTCGTACCGACAGAAGGGGCGACCAGTTGGTTATTCCCAAGGTTTCAATACCTGCAGGGCAGGCCGAGGAAAAGGTGTTAACCCGCAGTGAACGCCGGGAGATGCAGGTTGTCGAAAAGAGGAAAGAAGAAAAGAAGGAACAGAAGAGAGAAACTGTTAAACCCGCAGCAGCATTCTCCCAGAAGAGCCGATTGAAGAAAAAGATTGATATCGTGGGGCATAAAGCAAGCGTATCCGATATGATGTCGGATGAATTTGTGATAGATACATTCTACGATGACGCTCACGAGGCAAAGAATGTTAAGCGTGCAGAGAGGCGCTTGAAGAAGGGGAAGGCCAGGAAAGAGAAGTATATTCCGCCAAAAGCTGTTCTTACCGATATTACCATTCCTGATGTCATTACCGTCAAGGATTTGGCCGAAGCGCTGAAGAAAACCTCGGCCGATGTGATTAAGAAATTGTTCCTGATGGGTATTGCCGTGACACAGAACGAGGAATTGGATTTTGATACGGCGGCCATTCTGGCAGATGAATATGGTGTTAAGGCACATAAAGCAGTGGTGGTGAGCGAAGAGGATATCCTCTTTGATGACAGCGAGGACGCTGAGGAAGATCTGAAGCCTCGTGCTCCGGTTGTTGTTGTCATGGGTCATGTTGACCATGGTAAAACCTCGCTGCTGGATGCCATAAGAAGTGCGAATATAGTAGAACACGAGGCAGGCGGGATCACTCAGCGCATAGGAGCCTACACTGTTAACCTGAACGGACGGGACATCACCTTCCTGGATACCCCTGGTCATGAGGCGTTTACAGCCATGCGTGCCAGAGGAGCTCAGGTTACCGACATCGCCATTTTGGTGGTAGCTGCGGATGATGGTGTTATGCCCCAGACCGTAGAGGCCATCAACCATGCTAAGGCTGCAGGTGTATCAATTATTGTGGCTATAAACAAGATCGACAGACCCAATGCCAATCCGGACAGGGTGAAGCAGGAGCTCAGCGAGCACGGCTTGTTGATTGAGGAATGGGGCGGAGATGTCATTGCTGTTCCCGTATCGGCCAAGAAGCGTGAGAATATCGACCAGCTTCTTGAGATGGTGCTCCTTACCGCAGATATTCTGGAATTGAAGGCAAATCCCAACAAGCAGGCCAAAGGTACGGTCATTGAGGCCATGCTTGATAAGAACAGAGGTCCTGTAGCAACCCTGCTGGTACAAAGAGGAACCCTGAATACCGGAGATTTCGTCCTTTCAGGTTCGGCCTACGGGCATATACGATCCATGATCAATGATAAGGGCAAAAAGATTAAGGAAGCCGGGCCATCGGTTCCGGTGGAGGTTTTCGGTTTGTCAGAGGTGCCGGAGGCAGGAGAAGAGTTCTATGTGGTGACCGATGAAAAGACGGCCAAGCAGCTTGCTGAAAAACGAAAGGATCAGGCCAGGGAGAAGAGCATCGTATCACGCAGCAGAGTTTCCCTGGAGGATCTGTTTAGTCAGATTCAGGAAGGCCAGGTGAAGGATCTCAACCTGATCGTCAAGGCTGACGTTCAGGGTTCTGTAGAGGCCATCAGGCAGTCCATGGAGAAGCTCAGTAATGAAGAGGTCAAGGTTAAGGTTATACATGGTGCAGTTGGTGCTATTGCCGAGTCCGACGTGGCTTTGGCGGATGTTTCCAATGCCATTATCATAGGCTTCAATGTCCGTCCGGGAGTCAATGTTATGGAAGCTGCCCAGGCGGCAGACGTTGATATAAGACTGTACAGAGTTATCTATGATGCCATTGAAGATATTGAGAAAGCCATGAAGGGTATGCTCAAGCCCACCTATAAAGAGGTTGTGGATGGTCATGTTGAGATACGCCAGCTGTTCAAGGTTTCAAGCCTCGGCACCATTGGTGGCGCTTATGTTCTGGATGGCAAGGTGAACAGAAACTCCGACATCAGGCTGGTTCGTGACGGCATTGTGGTTTACGAAGGAAAGCTTGCGTCATTGAAACGCTTCAAGGATGACGTGCGTGAGGTCAGCGCCGGTTATGAATGCGGTCTGATGATAGAAAGATTTAATGACATAAAGGAAGGCGACATTGTAGAAGCCTATCATATGGAAGAGATACAGCGCTGAGTCCTAATAGGATAGCGGTGTGGGTATAGTTCGCCGCTCCGGGGATCCGGAGCGGTGAATTTACGATTCGGGGATTTCAGTGTGTCAGTCAGTAAACGGCCTGGCGAAAAATAAGCCGGTGCAGTTAATGGTTTGGCAATGGGTATATTATAGTATTGGGTAAATGATCTGTGTTGGACAAAAATACGATGCGGAGCCCCATGATGATAAAGAAGAGGGATGAGAGTTATGGATAGAACCGACAGGATTTCAGAGGAGATCAAAAAAGAACTGAGTAATATCATCAGAGAGAGCATTAAAGACCCACGACTGCCGGATTTTGTATCGATTACTGCTGTAAGGGTAACCAAGGATCTGAGATATGCCAAGGTCTATGTGAGCATATACGGGGATGAAGAGAAAAAGAAGGATGCCATTACGGCTCTGACCAGCGCTGCGGGATTTATCCGCCGGGAAATAGGTCAGAGGATCAGTTTACGCTATACACCCGAGTTCCAATTCAAGCTGGATGAATCCATTGAGCATGGGATGCATATTAGCAAGCTCATTGAGGAAACCATGGGCGGCTCGGGGAAGGCATCCGACAGCGATTAATCTGTAGTGAAGGAAAGAAAGAATATGTCTGATCAGAAACTGGAGGCCATTGCGGAACTTCTCAGCAAGGCCAGTAATATTGCTATCATGCCCCATTTGAATGTGGATGGGGATGCGCTGGGGGCCTCCCTGGCTCTGGCTCTGGCACTGAACAGCCATCATTGCCAGGTCGATGTGCTCATAGAGGAGGAGGTTCCTGCCACGCTGGATTTCCTGCCTGGTCTGGATTTGATCAAGAGCACCCCCAAAGACCGCTACCATGTGGCTGTGAATATTGACAACGGAGATATCAACAGGCTGGGTGAGAGGCTGGATATATACCAGAACGCAGAGATTCGTCTTAGCCTGGATCATCATGCCACCAACAAGGTTGAGGCCGACATATCCTACGTGAACACAAAGGCATCGGCTACCGGAGAGATCATTTTCAGGCTTCTGACCGAGTATATGGGACTTCCCGTTACCAAGGATATTGCCCTGTGCCTGTATACCGCCATCATTACCGATACTGGTGGCTTCCGGTTCTCCAATACCACGCCCGAAACCATGGAGATTGCCGGCGCGCTGATGAGAACTGGCATTGATTTTACCTATGCCAATATGAAGGTGTTCGACAGGATATCCTATGCCAAACTCTTCTTGATGAAACAGACCATGAATTCTCTGAAACTCTTTTTCGATGGGAAATTGGCTGTATCATATCTGCGCTGGGTGGATCTCGCCTCCTTCAACGCCAAACTGGAGGATACTGAAGGACTTGTGAATATTGGAAGAAATCTGGAGGGTGTGGAGGTTTCCCTGTTTCTTAAGGAGGAGAAGCCGGGAAGCTTCAAGGGAAGCTTAAGATCCAACGAGCATGTGGATGTTTCAAAGGTTGCTGAAAGTTTTGGCGGAGGTGGCCATAAACGAGCCGCCGGGTTCAGTGCAGAGGGTGATCTGGAGGATATCGTCAGATCCCTGGCAGATGTCATTAAGGTCAGTTTGAAGGATGAAGGATGAATGGATGGTATACTTAATATAAACAAGCCCTCCGGCATGACCTCATTCGGAGTCATTCGCAGGCTGAGGGGAATTTTGAAGATAAAGAAAATTGGACATGCCGGCACCCTTGATCCTGATGCGACTGGGGTGCTTCCTGTTTGCATCGGAAGAGCAACCAAGGTCATAGAATTTCTGGTGGAGAAGGACAAGTCCTACCATGTGGTGCTGAGGCTGGGTGTTGAAACCGATACCCAGGATGCCTCGGGGGAAATACTTGCCTGCAGGGAGGTTGCAAGCAGCGATGGAGAGATACGGGAAGCCATTCTCTCCTTTGTGGGGGATATCATGCAGGTACCGCCTATGTACTCGGCTGTCCGGATAGATGGAAAGAGACTTTATGAAATGGCGCGCCAGGGCATTGAGGTCGAAAGAAAACCCCGCCCGGTAACCATAAAAGCCATTGAAAACCTTAAGATTTTAAGGGAGGGTGAGGAGGTCAGGGTCATCTTTGACGTTTCATGTTCCAAGGGTACCTATGTCAGAACCCTCTGTGCCGATATAGGAGCCAGACTGGGCTGCGGCGGGCATATGGAATCGCTGGTCAGAACCAGAACCGGTTCGTTCCACCTGGAAGACTCCATCACCCTTGAGGAAGTACAGAAGCGTGCCGATGACGGTTCCTTGACGGAGGTTGTCCTTGGAATGGAGATGGCACTGACTGAATTTCCATGCTTAACGGTGACTGACGATCAGGCCCGAAGACTGGGAAACGGCATGGCCGTTCCTTGTCCAGGCTCTTTGGATGAGTGGGGGAGCCTTGTCAGGATATATCATGAGAACGGAAGCTTTATCTCCATAGGAAAGATTATTCGCCAAGGCGGGAAACAGATGATCAAAAGCCAAAAATGGCTGGGGGGACGGTAAATTGCAGGTCATAACACAGAAAGAAAAACTGGACAGGAACATATACACCGGCGTTGGATTGGGGAATTTTGACGGCCTTCATATAGGTCATATGGCGCTGATAGGAACACTCATCAGCGAATGCCGCCTAAATGGGCTTGAATCTGTGGTCTATACCTTCAGGAAGCATCCTGAAAACATACTCAGAAAGAACCTGGTCAATCCCCTCATCACATCCAATGATCAGAAAACAAGGGTGCTCGAGGCTCAGGATATCGACTGGCTTTATTACCAGGATTTTGACGAGGAATTCTCCCATCTTTCACCAGAGGATTTTATTAAAAACATCCTGGTGGACGGGCTTAACATGAAGCTGGCCGTTGTGGGCTTCAACTATCGTTTCGGTTATATGGGGAAGGGCGACCCTGAATTCTTAAAGAGGCTGGGAGATAAGTACGGCTTTAAGGTTATCGTGGTTCCGCCGGTCAGGGTGAACTCGGAGATTGTGAGCAGTACACTCATCCGACAGTACATTAAAAAGGGAAAGATGGAAAGGGTGTTTCAGCTGCTGGGGCGGCATTTCTCACTGAAAGGCATGGTTGTTGACGGCCGCAGAATGGGGCGAACCCTGGGTTTTCCTACAGCCAACATCGTCGCTGATCCGGAGATGGCGGTACCGGCCAATGGAGTTTATATCACCAAGACCTTCACCCATAACAGGTGGTTGAACAGCATAACCAATGTGGGGTATGCTCCGACTGTGAGGGGCAGGGAAGGCAGGTTCAGCATAGAGACTCATATTTTGGATTATCATGACGACTTGTACGGCAGGGAAATAGAGGTTTGCTTCTTCAAAAAACTGAGGGGAGAGAAGCGCTTTGAGAGCGTAGACGCCCTTAAGAGGCAAGTCGTGGAAGACATTGAAAGGGCTGCAGACTACTGGGAAGTGCTCAAATAAAGATCTTGTTACTACTTCAACATCGCTTATGAAGATGCGTGGTTTCGGGAATACTCCCAAAGGGAGAGTATGATCATGAAATCACGCATTTCTTTTGTCAAATATCTTTTTTTGATCCTGTTGCTGTTTCTTGCTTTCAGGATGTTCTCAATTCAGGCGGTAATGGGTGATGAGTATTCCGAAGCTGCGGCGGTTCAGCGCTGGAGGTATACAAGAATCCATACCGAGCGGGGGGACATTTTGGACAGGAACGGAATAAAGTTCACAAACCGTCATAAACAGTCCCTTGCCCTGATCCAGCCTGCGGACCTTCTGAAGGATGCATCGGGGCTGAGCCGGGCATCCGATCTTCTGGGCAAGCCCATGGATGAGTTGGAGGGCGTCGTCGCAAGGAATTACCTGCCCTATGCCATCAAGGTATCGGATGAACAGGCGGACTCTATTATGAATGCCGGGATAACCGGATTGAGCATAGTGGAAGTTCCGGTACGCAACTCTGATGAGATGCTGGCTGACCATGTTATAGGATATGTTGATGAAAGGGGAGAGGAAGGACTTTCGGGTATAGAGAAGGTTTATCAGAATACACTGGAGAAGGGCGGAGGCGTTTATGCAGGGGTGCTGGCCGATGCGGGGAATTCAGCCATGGAGCAATTCGGGTACCGCATCTGGGACACCACGGGAGTGCATAAGCTCAATATAAAAACAACGCTGGATTACCATATGCAGCAAGTTGTTGAGGAAACCATGGACATGATGGTAGACCGGGGAGCGGTTGTCATTGTGGACATTCTTAACGGGGATCTTTTGGCAATGGCTTCACGTCCTGCTTTTAACCCTTCAAACGTTAACCATGCTCTTAAAGATGAAACCCAGCCCTTGTTCAACCGGGCATTGGGTGAGTATACCCCTGGCTCTATCTTCAAGATTGTCACGGCCGCAGCGGCTCTGGAAAAAGGGATTTCTCCCGAGGTTACCCATGATTGTCCGGGCTATGTCATGATGGGAGATCTGATGATGAAATGCTGGAACTACGACAGGGGCGGTCATGGGGCGCTGGATATGGCTCAGGGCTTTGCTCAGTCCTGCAACTCCTACTTTATCGGTCTGGGACAGCAGGTGGGCAAAAACGACATCATTGCCATGGCAGAAAGACTTGGTTTGGGGAAAAGAACAGGCTTGTACCATCAGGGTATTGACGAGCCCTATGGGCTTTTGCCCAACACCATGGGCTATACCTCACCCGCCGAGATCGCCAACCTGTCAATTGGTCAGGGGGATCTTCTCATTTCCCCTGTTCAGGCAGCCAACCTGGTGTCAGTTATCGCCAATGGCGGTATTCTCAACAGGGTCTCGGTTATAGACTGCATTGTCAACGACCGGGGTGAAAGAATTCGGAATATAAAATCTCCGGCATGGGAGCGGGTGCTAAAAAAGGAGACCGCCGAGACCCTCCAAAAGATGATGATGATGACTGTGGAGGATGGCACTGGCCGTCTGGCAAATATCCAGGGCTTTGGCGGAAGTGCCGGAAAAACAGGAAGCGCTGAAACCGGATGGATCCGGAATGACAGGGATGTACTGCATGCCTGGTTTGTGGGATATTTCCCCGTGGTCAGCCCGCGGTATGCCATGAGTGTATTTATTGAGGACGGCACCAGTGGAGGTATTAGTGCCGCTCCGGTATTTGCTGAGATCTCAGCCAGGATACTGGATTTGGGCTACTGAGCCGTTCATAGGGCGACCCTGCCTTTTACGGAATCACTTAATCTCATACTTAGTCCGCCGTTTCCTTTCTTACCCATATCAGACAAATGAAAACCTCACACGTAGAATTAGATGAAAAGATAGGAACTGAGTTCCTCATTTTCGGGAATAGAGGTGTCTGTATGGGAAGAAGGTTTTATAGAAAAATAAACGACAAGATTATTGGAGGCGTGTGTTCGGGTCTGGCCGACTATATCGGCATGGATAAATCCATTGTGAGGCTTCTGGCCTTCGTAGCCATCCTGGCCAGCGGTGTATTACCCGGCTTGATTGTGTACTTCTTGTGTGTCATCATTGTGCCCTATGATGTCCAGGCGAATCGTGGCTCCCACTATGATAACCATGATTACGGACATAGCTACCATGAAGAGAGTACTTTTGCCGATGACAGAGAATATGGTGAGCCCGGGAATGGGAGATCCAGGGTGATATTTGGAACTCTGCTGATCGCAGCGGGGGTTTTTCTTCTGGCCCGCATGTTCTTCGCCTGGCTTGACTGGCGCTATGTTTTTGCGGGGTTGTTGGTCATAAGCGGCCTTTATATGCTGTTTGACGGCAGAAGGGCTTAGGCCGGAAGGGGTGGACGATATGAGAAGATCGCACATTGTATGGGGATTATTGCTTATAATTATTGGTATATTATGGATAATGACATCAAGCGGTATGGTTCCGTTTGACATCATGGGTGCCATCAGAACATTATGGCCGGTCTTTATCGTGGCCGCTGGCATCACTCTCCTTTTAAAGAAGGAGGCTCATGTGATGAAGGCAGTTGTTTGGTTTTTGGCTATCGCCCTCGTAGGCGGCTATGGGATATACCTGGGTAGTGCCGGACAGAGCCTTATGGAAGATGGTAATGACCTTGTCTTTGAATTTAAAGATGGCATGGATCATGCCAGAATGGAGGTCAATACAGGAGCCACAAGCATCCGGATAGGATCCACTGACTCAGCACTGGCACAGGTTAGTTCCAACATCAAAGGTCTTAAACATAATTATAAGGGAGGCAGGGACAGTACCATACGGTTCTATCAGAGATGGGAACCCCTGGATCTTGGCTCTGGCAGAAACTTTTACGCAAATCTGAGCAAAGATGTAAGGTGGGATCTTGAGCTCAATACCGGCGCTATTGATGGGATTATTGACTTTTCAGGTTTTCCGCTGGAAAATTGTGAAATTAATACAGGTGCCTGTGATCTGAGGATTGTGGCAGGAAACCTGCAGGACGAAACCACTGTTAAATGTAACGGTGGTGCTGTAAGCATGAGCATTTCCATACCGGAGGGAACCGGAATCCGCATAGAATCCAATGCTGCAGTGAATGATATTTCCGGGAATGGGATAACCATTGAAAACAATCGCAGATACTATGAATCCTCAAATTTCGATTCAGCGGATAGAGTTGTTTACCTTAATGTAAACAGCGGTGCCTCGAATATAACGGTGAACGTGCTCTAAAGGTGAAAATCAGACCTACACTGAACTGTCAGCCTGCGTGATGAATGCGGGCTGATTTTTTTGTAGAATCAGCTTTTTGGCATCAGCGGCTGAGACATCTTTCGTCATATTTCCCTGATTAGGTATGGTTCGATGTGGAAAAATACTGCATCCGGACAAAACAATTCAGGTAATATAAAAAGTTTACTTGTAAATTGTGGAATTCAACAATATAATTAGCAGTAGATATACTAAGGAGGTAGGTTCAGTGTGAATAATAAGATTCGTGTTCTGGTAGCGGATGATAATGTCGCATTTGGCATGATAATCTGTGAATTTTTGGAGAGTCAGCCCGACATCGAAGTGACTGCAAGAGTGGAAAATGGTGAGGATGCCATTGACATGATCGAAAAAACCAAACCCGATATTGTCGTGTTGGATATCATCATGCCAAGGCTTGACGGACTGGGTGTGCTTACCCGCTACAAGGATGTCAGTCCATCAGAAAAGCCTTTGTTCATCGTTCTATCTGCTGTGGGACAGGACACGATCACTCAGCAAGCCCTTTCATTGGGTGCTATCTACTACATTGTAAAACCCTTTGATCTGGGAGTTCTTGTTGAGAGAATCAGGGAGCTGGTGAGGACCCACAGCCCCACTGTCCTGCGTATGGAGGGCAGTACCGTAACTCCCGCACCAGCTGTCAAGATAGCCGCTTCAAGCGGTGACAGCGTCCAGTCGAAGATCACCCAGATTATGCGGGATGTTGGTGTACCTGCCCATATCAAGGGCTATCAGTACATGCGCGATGCCATCATGATGGCTTTCAAGGATCGGGAGATTATAAGTGCTGTTACCAAGAGGCTGTATCCTGAGCTTGCCAAGGCTCATAAAACAACTCCCAGCAGGGTTGAACGGGCAATAAGGCATGCTATAGAAGTTGCCTGGAACAGAGGACGGGTGGATACCATCAATGACCTGTTTGGCTATACCATCAATACCCGCAAGGGAAAGCCGACCAATTCGGAATTCATAGCCATGGTGGCCGATACACTGAGACTGAGCGAGAAGAGCAGTTAGGGATTATCCACAGGAGACATAAGCTGCAATCAGATTATTAATGATTTTAACGGGACGGTTTTTCAAACAGCCGTCCCGCTTCAATTGCTGGCAATTTTTATTCTTCCAACCAGTAAAAACGGGCAAAATCAATTTCCAATAATTGTTGCAAAAGCGGTTATACTACTATATAATTGTTATGACCTAGTTATAATTAAAGGGTTAATTAATTAACGATCTGATGGAATCCCGACTGATTCACAGTTTTGAGGTGAAAGAATGACGACTTACGATAAGATTAATGACCTTCGCCAGAGAAGAGAGCGCATTCTTCAGGGAGGCGGGGAGGAAAGAATCGCAAAGCAGCATCAGGCCGGAAAGCGTACAGCCAGGGAACGGCTAGAGCTTCTTTTGGATGAGGGAAGCTTTGTGGAGATGGACGCCTTTGTTGAAACACGGGGTACCGATTTTGACCTTCAGCAGAAGAAGGTTGCCGGTGATGGTGTCGTAACCGGTTATGGAACCCTGGACGGCAGGCTGGTTTATGTTTCGTCCCAGGATTTTACCGTGATCGGCGGATCTCTGGGTGAGATGCATGCGAAGAAGATTACTAAGGTCATGGATATGGCCATGAAGATGGGAGCCCCATTTATCAGCATCAACGACTCCGGCGGAGCAAGAATTGAGGAGGGGATTGATGCCCTTGGCGGTTTCGGGGAGATTTTCCGAAGAAACACCATGGCCTCGGGTGTCATTCCCCAGATTTCAGTCATCATGGGTCCCTGTGCCGGAGGCGCTGTTTATTCTCCGGCCATTACCGATTTCATATTCATGGTTGAGAATACCAGTCATATGTTCATAACCGGTCCATCGGTTATCAAGGCTGTTACGGGTGAAGATGTAACCTTTGAAGCCCTGGGCGGTGCCGGCGCCCATAGCACTGTCAGCGGTGTGGCTCATTTCGCATCGTCCGATGAAGAGACCTGCTTCAGTCAGATAAAGAAGCTGATCAGCTTCCTGCCGGATAACAATCTGAGTGATCCGGAGATCCTTCTTACCGGGGATGATGTGAACCGGCTGAATGAAGAGTTGAACACCATAATTCCCGACGATCCAAATAAGCCCTACGACATGATGAACATCATTTCAAGGGTTGTGGATAACGGGGATTTTTTCCAGGTACATGAGAACTTTGCCAGGAACATCATTGTTGGCTTTGCCCGGATTGGGGGCAGAACCGTTGGGATTGTGGCCAACCAGCCACGGGTCAGTGCAGGCGTTCTTGATGTGGATGCCTCTGATAAGGGAGGGCGTTTTGTCCGTTTCTGTGATGCCTTCAATATCCCACTGATCACCTTTACTGATGTTCCGGGGTATCTGCCGGGGGTAAAACAGGAACATAGCGGCATCATAAGGCATGGAGCCAAGCTGCTATATGCTTTTTCCGAGGCAACTGTTCCCAAGATCAACATCATTGCCCGTAAGGCCTATGGCGGTGCCTATATTGCTATGAACAGCAAGCATCTGGGCGCCGATATGGTGCTGGCATGGCCTACGGCGGAGATAGCCGTCATGGGTCCCGATGGAGCCGCCAATATTATCTTCAAAAAGGAGATCGGCAAAGCCGATGACCCTATTGCCTTCAGAAAGGAAAAGATTCAGGAGTACAGGGACAAGTTTTCCAATCCCTATATTGCAGCTGCCAGGGGTTATGTGGATGATGTGATAGAGCCTGCCACAACCCGTCAGCGTATTGCAGGCACGCTGGATATGCTGTCAGGAAAGCGGGAAACAAGACCGCCCAGAAAACATGGAAACATACCTCTTTAAGGAATAGGGCACCCGATGTGCCACCCTTCTTTTTCGGGATTATATCCTTATAAGCATAAGACAGAATGATCCGATCAGGATATGCTCCGGCAATGATGCCAATATCTTGATCGATGGATGGAAGGAGCTACCATGATGAGAAAGTTTGTAGTGAATGTAAATGGCAATCGTTATGAGGTAGATGTTGAGGAGGTTGGGGTATCGGTTCCAGCTGTTCCTGCGATGGGAACAGCCACAGCAGCGGCACCGGCATCAACGGCTGTCGAAACACCTGCCGCCCCGGCTGCGACTGCACCCGCCCCCGCTCAAAGGGCTGAATCCGCTCCTGCGCCCCAGGCGGCGCCATCAGGAGTAGCAGGCTCCATTGAGATTACCTCTCCAATGCCCGGAACCATACTTGATATCAAGGTGAATACGGGAGAAAGCGTGAAAAAGGGTACGGTCATCGCAATCCTTGAAGCCATGAAGATGGAAAATGAAATCCTGGCACCAAAGGATGCCGTAGTAGCCAGTATAGACGTTTCCAGAAATCAGCAGGTGAACAGTGGGGACGTTATAATGACTTTAAATTGAGCCAGTTGGGAGGACTTATAGATAATGGGTGTTAAGATTACAGAAACTGTATTGCGTGATGCTCACCAATCCCTTGTCGCCACAAGGATGACCACCGATGATATGCTGCCCATAGTAGAAAAGCTGGATCAGGTGGGCTACCACTCATTAGAATGCTGGGGAGGAGCCACCTTCGATTCATGTCTGAGGTTTTTGAACGAGGATCCCTGGGAAAGGCTTCGGAAGATACGGGAAAAGGCGAAAAAGACAGATCTGCAGATGCTCCTGAGAGGCCAGAACCTTGTAGGATACAAGCATTACGCCGATGATGTGGTGGACTATTTTGTACAGAAATCCATTGCCAATGGTATTAATATCATCAGAATATTTGATGCCCTCAACGATCTTAGGAATGTGGAGCGGGCAATCAAGGCCTGCAAGAAGGAAGGGGGACACGCTCAGGGGTGCTTTTCCTATACCACCAGTCCATATCACAGTCTTGACAAATTCGTGGAGGATGCAAGGATCCTTGTCGAGATGGGTGCGGATTCCATTTGCATAAAGGACATGGCTGGTCTTCTGGTTCCCTATCAGGCCTATGAATTGGTAAAAGCCCTCAAGGAGAATGTGAAGGTACCCATACAGCTTCATACCCACTATACCAGCGGGGTTGGATCCATGACCTATCTTAAGGCTATTGAAGCGGGAGTGGACGTGATAGACTGCGCCGTATCCCCTATGGCCATGGGTACATCTCAGCCCCCCACAGAGTCCCTGGTGGCGACCCTGAAGGATACACCCTATGATACCGGGTATAACCTTGAGCTCCTGACCGAAATAGCAGACTATTTCCGCAGCCTCAGGGAGAAATATCTGGGCAGTGGCCTTTTAAATACCAAGGTTATGGGTGTTGATGTCAATGCGCTTATCTATCAGGTACCCGGAGGAATGCTTTCGAATCTGGTCTCCCAACTGAAACAGGCGGGCAAGGAAGACCTGTACATGGATGTTCTCAAGGAGATACCCAGGGTTAGGAAGGATCTGGGATATCCGCCCCTTGTTACGCCCACAAGCCAGATAGTTGGAACCCAGGCTGTACTGAATGTTATTTCCGGCGAGCGCTACAAGATGGTGCCCAAGGAGACCAAGGGTCTTGTCAGGGGTGAATACGGCAAAACTCCTGCTCCCATATCTGAAGAGATCATAAAAAAGATTATTGGGGATGAAGAGCCCATTACATGCAGGCCGGCGGATATGATTCCCCACGAACTGGACAGGATCAAGGCTGAGATGGCTGAGTATATGGAGCAGGAAGAGGATGTCCTTACCTATGCAATGTATCCCCAGGTAGCGCCCAAGTTCTTTGAATACAGGAGGGCACAGAGATATAAAATCGATCTGGATATGGTGAGTTATGAATACAGGATCCATCCCCTGGGATGAATGATTGATCGGATTTTAAGCCTCCCTGCCGCTGGTATGGGGGGCTTTTTATGAATAATTGTGTAAGCTCATCATTTTTCGGGTAAGTAAATAATGTAAGTGCTTTCTAAAAGGAGTTGATTTTTGTGGATATTGCGGCACTATCGGTTATCTCTCACCAAAACGCTGTCAAACAGCAGGCGGGTATTGCGGTATTGAAAAAAGCCATGGACAACATGGAATCAAATAATCAGGCTCTTATCAAGGTGATGGAGAAAAGTGTCAATCCCCATATCGGTGCCAATGTGGACATTAAAGTCTGATCTGTGACAGCAGTTCCATCGCTGTATCTTTTTTATCCATGCATTAATCTGACGACAGCAGTCGTGTTTTTTTATGTCCTTTTTTAATACACAAGAATGGAAAAACGTGATAGAATAGTCCAGGTAATTTATGCAAAACTATATTCGAGGAAAGGTATGAACTACAATGGGAAAACTGAGTTTTGACTACAAGAATGCACTGGGTTTTATCAGCGAGCATGAAATCAGCTATTTGGAACCCCAGGTTCTTTCGGCCCATAATATGGTCCATGAAAGAAGCGGGCCGGGAAGTGACTATCTGGGCTGGGTTGAACTTCCCAATGGGTACGACAGGGAGGAATTCAGCCGAATCCAAAAAGCCGCTGAGAAGATACGTCAGGATTCGGATGTTCTGATTGTGGTTGGAATCGGGGGATCGTACCTGGGAGCAAGGGCTGCCATTGAGGCGCTGACCCATTCGTTCTACAATATGCTCCCGAAGGAAAAGCGTAACGGTCCTGAAATTTATTTCGCCGGAAACAGCATAAGCTCCACCTATCTGGTCGAACTGCTGGAATTGGTAGAGGGCAGGGAGATATCGGTCAATGTTATTTCCAAGTCGGGTACCACCACCGAGCCTGCCATAGCGTTCCGTATCATAAAGGATTATATGGAAAAGAAGTATGGGAAAGAAGGAGCCAGGGGTCGTATCTATGCCACCACCGACAAGGCAAAGGGTGCACTGAAGACCCTGGCGGATTCAGAAGGGTATGAGCAGTTTGTCATTCCCGATGATGTGGGCGGCCGTTTTTCAGTTCTCACGGCTGTAGGTCTTCTTCCAATTGCAGCAGCCGGTGTGGATATTGCCGGGATGATGAAGGGCGCTCAGGATGCGTATGTTGATTGCAAAAAGCCTTATTCTGAGAATGACTGCTACCTTTACGCAGCGGTTCGTAATGCCCTTTACAGGAAAGGGAAAACTACCGAGATACTCGTAAACTACGAACCATCCCTCCACTTTCTCACCGAATGGTGGAAGCAACTGTACGGAGAGAGTGAGGGCAAGGACAATAAAGGGATTTTCCCTGCGGGTGTGGACTTCTCAACAGACCTTCATTCCATGGGTCAGTATATCCAGGATGGTCTGAGGAATATTTTCGAGACAGTTCTCAATGTGGAGAAGTGCAAAAAAAACCTTGATATGATAAAGACGGAGGATGATCTGGACAAGCTCAATTATCTTGTCGGCAGGGAGATGGATTTTGTCAATAAGATGGCCATGAAGGGCACCATCCTGGCCCATGTGGACGGAGGGGTTCCCAACCTGGTTGTGAGCGTTCCCGAAATGACCGCCTACTGGTTTGGTTATCTGGTTTATTTCTTCGAGAAGGCCTGCGGCATAAGCGGTTATCTTTTAGGGGTCAATCCCTTCGATCAACCCGGAGTGGAAGCCTATAAGAAGAATATGTTTGCACTGCTGGGTAAACCAGGATTTGAGGCGGAAAAAGCAGAACTGGAAAAGCGTCTCTGATCCTTCCGCTGATCATGACAAATTGTTACTTGTCATGTAATATTCTTTGTGTTACAATTGTACGTGCTGTATAAACTCAATGGAGGTTGCGAGTGTAATGAGTTTGGTTGTTAATATTATATATTTGATTATCTGTTTGGCCATAATAGCCATTGTACTGCTTCAGTCGGGAAGATCTGCCGGATTGAGCGGGTCCATCGCTGGAGGCGCGGAGACCTTCTTTGGTAAAAACAAGGCTCGTGCCTATGAAGCACTGCTTAGCAAGTATACCGGATGGATTGCGATACTCTTTGTTATTGTTTCCATAATACTCGTATTCCTTCTGAGGGAATGATTTTGTGAATTCGCTTTAGATGGGCTGTACATGCAATCCCGCATGTATGGCCTTTTGTGTTTTTACCTGTATTCGGGCTGTGGGCACAGTCCGGATAAACAGACGGAGGGAGACCATGCCGGAGTTTAAACTCAGATCAGAATATAAGCCGACCGGCGACCAGCCCCAGGCTATTGAGCAGCTCACAGAGCTGATAAAGAGCAACAGCCGTCATCAGACACTTTTGGGCGTCACGGGTTCGGGTAAGACCTATACTATTGCCAATGTCATCGAGAGGGTTCAAAAGCCCACGCTGGTTATTGCCCATAACAAGACACTGGCCGCTCAGCTCTGCAATGAATTCACCGAGTTTTTTCCGGATAATGCCGTGGAGTACTTTGTCAGCTATTATGATTATTACCAGCCCGAAGCCTATATCCCTTCCACCGATACCTATATTGAGAAGGATTCCTCTATAAATGATGAGATCGACAAATTGCGGCACTCGGCCACAGCCGCCTTATTTGAGCGGCGGGATGTGATCATCGTTGCCAGTGTTTCCTGTATCTATGGTCTGGGTGATCCGGAGGATTACACCGACCTGATGCTGTCCCTAAGACCAGGGATGATCAAGGATCGTGACGAGGTTATCGAAAAGCTTGTGGACATCCAGTACAACAGGAACCAATATGATTTCAAACGGGGAACCTTCCGGGTGCAGGGCGATATTCTGGATATCTTTCCTCCCTCCTCCACCAATACTGCGCTTAGAGTGGAGTTCTTCGGTGATGAGATCGAGCGTATCACCGAGATCGATGTTCTTACAGGAGAGGTAACCGGCCGCAGATCCCATATCGCGGTATTCCCAGCATCCCACTTTGCCACCAAGCGGGAAAAGATGCAAAAGGCCATAGGCAGTATTGAGCGGGAACTGGAAGAAAGGCTTTATGAACTGAAACAAGATGGAAAACTCCTGGAGGCGCAGCGCCTTGAGCAGCGTACCCGGTACGATCTGGAGATGATGCAGGAGATAGGCTTCTGCCAGGGAATTGAGAACTATTCAAGGCATATAAGCGGGCGCGAGCCGGGAAGTGCTCCCTATACATTGATTGACTACTTCCCCAGTGACTTTTTATTGGTGATTGATGAGTCTCATGTCACCATACCCCAGATCGGAGCCATGTATAATGGTGACCGATCCAGAAAAGAATCCCTTGTGCAATATGGTTTCAGACTGCCCTCAGCTTTTGATAACAGACCGCTGACCTTTGAGGAGTTCAGTCAGAGAATCAACCAGGCGATCTATGTCAGCGCCACCCCGGCCGAGTACGAAAGAAAGCTGTCAACCAGAGTGGTCGAGCAGATTATAAGGCCGACCGGACTCATTGATCCCGAGATTATTGTGAGACCCGTAAAAGGCCAGATAGATGATCTTCTTGATGAGGTAAACGATTGTGCCCAAAGAGAAGAGAGAGTTCTTGTGACCACTCTGACCAAGAGAATGGCCGAGGATTTGACTCAATATATGGCGGATATGGGAGTCCGGGTGAAGTACCTTCATTCAGATATAGATACCATAGAAAGAATGGAGATCATCCGTGATCTGAGGCTGGGCAAGTTTGATGTGCTGGTGGGAATCAATCTTTTAAGGGAAGGCCTGGACATCCCGGAGGTATCCCTGGTAGCCATCCTGGATGCCGACAAGGAAGGATTCTTAAGATCCGAAACCTCCCTGATTCAGACCATAGGCAGGGCCGCCCGAAATGTAAACGGGCGTGTCATCATGTATGCCGATACCATAACCAGCTCCATGGAACGGGCTATCAGTGAAACCAACAGACGACGCAGGATCCAGCATGAGTATAACGTCAAGCACGGTATAACCCCCAGAAGCATTCAAAAGGCGGTGCATGATGTCATTGAGGCAACCCATGCAGCCGAGGAGGCAAAGGAATACAAGACCGGGACTAAGGGTATGGAAACCCTGAATGTGGACACCATCACGTCCCTGATCGAATCCATGGAAAAAGAGATGCGTCAGGCTGCCCGGGAGCTTGAGTTCGAGCGTGCCGCAGCCCTTCGAGACCGCATTGAAGAGCTGAGGCAATATATCAAATAGAAGTGAGAGGCAAGAAGTGCTTAAGAGTTCTCACATCCAACATCACGCTTCTCACTTTTAATATGTCATTGCGAGCGGAGCGCGGCAATCCCTTCTTGAGCGGCAAGTACAAGATTGCTTTGTCGGATGCGCCTTCTCGCAATGCATACCAGGGACAGGAGGTTTTAGATTGTCCTTTATTCCTGAAAACGCACATCCGGCATGGTCGGATTTACTTGATAAAAAAACCATTGAAATGCTTGGAAAGATCGAATCCTGTCTGGGGGAGAACGTAACCCCTGAGAAAGAAAGTATGCTGCGGTTTTTAACAGTTGATCCCGGAAAGATCAAGGTTGTCATCCTGGGTCAGGATCCCTATCCGGAGCCGGGAGTCGCAACTGGCAGGGCATTTGAGGTTGGGACGCTGAGATCATGGCATCAGTCTTTCAGACAGGTCTCCCTGAAGAATATTGTTCGGTTGATCTATAAAACCTATAATCGTATAGAGGATTATTCTGATATCCCAACATTCTCACAAATACTGCCGGAGATTGCCGATGGCAGGTTTAACCTAGAAACTCCTGAAAGAATATTCAAGGCCTGGGAGCGCCAGGGCGTGCTGCTGTTGAACATATGGCTGAGCACCTGTCCCTCCGAACCTGGAGCTCACCGCAGGATCTGGCATCCCTTCTCGGTCAAGCTCTTGAACTATCTCTCTGGCAGCTTACCGGATCTCATCTGGTTTCTTTGGGGAAAAAATGTTATATCCTATAAGCCTGAAATCCTGTCTGGAAATCTGATTGAATCAAGACATCCCATGATGTGCTCATCCTCCTATCCCGATGACTTTCTCAAGTCGGACTGTTTCAAAAATACCATGAAAATCATCAATTGGATGGGAAAATAATGGAGTGATTGGAAGGCATAAGAGTCACGCACGAGGGTTAACTTATGAAAAGAGATTTCATATGGAGCGTGATCCTTTTGCTGAAAAGAAAATGGCTAGTATTATCTTTTTTTATTTTATCTCTGATTTTGGTTGTTGCTTATGCAGTGACCCTTTTTGTTCTGCCCGGGCATATTACACTTCTTGCAGGTGAGGATTACACTATCTCCATACGATCCCCGCTGTTCCTTCAGGCTTTTACCGACAGCAGCATGCTGAAACTGACATATATGGATCATGAAGCTGCACATGCCTTTGAAAGGCCTTATAAGATCATATGCACGGATGAAGGTCAGGCAGAGATGGAAGTAAAAATGCTGGGTTTTATACCGGTCAAGACCATCGAGGTTCGGTCCATACCCAGCCAGAAGGTTCTTGTTTGCGGCTTTCCCGTCGGGATAAGGCTGAAAACAAGCGGTGTAATGATCATAAATGTTTCCAGTGTTGTATTGAATGATGGGAACAAGGTATCCCCTGCTGAGAAGGCCGGATTACTGGCGGGGGACATCATCATAAGCGCTGGAGGAAAAAGTATTGAAAGCATAAGGGATTTGATTTCGGTAATCGAAAACTCCGATGGAAAAGACATTCCTCTGACATATATACGGCAGAACAGCAAATATGACACTTCGGTCAGGCCTATCAAATCGGCTGAAGACACTCAATATCGTATTGGTATCTGGGTCAGGGACAGCTCAGCAGGAATTGGGACTCTCACATTCATAGATCCGGAAAGCAATGTATATGGTGCGCTGGGTCATGGTATAAGCGATATTGATACCGGTTCCCTGCTTCAAGTTGGTTCAGGACAGCTGATGAAATCTAATATTAAAAGCATCAAAAAAGGGATCAAGGGCACACCCGGTGAACTGGAAGGTGACTTTCTCAGTATGAACCAGGTCATAGGCGATATTGAACTCAACAGCAATTTCGGAGTTTATGGCAGATTGTCCGATAGCTTTATCCATCCCAAGGGCCGTCCTATATCGATAGGATCCCATAGCCTTGTCCGTGCGGGAAAAGCATCAATCCTGGCCTGTGTCCGTGGTAACACAGTAGAAGAGTTTGAGATAGAGATCCAAAAAATTGCCAAATGGGATTTGGGAAGCACTAAGAACATGGTTATCAGGATTACTGACAGAAGGCTTTTGGAAGCCACGGGCGGCATTGTCCAGGGGATGTCGGGAAGCCCCATCATTCAGGATGGACGTCTGATTGGAGCGGTGACCCATGTCTTTATCAATGACCCGGAAAGGGGATATGGTGTTTTCATAGAATCCATGCTGGAGCAGGCCAAATCGGTTGCAGCTAAAAACTATGCGCATCCGAAGGCATCAGGGTTCTAGACCTGTGAGTCATGGATTTTCGGTATAACTAATGATTAGGCAGCCTGCCGGAACTTAAACGGCAGGTTGTTTTTTTGCCGTTTAGGAAAAGTGATGCCCCTGCAGATGTGTTTGATATCGATGTTTTGGAAGACAGCTTTTTTGTTGGTAAAAAGAATGATATAATACCATATTAGCGACATTAGCGACTTGATAATGAAAAAAACGATGGGGGATTCTTATGCGGATAGCGGTGGTTGACGGTCAGGGAGGCGGAATGGGCAAAACCCTGGTTGAAAGGATCAGACAAACCCTGGGCTCACAGGTTGAGATTCTTGCCCTGGGAACCAATGCACTGGCTACCGCTGCCATGCTCAAGGCAGGAGCAGACGAGGGCGCAACAGGAGAGAACGCTATCGCAGTGAATGCTTCCAGGGTCGATTATATCCTTGGCTCTGTGGGAATTCTATCGGCAAACTCCATGCTGGGAGAACTCACCCCCATAATGGCTGCTGCCATAGCCGAAAGCCCTGCCCAGAAGATTCTGATACCTTTAAACCGTTGCAGCCTTTTTATTGTTGGCACCCGTGACGAACCGCTGATAAAGCACATCGAGGAAGCAGCTGAATTCCTGAAGACTACGATTGCAACAAAATGAGCACAGCCGGAGGACTGATAATAAAGTTTCAGTTTATTGATGGGGGGCAACAAAATAATGGCCAGGCATGGTGTTGCCTATGAGAAAGACTGTCCAAAAAATCGAAAACCTTCTGGATGAAGCCAGAAGCCAGATCAACACCGATCCTTCCCTTTCCCGCCAAAAGGCCACTGAGGCGTTGAGCCTTTCTGAGGCATGCCAGTATATGGAAGGTAGGTTCGAAAGCCTCTTTACTCTGGGGAGAGTTTTTAATCTCTACAACCAGAGTTCCGAATCCATCGGGATCTTTGAAAAATGCTGCAAGACAGCCGAAGCCATGGGTGATCCCGAACGCAAGGCCATGGCGGTGAATGCTCTGGGGGTTACCTATGACAATATGCTGGTTCACTCAAAAGCTCTGGAATGTTTTCTTGAAGCCCTGGACACCGCAAGAAAGCATAAGTTCCAGCAGCTTGAAAGCAAGATTCTCAACAATGTGGCCTCGGTTTTCTCATACCTGAAGGAATATGAAACAGCCCTGTCCTATTTGCTTGAAGCCTACAAGAAGACACTGGGTACAGGAGAGTCCATAGCTGTCTATTTACGTAATATAGCAAATATCTATCTGGAGATGGGCGACTTTGACAAGTGCTATGAGTACAGCATACTGGCTCGTAATGCAGCCTGGCGTGAAAATGATGGTGAACAGAGGGGCGACATTTATTTCTTTCTGGCGCTGGTATTTGCCAGGAGGAACAGGTTGCGCAGATCCTTCAGATATTTCAATCTCGGATTTGAACTGACCAGGCGAAATCATTGTTTCCACTCCCATGCTGAGGGATGTTATGAACTTGCCAGGATTTTCTTTGAGCAGAAGCAATATGACAGTGCTCTCAAATACCTGGACAAGGCTCGTGAGCTGGCCTCTCAATATGGGTACAGTTTATTGCTCAAGGATACCCTTAAGCTCAGTGCCGAGATCTTTCAGATGACGGGAGACACCGAAAATGAGATCCGATCGCTGAGAGAATACGTTGCCATAAGTACCATGCTGGAATCCAGGGATGCGGACAAGAAAAAAAACTATGCGCAAATGCAGGTATCCCTGTTCAAAATGCAAAAAGAGCGGGAGTATCTCAAGGCTCAGGTGTACAGGGATCCTCTTACGGGGTGTCTCAGCTACAGGGATTTTGAAGAGACGGTCCGGAAGTTCTTTGATCGTGCTGGTGGCCGCGTGGCCGTCATCTTCATGGATATGGACGATCTTAAGACCATCAACGACAGATATGGCCATGATGCCGGAGACCAGCTTATAATCGAATTTGCTGAAACCATCAAGGAAGTATTGGGCGATTCTGGCCTGGTTTTCAGAAAGGGCGGGGACGAGTTTGTAGTAATCAAGCCCTTTGCAAACCGGGATGAACTGAAAATGTTTTATGGAACTCTTTTCGCCCGCCTGTCAAGGGTCAGGATCATCGGCAGGACGCTTACAAATATCAGTTGCAGCATGGGTATTGCCATAGCTCCGGACGACTCTGACCAGCCTGCGGAGCTTGTAAGGATGGCCGACAAGGCCATGTACCGCGCAAAGAAAAGTGGAAAAAGATGTTGCTGCTTTTATAGCGATATCCATATAAAATTATAGGGGATACTTTAGTTGTTAAGGAGGATCTATGCCAGGCGGTGAAACCCGGGCGCAGCTTCAGCGCATACGGCTAAAAAGGCCGAGAATCATTGAAATTCCGGGCATGAAGGATATTCCGGAACTGCTTCAGGGATATACCACACGTTTTGGAGGGGTAAGCCAGGCTCCTTATGAGTCTTTGAACCTGAATTTTTATAAAGAGGATGATCCTTCACGGGTTATGGAGAATTTCCGATTGCTTTCGGAGGAGCTGGGGGTACCCCTTGAGGATATGGTCTTATCAAAGCAGGTTCATGGCAGCCGCATACTCAGGGTTTATAACGCCCACAGAGGCATGGGTATTGTCCGGGAACGATCCTATGATCCAGTGGACGGTCTAACCACAGATATACCCGGCATTATGCTGGTTACCTACTACGCTGATTGCGTGCCCCTGTATTTTTATGATCCTGTGAGAAAAGCCATATGCTTGTCCCATTCAGGATGGAAGGGTACCCTTCTTGATATGGCCGGTGAATCGGTTAAGACCATGGAAGCTCACTACCATAGTCGTCCTGAGAATATCATGGTGAGCATTGGCCCCCATATCCGGGTCTGCTGTTTTGAGGTGGGAGAGGATGTGGCTGGTTTATTCTTTGAAAAATGGCCCTGGTCAGAGAAATTGGCGAAGAAGAGCCATGGGGACAAATGGTTCCTCAACCTGGAAGACATTGTCAGGAGAAACCTTTTAACCCACGGCATACGGGCAGAAAATATTTACGGTTGCCAAATCTGCACCAAATGTGAACATGATGTGTTTTTCTCGCACCGGGGGAGCGGAGGAAATACCGGAACCGGAGCAGCTTTACTTATGATGAGGAGTATGGTATGAAAAAAACAGCCATTGTTGCTTTAATCTTTGTATTTCTTTTGGGTTTGGCAGGATGTGGCCAGCAGGTAATTAATCAGGAAGACTACAGCTATTATGCCGTGCGTGAAGAGATGCCTGTATTGACTCAGGACTCAGGCCCCGCCCAGGGCGGTCGCCTCAGATTATTCATGACAACGCCGGATTCCCTTAACCCAATCTATACCTTTAATCCATATATCAGTGATCTTTCACTCTTTGTATTTGATTCCCTGTTTGTGGCGGATGGTGAGAAAAGCTGCGTTAATTCTCTTGCAGAGTCCTGGCAGCTCAGTGAAGACGGTATGACTTTGGACATCAGGCTTCGTGATGGGGTAAAATATCATGACGGTTCGGAGTTTTCCGCAAAGGATGTTGCCTTTACCATTGAAGCCATCCGGAATGCCGGGAGTAGGAGCCCATACAATGACTATATCAGGAATATTGACAGCGTCATGGTTCCCGACAGGCTGAATATTCGCATTATTCTCAAGAAACCCGATCCCGACTATCTTTTAAAGCTGACCTTTCCCATCCTTCCTGGTCATGTGTTTGAAGACTGGCCCATTGATGGATATGATCCCGACAAAAAGCTTATAGGAACGGGGGCATATAAATACGACTCCTTTAATGAGGGTGTGATATCCCTGTATCGAAATGATGACTGGTGGTATGCTTCGGTGCCGGATGGCCTTGACCACCCCATCTGGATAGACGGGATAGATTTCATAGTACATGACGGTGATTATGAGATGATGGCTGCTTTTCAGAAAAACATCATTGATATAGCAACAGTGAGCGGGAATAACATGGATTATTATTCCAACAGATCCGATATATTGTATAGCCAGTATGTGGGAAACCGATTTGAATATATTCTTATTTCCGCCACCGGGGCAGACGGAAGGAGAACGGAAAGTAGTGAATTCAGGGCAGCTCTTCTAAAGTACCTGGCCGGATATATAGACTTGAATCCACTGGAGACCGGTATTCCGGCAGTTACCGAGGTGGACTTGGGCAGGGAAAAAGCAGGCAGGGAGGATACACTGGAAGCTCTTGAGCAAATGGGAATGACCTATGATGAGAAGAAGAATACTCTTTATTCATATCGCAACGGCGTTAAGACAGCCCTGACCCTTAGTGTTAAATACAACAGTCTGGATCTTGACAGGCAGATTACTGCCGAGTGGATTCAAGCCGCACTACAGGAGATAGGAATAAAGGTAGTTCTTGAAAACGCCAGTCAGGAAGATGAGATCAAGGCCGTGTCCAATGGAAGGTTCGATATGATGATTCTTGGAAGCCGGATACCGCTTTATTCCAATCTTGAGGAGACCTTGGAACTTCTGAGCAGGGCTTTGGGTGTCGAAGGCCGGGAAGCTGTGATCCTGCCCTTATATCGCAAACGCGAGGCTGTGCTCTATAGTATGGAAATAAGGGGTGTAAAGAATCCCTTTTGGAAGAATATATTCAATGGCTGGACCGAATGGTATATTGTTCAGTCCGAATCAGACAAGTGACTGCCTGAGGGATGTAATGCGGGAAATCAGTATGCATGAAATCAGTTTCAGAAGTGTAAGCCCACGGGATATGGATTCTTTGGAAAAGTGGTATTCCATGACCGATGAGCTGGGCTATGCCACAGGATTCAAGAGCCTGGAGGAGGAAAGGGAAAGGATAATGTCCCATCCCATGATTTCCATGATGATAATTCTCGGAGATGACCAGGCTGTGGGTTTTATATGCTGCGAATTACGGATTTTGGACGAAAGAAAAGTGGTTTGGATACATATCATCATTGTTGATCCGGTCTTCCAGAACAGAGGTATAGGCACCTGGGCAGTCCGGAGGCTTTTGAACAATTTCGAATCCAGGGGTGCCTCTGTAGCGATGGCCTCGGTTTCCGAGGAGAATAAATGCGGTCTCAGGTTCTGGGAGAGCCTTGGTTTTGAACGTTTCCCCACCATGGAAAAAGCACTCAACAACTCCGGAACAAGCGGTGTGGCCATCATGAAAAGAAATCTCACCTGAATAAAGGCTGAAAGCGGGAGCGACCCGCAAATATATAGCGATTCTGCGGAGTTGCCGCCATGAAAAGACCATTGGCAGTATCAGCAGTTGCCCTGATTATTGGAATACTTGTTGCCGACAATGTACCCTCAATTGTTACAGGTTTATGTGCGGTACTCTTCCTCTGCTTTGCCGCCTTGCTTGTTTATCGCAGGATCCCCGGCAGGTCCCCCTTCCTTCTGTTAGCGCTTCCATTGATGATGGCAGGTTTTTTGCTTCATTTTTTCAATATCCAGGCTGTTAATAACAGGTTCCTGCCTTGGCAGGGCCGCCAGGTGGTGATTGAAGGGGCAATTCATGATGAGCCTGTATTCTCTGATGGCAGGGTTATCTTCACCCTGTCGGTGGATACCATCGCCGTAGATGGAGAGGTAAGCCCAATTCGCAAGGGCAGGATCAAGGTAAGCGTTTACAGTGACAGTCCCCTGGAGGAATTGCAGTACGGGAGGATGGTGCAAATCAGAGCCGTAATGGAAATCCCGGCAGTGCAGCGCAACATCGGAGGATTTGACTACAGGCGTTTTCTTGCGGCAAAAGGTATATCCGGGATATGCAGTATAAATTCGTCACAACTGAGAGTTCTGGAGGGTGACAGGGGCTTCTTTCTCAAATCTACTGGTTATGCTGTGCGCAAAAACATATTGGATGCCCTGTATGGAAGCATGCCGGAACAGGAGGCCTCTGTGGTGGCCGGAATGCTCATAGGTTACACCCAGGAAATGCCCGAGAGCATGGAGGAGGCCTTCAGGAGGGCAGGGCTGTCCCACATAATGGCGGTATCCGGAGCCAACCTGGCCTTTCTATTGCTTCCCTTCATCTGGCTGCTTAAACGAATTGGGCTTAATCCCAGATGGGCTTCGGTGGTTTCGCTGCCAGTAATGTTGATTTATGTCTTTGCTACTGGCATGGAAGCGTCGGTTATTCGCGCTGCCATCATGGCAGGCATTATGTTATTGGGCATGATTATCTGGCGGCAAACTGATTTCTTTTGTTCGATATCAGCTTCGGTCCTGCTGATCCTGCTCTCGAATACCTTTATGCTGTTCGATATCGGATTTATTCTTTCCCATAGTGCTGCCCTGTCCCTGGTGGTATTCTACAAACCTGTATTTGAAAAACTTCCTGTAAAAATGCCCAAGGTGATAAGGGATACCCTGGCAGGAACCTTCTCGGCGCAGCTAGGCGTGATCCCTGTCATAGCAGGAACCTTCAACAGTTTCTCGGTGGTATCCATCCTTGCCAATCTGGTTGTGGTTCCAGTAACAGGGATTTTGACAGCGCTGGCTGCTGTTCTGGCGGTTTTCTGGTTTGTGTTCCGTCCGATCTGCCATGTGCTGGGCTGGATTGTATCCTTATTAACCGGTATTGTTCTCACGGCAACTCAGACTGTTTCGTCCGTGCCCTGGGCGGAACTGGCTGTGGCCACCCCGAGCTTTTTGCTGACAGCCGGATATTATCTGATCCTGCTTATCATACGCTATGGTATACCCTGGATGGAGAGAAAGTTTCAGAAACCGTGTCCCGTTGCCATGGATAGCTCCGGACATGCCAGCAGAAATGAAGTAGACGGAGGTGATACCGTCAAGGGCTTTAAGTCAGGAGGCAACGCAAAGAGATGGGGCAGCTGGCTTATTGCATGTATGCTGGCTGTTTATGGAAGCCTGATCCTGCTGGACATGATCCCATCCGGGAAGCTTGAGATCTATTTTGCTGATGTGGGGCAGGGGGATTGCAGTATTATTAAAACCCCGTCGGGTAAGAGCATCATCATTGATGGGGGAGGAAGCATCTACGATGACCATGATGGTTCCTATACGGGAGAAATGATTGTGGTTCCGGTTCTTTACGACCTGAAAATCACCCGGATTGATGTGATGATTGCAACCCACGGTCATGCAGATCATATAAACGGGCTGAAGAGCGTCATGGACAAAATGGGAGTCAAACGACTGGTGATTGCCGACGCGGAAGACAGCGAAATGAATGAGCTGACCGATTATGCCCGCGATAAAGGTATCCCTGTGGAGTTGGCAGATCAGGATGATATTATTTATTCGGAGGATGGCCTTGTGCTTACGGCCATCTATCCCCTTGAAGATAAAACACAAATGCCAACTGGCAAAACAGCCAACGCCAATGAGCTCTCATTGGTGACAAGACTGGATTATGCAGGATTCAGTGCGATTTTTACAGGGGATATCGGATTTCCCTCCGAAAACCTGCTTCTGGGACAAAAGGCGTTGGATTGTGATCTCATAAAGGTTCCCCACCATGGTTCGAAATATTCATCAAGTGCTGAATTCATAAGGCAGGTAAGCCCCACCATAGCTGTTATAAGCGTGGGTAAAAACAGGTATGGGCATCCCAGTGAGGAGTCGATGAAGCGCTATGCATCAGCAGGTGCCAAGCTATACGAGACCATTAGTCATGGAGGTATAATGGTAAGGGTGGATTCCCGAAAACCTGGGCAAATGTCGGTATGGACTGTGATCAAAGAATAAGAGCCAGTTCCCTCAGTAACTTGCAGGCGGCGGCGGTAGATACGCCGCTATGGTCGTAGTGGGGTGCCAGTTCTACCAGGTCAGCAGCCTTTATGTCCAATGGAGTGAGTTTGATCAGGAAATCCAGGAGTTCCCGGAAGGTGACGCCGCCATGTTCGGGGGTGCCGGTGCCGGGAAAGACCGAGGGGTCCAGAACATCCAGGTCAATGGTGAGATAAACCGGCCTGTTTCCTATTTCATCTATGGCCTTTTCAATTCCATCCAAAACAAAGGGAGTTAAACAGGTGTGTTGCCTGGCCCACTGGAACTCATAGCGTTCTCCCGAACGGATACCGTATTGCCATATCCGGTTGTCGCCGACCATTTCCCAAACCCGCCTCATGACTGTTGCATGGGATAGCCTGACTCCCAGATAGTCATCCCTCAGATCTGTGTGGGCATCCAGATGGATGATGCATAGGTCGGGAAACGCTTCCAAAGCGGCTTCCACTGCGGGCAAGGTAACCAGATGCTCGCCTCCAAGCATGATGAATTTTTTCCGGTCTTCTATGATTCTTCTTGCGCAATCTCCGATTTCTTTAAGAGCCTGGTTGGTATCACCGAAGGGAAGATCCAGATCCCCCAGATCGTGTCCTTTGATTTCTGCCATATCCCGATACTGATAAGGGCTGTATGTCTCAATACCATAGGAATCATTGCGGATGGCGGGCGGACCGAAGCGCGAACCCGGACGAAAGGAGGATGTGCCGTCAAAGGGGGCGCCGAACACAACCGTGTCGGCATCCTGGTAAGGACTGTTGAAGCCGAGGATTCTGAAATCCGAATTGATCTTCATAGCCACTTTCGCTCCTTCACAGGGGATTCTTGTTATCTTCCATCCCATCCTATTCAATCTTGCTCATCCTGTCAACATTGAATCTGATGGGTCATCGCAAGCGTTTCGAGCAATCTCACATATGGTAAGACAGTGAACGGCTGGCCATGTGAAAATATAAGTTTCACATGCTTTCAGGAATCCCATAAAGCCCAGTCGCTGTGCTGCACAAAGAAGTGTCATTGCGAGCGGAACGCAGTGAAGCGCGGCAATCTCCGAAATTGCTTCGTCGCATTGCTCCTCGCAATAACATACTTGAGGTGAGTGGTGACAGCCGCCCTTTTTCATTCTCGCAGAGAGTTTTAGGCGCCTTATCGCAATGTGCCCTAGTTTTACGTGATCCCTTCTGCCTGATCTGTTATTTATATTGTCGGTGTGGGAAGAATAGGGTAAAGTATTGTTAAAGGGATGAGCACAAAGCATATACTTAAAATATAACGAAAGGGCAGGTGTTAAGCATGAGTCAGGCGGATCTTATCTTCATCGAAATGTGCAAGGATATTCTTGAGAACGGGTTTTCCGACGAAGGTTTTGAGGTAAGGCCCAGATGGCCGGATGGCACGCCAGCCCATACCATCAAGAAATCCTGTGTGGTCAACCGGTACGATCTTTCAGCCGAGTTTCCCATCCTGACCTTAAGGCCCACAAACCTGAAGAATGCCGTAGACGAGCTTCTTTGGATCTGGCAGAAAAAGTCCAACAATATCAAGGATCTCAACAGTCATATCTGGGATGCCTGGGCGGATGAAAATGGATCCATCGGAAAGGCATACGGCTACCAACTGGGTATCAGGCATCGCTATAAGGAAGGCGAGTTCGACCAGGTGGACAGGGTACTGTTTGATCTTAAGCGTAATCCCTACAGCAGGCGTATCATAACCAACATGTATAATCATGCCGACCTGATAGACATGAATCTATACCCCTGTGCCTACAGCGTGACCTTCAATGTCAGCGGAAGGAAGCTCAATGCCATCCTCAACCAGAGATCCCAGGACGTATTGGTGGCCAATAACTGGAATGTGGTTCAGTACGCTGTGCTTGTGCATATGTTTGCCCAGGTGAGCGGGCTGGAAGTGGGTGAATTGGTTCACGTCATCGCCGATGCCCATATCTACGACAGGCACATACCCCTGGTGAAAGAATTGATCAGCAGGGAGCCTCATCCGGCGCCTGAATTCATTATGAATTCTGATATCAAGGACTTCTATGCATTCGAGGTCTCCGATTTCAGTCTTGAGAACTATATTGCCGGACCTCAGATAAGAAATATTCCTGTTGCGGTTTGATCTGATTTTTGGGAGGTTAAAATGGATTGGCCGAGAAATGACCTTATCCTCATCGCTTCGGCCGATAGAAACTGGGGGATAGGGTTTAAAAACAAGTTGTTAAAAAGAATACCTGAGGATTTGAAGCGCTTTTCCCAACTGACCAGGGGCAATATGATAGTGGTGGGGCGCAAGACGCTGGAATCCTTCAAGGATGCCAGGCCCCTTCCGGACAGGATCAACGTGGTACTGACACGGGATAAGAATTACCAGTGCCCGGGGGCAGTTGTGGTGCATAATCTTGAGGAACTGATGTCCACCATAGCCGACTTTAAAGGTGATGTTTATGTATGCGGCGGGGAATCGGTCTACCGGCTGCTTCTGGACTATTGTTCCCAGGCTCTGATTACCCGAATTGACGCGGCATTTGAAGCTGATACCCACCTTCCTGATTTTGACAGGGAAAGCCAGTGGGTCAGGGAGGAAGCAGGCGGGTGGCAGGAGAGCAAGGTTGGAGTAGCATTCCGGTATGACACTTACAGGAGGTGCGAAGGGTGAAGGAATCAGGCATTCCATGGTCTATAGTGGTGGTTGGCTTCGTTATATTCTGGCCTTTAGGGCTTCTGCTCCTTATCCTGAAGGTGCGTTCCGATCTAAAGGCTACCATGGTTGCATCAGGGATTCTTAAGGTGCTGGCATGGATACTTATTGCATTGATTGGCGCATTTCTTACGGCAGCGCTTTTTGAAGCAGGTTTCAGAGTGAACAGTGTTGTAGCTGGATTTCTAGTCCTGATGTCCGGTGCCCTTGCCCTTTTGGCAGCCGCTGTTTTTATAAAAAAGAATGCCAATGTTTACAGGCGGTTTATCAGCATAATCGTCAACGACGGGGTTTCCAGCATAGATGAAATCAGCAGGCTTACGAGAATCCCATACGAAAAGGTGCGTCAGTATCTGGAGCGGATGATCAGCCGTAATTTCCTTCCAAACGCGCGCATCAGCGAAGTGAATCGTACTGTTGTGGTGCCCCGACCCGGGGTGGAACATGACCCTGAGCTGGAATATGATATAGTATCCTGCAAGAATTGCGGAGCGAATAAAGAAGTGGCTGTGGGCAGGATCGAAGCCTGCAACTTTTGCGGATCCAAACTGAAAGCCGGATAAACCCTTGACAGACTTTGCGGTAATGGTCTATATTCATTAATAAACAAATAGTTGGCGATGACGAAGAGGAGTAGGCAATAACGCCCTAAAGAGAGGATGTGCATTTGGTGCAAGCACTTCCGGGAAAGTGTTGCTGAAGGTCGCTTCCGAGCCTGGCGGTTGAACCGGCAGCAGCTATTGAAGGCGCTGGCAAAGTAGATCGCATCGGGTAGGAACCGTTAAATTCCTGTTAAAGGGCCCGTTAAAGGGAACTTTGGTGGTACCGCGGAAAATGCTTTCGTCCAAAGATATGGATGGAAGTTTTTTTTATGGATTTGTAACCCCTGGTGATGCAGATTCCGGTGATATGGAGGGAATATGACTGTATTGAAGATAGCAGCGATCCTGCTGATAGTGACGGGCGCCGTTATTAACTATGGCGCGGGATATATTGTTAAGCGCCTTGCCCTGAGCCAGCGCGTCGCTGTGAAGGAGGCTCATGAGTTTACTGGTGAGGCTCTTGAAGAATACAAGCGGATGAAGGCACTTTCCATGGTCAAACTGGTAGGTTTGTTCACCTTGATACCGGGTGTGGTGCTTATCTTTATAGCCTTTAAATAGTCTGTCGCCAGATAGAACCTGTTAATTATAAATACATCTTGCGCACTTTAGCATGAAAGGGTTGGGAATATGCGTTTAGACAATATTGAAAAGACTTACGATCCCTCAAAGGTAGAGGAGAAGATTTATCACAGATGGATGGAGAAGGACTATTTTCACACCGAGGTTGACCGGGAAAAGGAGCCCTTCTGTATTGTGATACCCCCACCGAATATTACAGGTCAGCTCCATATGGGGCACGCCCTGAACAATACCCTGCAGGATATTCTCACCCGGTTCAGGAGAATGCAGGGATATAATGCCCTGTGGCTTCCCGGTACGGATCATGCCAGCATTGCTACCGAGGTAAAGATTGTTGAAAAGATGGCTGAAGAGGGTCTTACCAAGGAAGATGTAGGCCGTGAGGAATTCCTGAAAAGAGCCTGGGAGTGGAAGAAGCAATACGGCGGGCGTATTGTGGAGCAGCTTAAGAAGCTGGGAAGTTCCTGCGACTGGAAGCGGGAGCGTTTTACCATGGATGAAGGCTTGTCCAGGGCTGTGCTGGAGGTTTTTGTAAGGCTCTATGAAAAAGGCCTGATCTACAGAGGAGAAAGGATTATCAACTGGTGTCCCTGCTGCGGTACCTCCATATCGGACGCCGAGGTGGAATATGAGGAAAAGGAAGGCAGCTTCTGGCATATCAAGTACCCCGTAACCGGTACTGATGCATATCTGGAGGTAGCCACAACGCGTCCCGAGACCATGCTGGGGGATACTGCGGTGGCAGTCCACCCTGAGGATGAGCGCTATAAGGATTTCATAGGGAAAACCGTAACACTGCCTCTGATGAACCGTGAGATACCCATCATTGCCGACGATTATGTTGAGCGGGAATTCGGCACCGGTGTGGTTAAGATAACTCCTGCCCATGACCCCAATGACTTTGAGATAGGTCTCAGGCATGACCTTGAAATGATCAATGTCATGAACCCTGACGCCACCATTAATGAAAATGGTGGAAAATACGCCGGTCTTGACCGCTATGAAGCCAGAAAACAGGTTGTCAGAGATCTGGAAGAGCTTGGACTTCTTGTTAAGATTAAGCCCCACCATCATAACGTGGGTTCCTGTTACCGCTGCAATACCGTTATTGAGCCAAGAGTAAGCCATCAGTGGTTCGTGAAGATGAAACCCCTTGCTGAGCCGGCCATTGAGGCGGTGAGGAACGGCACCATTAAATTTGTGCCTGAGCGCTTCTCAAAGATCTATTTCAACTGGATGGAAAATATACAGGATTGGTGTATTTCAAGGCAGCTATGGTGGGGTCACAGGATTCCTGCCTATTATTGCGATGACTGCGGACATATCACCGTATCCAGGGAGGCTCCGGAAAAATGTCAGAAATGCGGATCCGCCAGAATCCGTCAGGATGAGGATGTTCTTGATACCTGGTTCAGCTCGGCTCTGTGGCCGTTCTCAACACTGGGATGGCCGGAAAAAACCGCTGATCTGGAGCATTTCTATCCTACCAGCGTTTTGGTAACCGCTTATGATATCATTTTCTTCTGGGTGGCCAGGATGATCTTCTCAGGTTTGGAGCAGATGGGGAAGGAACCCTTCAGCCATGTCGTTATCCATGGCCTGGTTCGGGATGCCCAGGGCAGGAAGATGTCCAAATCCCTTGGGAACGGGATCGATCCACTTGATGTTATAGAGAAGTATGGTACCGATGCCTTAAGGTATGCCCTAACCATCGGAACTTCTCCCGGTAATGACTTGCGCTTCTCTGACGAAAAGCTGGAGGCCAGCCGAAATTTTGCCAATAAGATCTGGAACGCCTTCCGCTTTGTCATGATGAATTTTGATGAGGATATAGATTTCTCAAAGGTTGATCCGGGCAGGTTTACCTCCGCTGATAAGTGGATCCTGAGCCGAATCAATACAGTTGCCCGGGAAGTCACCGAGAATCTGGAACGCTTTGAGATTGGCATCGCTTTGCATAAGATCTACGAATTCATATGGGATGAATTCTGCGACTGGTATATTGAGTTGGTGAAGCCACGTCTGTATGATCAGGAGGCACCGGGTCGGATTGAAGCCCTCTATGTACTGAATGAGATACTGAAAAATGCCATGAAGCTTCTTCACCCGTTCATGCCGTTCATTACAGAAGAGATCTATGGCCATCTCATCACATCAGATGAGAGTATTATGATCTCCGAATGGCCAGAGTACCGGGAAGGGGTTCTGTATCCTGAAGAGGAGCGGGTTATGAAGGTTATCATGGATGCCATCCGCGGTATACGCAACAGGCGGCTGGAGATGAATGTTCCTGCCAGCAGGCGGGCAAAAGCCATATTTGTTACCTCCGATCCCGATCTGGCTTCGGCTGTTGACAGGGAAGCTCCCACGTTTAAACGGCTTGCCTCCATTTCCGATGCGGTGGTCAGAAAGGATAAGTCAGGTATCGCCGATGATGCGGTGGCTGTTGTGGTGGAAGGAATGGAGGTTTTCCTGCCCCTTGAAGAGCTGATTGACATGGAGAAGGAAATCGAACGACTGGAAAAGGAAAAGGCCAACCTTGAGATGGAATTGGATCGTGTGGAGAAAAAACTGAGCAATGCCGGTTTCGTCGCCAAGGCTCCCAAGGCTGTTGTGGAAGCCGAGAAGGAGAAGGAGGCCAAGTACCGCGACATGTACCGCAAGGTCATTGAAAGGCTTGAAACCATAAAAGGAAAATAGACCCTGAGCCATGACGGATCAAGTTGGCAATAGGATATGGCAAACCGTGATTTATATTTTGTTTCAACTTGATTAAAATATGATTATTAGGATTTCATACTGACGGCAAAAATGCTATGATATAATTTGCCATTTTCTGCGAGGTTAATAGATATAGTCAAGGGGGTGTGTCGATGTGATGTACAGAAGTAAAAGGGCAAGGATTCTCATCAGTTTGCTGGCTACCATATTTGTTGTTTTCTCAAGCCAGATGTTTTTCCAGAATCTTTCTGTGGGGAACCCCAATAATCAGCCTAATACTCCTGATGACAACAATCCTGCCACACATACCCCCGAACCTACCGCAGAAACTGAACCCCCGGAGGAAACCCAGCAGCCCCAGGAGTTGAAGCTGACCAACGATCAGAAGTATTTTGAGCAGTTAGTTTCACCCAACAGCATAAACATCCTGATCACCGCATCCGACGTAGTGGGCTGGAATTTCGATACTATAATGATCATGAGCATTGATAAGGCTGACAAGGCTGTCAAAATGCTCAGCCTGCCACGAGATATTTATATTGACTACAGCGATTTTGTTACAGAGGAAATAAGCAAGAAAAAGCCTGCACTCCTTAATGAAAAGGGTATAAATAAAATCAATGCTGTACCATCTGTAGGCAATGCTATTGAATACAAAAAGAATGTGGGAAGGTTCCAGAGGCCTTATATCGATTTTCTTTGCGATATCATAGAAGAGGTCTTTTCCATCCATATCGATGATTATGCCTATGTGAAGGTGCAGGGTGTCAGAAACATCGTTGACTATTTCGGCGGTGTATATATCAACGTTCCTATTCTGATGAATTACCATGATCCTACCCAAAATCTTGATATTTACATTGAGCCGGGTCCTCAAACCCTGTACGGAAGGCAGGCTGAAGGCTTCTTGAGATTCAGACAGGGTTATAATGAGCATGGTGTTTTCCATAACTATGGGGATATATTCAGAAAGAAGAATCAAATAGCCTTTATGCAGGCTTTTATCAAGCAGAAGGTGACCCTTTCCAATCTTGCTAAAATCACTACCATCGCCGAGGTGATTCAGAGGAATATCATTACAAGCGTGACAAATCTGGAAACCGTGATATCCTATGGTGCTCTGGCTGAAGAGGCTGTCCGGGACGAATACCGGATGGAGAGTGTGGAAATCCAGTTTTCCGAGAAGAGAATCGGCGGTGTGGATTATCTCGTTATCAAGCAGGCGGAAGCCGATTCATGACAATCTCCTATTAATACAGTAAATATACTTCAAATTCAAAACGGCGACAAGGAAGAAAAAGGTCTTTGACAAAGATTCCTCAGCCATGCTAAACTGGGTATCCGCCGGTTAAATCAGTCGAAATAAGCTGTCAGAAAAGATTGAAAACCCGGTTGACAGTCAGGCCGGTTGGTGGTACACTTAAATACCGCCGGAAACATTGAAAATAAGCGCAGAATTAATCGAAACAAAGATTAAAAAAGCTCTTGACAACAAAACGATACGGTGGTAAGATAATAAAGCTGTCTCCGCTCGGGAAAAACCCTGAAACAGTGACAGCAAGCCGTAGAAGGCAGTATGGACATTGAAAATTAAACAGTGTATGAGCATCATTAAA
>JAAYTP010000053.1 GCA_012518025.1 Clostridiaceae bacterium
AAGATTGCCATCGGATACAGCCTTGACGAGATCAAAAACGCTGTGACGGGCAAGACCTACGCATGCTTTGAGCCCACTCTGGACTACTGCGTGGTGAAGATTCCCAAATGGCCTTTTGATAAATTTGTAAAGGCGAGAAGAACCCTGGGTACCCAGATGAAGGCAACAGGGGAGGTCATGGCCATCGGAAATTCCTTCGAGGCTGCACTTATGAAGGCTCTCCGCTCTCTGGAACTGGGGATTCGAACCCTGGAGACACCCCTTTGCAAGGACATGGATGATGCCACATTGAGAGCCAATCTCAAAAATGTGGACGACAACCGCTTGCTGGTGGTGGCCGAATGTATAAGGAGGGGCTTCAGCCTTGAGGAGATCCATGATGTTACCAGGATTGATCTCTGGTTTTTAAGCAGGTTCAGGAAGATTGTGGCCATGGAGGAGAAGCTGAAAACCCTGACAGTGGATACACTTACCGATGAGCTTCTTTTAAAAGCCAAGAAGATGGGGTTTGTGGATGACATCATCGCAAAATATGTGAAGACAAAAACTGAAGACATAAGAAAAAGAAGATTAAAGGCCGGCATAAAGCCCACCTATAAGATGGTGGATACCTGTGCAGCGGAGTTTGAAGCCCAGACCCCCTACTACTATTCCACCTACGACCAGGTCACCGAATCCAAACCTACCAAGAACAAAAAGGTCATCGTTCTGGGTTCGGGTCCGATACGGATCGGGCAGGGGATCGAGTTTGACTACTGCTCGGTTCATTCGGTGTGGGGTCTTAAGGAAGAAGGGTATGAGACCATCATCATCAATAACAACCCGGAAACCGTGAGTACCGACTTCGATACCTCGGACAGGCTCTATTTCGAGCCCCTGACAACCGAGGACGTTTTAGAGATCATTGAGCATGAGAAGCCGGAAGGCGTTATCGCACAATTCGGCGGGCAGACGGCAATCAAGCTGACCAACCCCCTTGCCGATGCCGGGATTCATATATTCGGAACCAAGGCTCAGGATGTGGATGCCGCCGAGGACAGGGAACGCTTTGACGCATTGTTGGAAGAGCTAGGCATTCCAAGACCCAAGGGCTTTACCGTCTTCACCCTTGAAGAGGCACTGGAATCTGCCCACAAGCTGGGCTATCCTGTGCTGGTTCGTCCTTCCTATGTCCTTGGAGGAAAGGGCATGGAAATTGCATACAACGATAATGATCTTACCGAGTTCATGGAGATCATCTGTCTTGAGGAACAGGAACATCCCATCCTCATCGACAAATACATGATGGGAAAGGAAATCGAGGTGGATGCCATCTGTGACGGAAAGGATATCCTGATCCCGGGTATCATGGAGCATCTGGAGCGGGCAGGGGTTCACTCCGGGGACTCCATATCCATGTATCCGCCCCAAAGCCTGTCCTTCAAAACAAGGAACACCATTATAGAGTACACCGAAAAGCTTGCTAAAGCCCTGAATGTTATCGGTATGGTCAATATCCAGTACGTGCTGTTCAACGACCAGGTCTATGTGATAGAGGTCAACCCCAGATCCAGCCGCACCGTGCCCTACATCAGCAAGGTGACCGGTATTCCCATGGTCAGGATAGCCACCAGGATCATGATGGGTAAAAAGCTTTCCGACTTCCCCTACGGAACCGGTCTGTACAAGCCCTCGGAGTATGTGTCTGTGAAGGTGCCTGTATTCTCCTTTGAAAAGCTCCACGATGTGGACACAAGCTTAGGTCCCGAGATGAAATCTACGGGAGAGGTTCTTGGTATTGCCAAAAATGTTCATGAAGCCACCCTCAAAGGCCTGGTGGCTGCCGGCATGAAGTTCCCGGAGCCGGGTAGCGGAATCTTGTTTACGGTGCGCGATACCGACAAACCGGAGCTGGTGGATCTGGCTGATGGCTTTGAACGGTTGGGATACAAGCTTTACGCCACAGGGAAAACCGCCAACTACCTTAACAGACACGCCATAGCCACCAATGCGGTAAGAAAAATCCATGAGGGTTCTCCCAACCTGATAGATATGATGGAATCGGGGGACATCAAGATGGTGGTAAATACGCCCACCAGGGGAAGAAGTGCGGAAAGGGACGGCTTCCAGATCAGGAGAAAGGCCGTTGAGCGCTCCATCCCATGCCTCACCAGCCTGGACACAGCCTTCGCAGTTCTCCGCTGCCTCCAGATGGGTAAAAAGCCTGAGGAACTGGAAGTTGTGAGTTTGGATGTGTTTAAGAACCAATAAAGTGCAGAGTAATTGAAAATATAAGGCATTCAACGTATAATACTTAAATGATACGATGTTGTAGCATTTCAATGTCGTAAGCTTTAACAGCAGGGAGTTTTCCCTGCTGTTTTTCCTTCATGTCATTACGAGCGAGTGATAACGAGCGCGGCAATCTCCTTTCCCTCCTGTCATTGCGAGGAGCAAAGCGACGTGGCAATCTCATTATACCCACCCAATAACATACTCAAACTGTCATTGCGAG
>JAAYTP010000054.1 GCA_012518025.1 Clostridiaceae bacterium
ACTAAAAATGTTTCACGTGAAACATTTTTAGTACGACTGGAGTATTAGTTCATACATAACTCTACCACTTGACAAATTCAGAGCATTAAACCTAATTCCCAAGCGATACTTTTGTTTTTTCATCTTTCCCTCTTCCAAACTTTCAACTTCAATATCCCATATCTTATATTTTAAATACCACTTTTAACTCCTCTCATATGAAATATCTCACCTCTCAAATCAAACCTCTCATTTTCGATTTCTCATCTCTTGTACCTCATGTTCCATTCCTCTCTGACAACTCAATCAGCCCATGTCACCTCACACCTCCCACATCTCGTCTCTCGAGCCTCAAATCCAGATTAAAACCTCCCGCCTCGTACATTCCACAACCCACCTCTTACCTCACACCCCTCAAATCGTACATTTCATCTCCCACTTCCTACCTCCATCTGTCAAACATTTCGCCACATTACATTAATATATGTTATAATATTCTATGTTCTATAAAGGCTTGATGAGGTGTGGTATGGCTAAGATAATAGCAGTTGCAAACCAAAAAGGGGGAGTGGGCAAGACAACCACAGCTGTTAATCTCAGCGCCTGTCTTGCCGTCAAAAACAAAAAGGTCCTGGTGATCGATATAGACCCTCAGGGGAATACGACCAGCGGTCTTGGTGTCGACAAAAACGCTGTAAGACAGTCAATCTATGATGTGATTATCAATGAGGTTGATATTGAGGATACGCTCGTTCCCACAAAGGTTGATAACCTCATGTTGTCTCCCTCAAATATCAATTTGGCGGGTGCTGAAGTTGAACTGGTGTCTGTCATATCAAGGGAAATGAGACTAAAAGCAGCCTTGGAAGACATAGAAAGCAAATTCGATTTCATTATGATAGACTGCCCGCCATCATTGGGCCTTCTTACAGTTAATTCCCTCACTGCTGCTGACACCATTTTAGTTCCAATACAATGCGAATACTACGCTCTCGAAGGATTAAGCCAACTGATGAATACCGTTAAAATCGTGCAAAAACACCTGAACAGGAATCTGAGGGTGGAGGGTGTTGTTCTTACCATGTTTGATGCCAGAACAAATCTGTCCATACAGGTTGTTGATGAGGTAAAGAAATATTTTGGCAACAAGGTTTACCGAACCATTATTCCAAGGAATGTCCGCCTTAGTGAAGCACCCAGTTATGGACTTCCCATCATCCTGTATGATGAAAAATCCAAGGGAGCCGAGTGTTATATGGATCTGGCTGAAGAGGTTATTGAATGCTCGGAGGAGTACTAGAATAATCAACAAGGAAAGGGCAGGGTGAAAATGAGAAAGGGATTAGGCAGAGGCCTGGATGCACTTATCAGTTCTGCGAACACTTTGGATAACCCTCGGGAAAGTGTTTTTGAGGTAAAGATTAATGATGTGGAGCCAAATGCAGGACAGCCAAGAAAGGTGTTCGATCAGGAAAGACTTCAGGCACTGGCAGAGTCGATAAAAGAACACGGTGTAGTGCAGCCCATAATTGTTAAGCAGGAAGGATCTAGATATGTCATCGTTGCGGGTGAAAGACGTTGGCGTGCATCAAAGCTTGCAGGACTTAAGACCATACCGGTGGTGGTAAAAGATCTGTCATCCAGACAGGTTATGGAGATAGCCCTGATTGAGAATCTTCAGAGGGAAGATCTTAATCCAATAGAAGAAGCTGAAGCCTATAAGAAGCTAATGGATGATTACAATATGACACAGGAAGATGTCTCAAAACTGGTTGGCAAAAGCAGGGCTTCTATAGCAAATTCTGTCCGCCTGCTTACCCTGGCGAAAGAAATCCAGGACATGCTGGTAGATGGAAGGCTTACAAGCGGGCATGCCCGTACTCTGGTTTCGGTTGATGATCAGAAGAAGCAGAAAGAATTGGCGGATCTGATTATCAATAAAGGTTTGAACGTGAGGGAGGCTGAAAAGCTGGCGGCTCAGGAAGGAAAAAATCCATCGGTAAAGAAGCCCCGACCAAAACCAGAGGATTTTGAGATGACACATCTTGTGGAGGATCTGAGAACCATATTTGGAACCAAGATAGATCTTCACCGCAGGAAGGATAAGGGCAGGATTGTCATAGAATACTACTCAAAAGACGAATTCGATCGAATCATCGATATGCTGTTAAATATTGGAAAGTAAGCAACCTCCTAATTTTGTCCTGAATCAGTTTTCAGGTGTCAGGTAATATATTATCATTATCAGATGTAACAATTGATCAGAAAGGACAATAGAGGTTTTTTTCGGGTATATCGAAAATTCTGTTTTATGGAGGAAACTATGGAGCAGTATTTCATATATGTTGGTGCCGGTTTAGGCATCTTGAGCTTTATTCTAATCATTATGGATCATTTCAGGTTGAATTCAGTGATAAAAAAATACCGTAAGCTTATTAGGGGACTTAGCGAGAAAAATGTTGAAGACCTGATGGTTTCTTATGCAGAGGAATTGGATAAGATAAAACAGAATATGTCAAACAATATCGAGAAGCGATTAAGTACTATGGAGCAAAAGCTGCCCTCCTGTCTTAGAAATACAGGAATGGTGACATACAATGCTTTTGACAATATAGGCAATAATATGAGTTTTTCAATTGCAGCTTTGGATGACAATCATGATGGACTTGTCATAACAGGAATATATTCCAGGGAAAATTCCTATGTTTACGCTAAGCAGATTAAAAATAGCCAGCCAGCAGACAAAGAACTGTCAACAGAGGAGAAAGAGGCTCTCACTAAGGCACTCACTAACGCATAAGACATAATGCAAATCAGAAAGGAGAAGCACATATGCTTGATATTATCGAAATACGAAATGATCCCGAAAGAATAAAGAAGGCTCTGGCTAAAAGGCTCGTCGACGTGGATTTCACAGAATTCCTTGATTGGGATCAGAAAAGAAGATCGCTCATCACCGAGTCCGAAGCCTTAAAAGCAAGAAAGAATAAAGTATCTTCGGAGATACCCGTTCTCAAGAGAGAAGGAAAAGATATTTCAGGCTTATTGAACGAGATGAAAGAGATTTCTGATAAGGTCAAGACGCTTGAAGATGATCTTAGAAAGGTAGAGGGCGAAATAAATGATTTTGTGGCCGCCCTCCCCAATCTTCCTGCCGATGATGTAATTGCCGGCGGAAAGGAAAACAATCAGGCGGTAAGGACCTTTGGGGAAAAACCCAATTTTGCCTTTATCCCTAAGAACCATGTTGATCTGGTGAATTCCCTCGGACTCATCGATTATGAGAGAGGTGTAAAGCTGGGGGGTAACGGGTTCTGGTTGTATACAGGGGATGGCGCCATGCTTGAATGGGCTCTGTTAAACTATTTTATCAGTGAGCATGTTAAAGACGGCTACCAGTTTATATTACCGCCCCATATCCTCAATTATCAATGCGGGTATACTGCAGGACAATTTCCAAAGTTCTCTGAGGACGTTTTCAGACTGGAAACCAGTGAGGTAAACGAGAGAATGCAATTCATTCTTCCGACTGCCGAAACAGCGCTCATAAATGTCCACCGAGATGAGATTCTGAGGGATGATGAGCTGCCAAAGAAATACTTTGCCTATACTCCCTGCTACAGGAAGGAGGCAGGCAGTTACAGGGCAGAGGAAAGGGGAATGATCAGAGGTCACCAATTCAACAAGGTGGAGATGTTCCAGTACACCCTTCCGGAAGATTCCGAAAAGGCGCTGGAAGAGCTCATTGAAAAGGCTGAACGCCTTGTGGCAGGGCTTGGGCTGCATTATCAGGTGTCAAAGCTGGCTGCAGCAGATTGCAGTGCTTCTATGGGAAAAACCTTTGATATTGAGGTTTGGATTCCAAGCATGAACGATTACAAAGAGGTGAGTTCCTGCTCCAATGCTTATGATTATCAGGCACGCAGAGGAAATATCCGATTCAAGAGAAAGGGCAGTAAAAAGACTGAATTTGTCCATACCCTCAATGCTTCGGGGCTTGCCACAAGCAGGGTACTGCCTGCGATTGTTGAACAGTATCAGCAGGAAGATGGTAGCGTGATTGTTCCGGAGGTTCTCAGAAAGTGGCTTGGAAAAGATGTTTTGATGCCCGTCAATAAGTAGGCATCATATTCTGTGACAGAAACAAATTATATAGAAGAAGGATAAAAAAGAGGTGACTGTATGTCACCTCTTTTGGTCTCTGCCAGATGATTATTCCTTAACTGTGGCATACATGAAGTATTTGTAGCCCAGGGGTGAGGACCAGAAGTTTTCAACCTTCTGATTGATCAGGAAGATGTCTACATAGTAGTAGATTGGGCAGAGCATGCTATCTGCGAAAATGATGTCCTCAGCCTTATGCATGAGCTCAAAGCGTTTTGCTGTATCGGTCTCAGACTTGATCTGAGAGATAAGGGAATCATATTCAGCATTAGACCACTGGGCGTCGTTATTACCGCTACCGGTAATCCACATATCCAGGAAGGAAATAGGATCATTATAGTCACCCAGCCATCCGTTACGTGCTATGTCGTAGTCGCCATTCTTTCTGGTGTTCAGGAAGGTTGCCCATTCCTGGGATACCAGGTTTACCTTAATGCCAATCTTGCCCCACATATCCTGGAGAGCCTCGCCTATAGCCATGTGAGCAGAGCTTTCAGGATTATAGAGGTACTCGAAAGTAGGCAGACCCTCGCCATTGGGATATCCGGCATCAGCAAGAGCCTTCTTAGCCTTTTCAAGATTACCCTCATAGTCGTATGGATCATAATAGTTACCGCCTACATCGCGGAATTCCTTGGTAGGATCAGCATCGCTAAGTCCGATGGGTACAAAGGCACCTGCAGGTATCTGGCCGGCCTTACCAATTTCTCTGCAGATAAAGTCGCGGTCGATAGCCAGGGTCATAGCCTCGCGTACCTTGGGATTATTCAGATGCTCTTTCTGGGTATTGAATGAAACATAGTAAGTACCCAATTGTCCTTCAATGTTGAACTCAGGCTTTTCTCTCCAAGCGTCGATTTCATCGTTTGGCATATCATCTGTAAAGAGGATTTCACCCTGGGTGAAAGCGGTCAGCTGAGCACCGGGATCGTCCATGAGTACGAATTTGATGTTTTCCATGCCAAGTGCTTTGTAATTCCAGTAGTTCTTGTTCTTTGTCATGGTGATATGAGAACCAGGAACCCATTCTGTTACCTTGTAAGGGCCATTTCCGATATAGGTATCGGGTTTGGTTGCCCAAGCGTCCCCATGAGCTTCAACGATGTCCTGACGGACAGGTGAGAAGGTGGGGAATGCAGTCAGCTCAAGAAAGTAGGGAACCCTGTTCTTAAGGGTAACCACAAGAGTCTTGTCGTCGGTTGCGGTTACATTGAGTTTTCCTTCATCGTAGCCATCAATTACCTCAAACATGTAGGAATAGTCTGCTGCTGTTTCAGGGGAAATGGCACGATTCCATGAATAAACGAAATCATGAGCTGTCAGGGCCTTTCCATCGCTCCATTTCAGACCGTCACGAAGGGTAAAGGTATAAACTGTACCATCATCGGATATTTTGCAGTCCAAAGCCTGACCGGGGATGGGCACGCCATCCTTATCAAGTGTATAGAGCCCCTCGAAAGCGTGGATGATCATTGTAGCGCCGTCAACTGCCGAGTTGAGAGCAGGATCGATGGTATCTGGATCTGAACCCACGTTAACAGGCAGTGTGTTTCCTGCCCCGGCATTACCGCCGCATGCGGACAGAATCATCACAAATACCATGATAATCGCTGTCAATAACGCAATCTTTCTTGTTTTCATTTTTCTCCCTCCAAAATATATCCGTACTATTTGTACGGTCTTATTATTATAACGCTCCAGAGGTAATGAAATTCCATTGCCCTGTAGACGTCATCTACTGTAATAATAGTTTATTCAACCTTGTCCAAGTGGTGGCAGGCTGCGAAATGGCCGGGAGATACCTCCCTAAACTCTGGTTCCTGTTCTTCACACAGCTTGGTTGCATATCTGCATCGTGTTCTGAACCGGCATCCGCTGGGCGGATTCAACGGGCTGGGAACATCGCCTTCCAGTATAATCCGCTTTTTCTTACGGCTTTGAGCCGGATCGGGAACCGGGATGGCCGAGATAAGGGATCTGGTATATGGGTGAACGCTGTGGAAAATCAGCTCATTATTGTCGGCCAACTCCACAAGCTTGCCCAGATACATAACACCTATGCGGTGACTGATGTGCTTGACAACGCTCAGGTCATGGGCGATGAATAGATATGTCAGACCCATCTCTTCCTGAAGTTCCTCAAACATATTGACCACCTGAGCCTGTATGGACACATCAAGTGCTGAAACGGGCTCGTCACAGACAATGAACTCTGGATCAACAGCCAAAGCCCTTGCAATACCAATACGCTGGCGCTGCCCCCCAGAGAATTCATGGGGATATCTGTTGGCATGCTCACTGTTGAGGCCAACTCGCTCCAACATGGTGATGATTTTATCACGACGTGTCTTCCTGTCGGGTGCAAGCTTATGGATGTCAATTGCTTCTCCCACGATGTCGCCCACAGTCATTCTCGGATTAAGGCTTGCATAAGGATCCTGAAAGACTATCTGCATCTTTCTACGGTATGGAAGCATGTTGACATGGGTGATGTCCTCGCCATCAAAATAAATCTTGCCAGAAGTAGGCTCATAAAGGCGAAGAACAGTTCTTCCAAAGGTGGTCTTGCCACATCCGCTTTCACCTACCAGCCCCAGGGTTTCACCCTTATTGATGTAGAGACTGACATCGTCAACGGCCTTAATAAATTTTGGTTTAAAAACAGTACCGCCTGCATGGAAATACTGTTTCAGATTCTTTACCTCAACAAGTTTTTGGCTCATTTGTTATCACCGCCTTGCATATAAGCTTCCTTCTGCAACAGCCAACATGCACTGTAGTGCTGATCACTGATGTATGTGTACTCAGGCATCTGGCGCAGGCATATCTTCATACAGCTGTCGCAGCGTGGAGCAAAGGGACAGCCCTTGGGCGGGTTGAGCAGATCCACAGGTGTTCCTTCAATTGGGACCAGCTTTTTATGCTCCCTGTCGGTGAGAACCGGGATGCTGCGCAAGAGCCCTTTGGTATACTCATGCTTCGGGTTGTAAAATATATCATCTGTTGTACCAAACTCAATAATCTTTCCTGCGTACATAACAGCTATCTTCTCGCACATATTTGCGACAATACCCAGATCATGTGTGATCAGGATTATGGACATGTCGATCTTGGATCGAAGTTCCATCATAAGCTCAAGTATCTGAGCCTGAATGGTAACGTCAAGGGCTGTCGTGGGCTCGTCGGCTATGAGAAGCTTAGGCTCACAGGCAAGTGCCATGGCAATCATTACCCTTTGACGCATGCCTCCTGACAATTCGTGAGGAAACTGCTTCAGCCTCTTTTGGGGTTCATTGATTCCCACAAGGGTCAAAAGTTCTTCAGCACGTTCCTGGGCTTCCTTCTTGTTTTTGTTGGTGTGAAGCATAATCACTTCCCTGATCTGATTACCGATGGTAAACACCGGGTTCAGGCTTGTCATGGGATCCTGGAAGATAATGCTCACTTCATTGCCGCGCATCTTCTGCATTTCCTTCTCGGACATATCATTGACACGGTGACCGTTGAAGTCTATGGTTCCGCCAATGATCTTTCCATTGTGCTCTATCAGGCCCATAATGGAATAAGCGGTTACACTTTTTCCGCTTCCGCTTTCTCCGACTATACCCAGTACATCGCCCTGTTCCATCTTTATAGAAACATCATTAAGTGCCTTTACCTCACCTGCCGGTGTAAAGAAAGACAAACGTTCATTCTGTATATTCAATAGCGGTTCTTTCATTTAATCACCTCAATTCTTCAGCTTGGGGTCGAAAGCATCTCTCAACCCGTCGCCCAGCAGGTTAAATGAGAGGATAATAAGGCTTATCATGATGGCGGGCGCAAAAAGCCTATGGGGATAGGAGTATATACCACCGATGGCATTGGCAGCCATTGAACCAAGACTTGGCATGGGAGCCTGAACGCCTATACCAATAAAGCTCAGGAAGCTCTCGGTGAAGATAGCGGACGGGATTTGAAGGGTGGTGGTAACAATCAGGGGCCCCATACAGTTGGTGAGCAGGTGCTTGCCGATAATCCTGCGGTGACTTGCCCCCAGCGCCCGTGCCGCTGTAACATATTCCTGTTCTTTAAGAGTCAGAATCTGACCCCTTACAATTCTAGCCATTCCCACCCAGTAAAGCAGTGAGAATACGATGAATATAGATATAAGTCCTATGCCTATGGTATTGATCCAGGCAAATCCCGGAACATTGTTGGCAAGATCCTGCAATGGATATTTCAAGGTTACCATGAGCAGAATGATGATGAGTATGTCGGGAACCGTGTAGATAATGTCAACAACTCTCATCATGATCATATCAACCTTGCCGCCAAAATAACCGGCAATGGAACCATACAAAGAGCCTATGATAAGAACCAAAATGCTTGCAACCAATCCTACCAACAAGGAAATACGGCTGCCCATCATCAATCTGGCGGTAATATCACGACCCAGGGAGTCGGTTCCAAGAAAGTGAGGAAATACGCTTTCCCCGGCCGCCATTCTCTCAAGCTCGGCTTCCGAGTATTGAAAGGGAGACAGATTTTCGCTGCCCCGTATCTGCTGCTCGTAAGCATAGGGATAAAAGGATGGCAGGATAAAAGAGAAAATGAATACCAAAATTATGATGATCAGGCTTGTCATGGCTATCTTGTTTTTCTTGAAACGGCGTGCACCGTCACGCCAAAAGCCAACGCTTTCGCGCATGATAACAAGACTCTGCTTCTCTTCCTTATCGGCAGGAAGGAAATCTGACACGTCCAGATGCATGCTGAAGGGTTTATGTTTATTGCTCATGTCTGTTCATTCCTTCCTTTCTACTGAAACTTAATTCTGGGGTCAATAATCTTATAGGCTATATCAACCACAAGGTTCATGAATATTACAAGGGAGGCCAGGAATATGGTGGTACCCATAATCATGGTGTAATCCCTTCCGGTAATGGATGAAATGAATTCGTTTCCAAGACCGGGGATAGTAAAAATCTTTTCAATGACGAAGCTCCCCGTCAATGTATAGGCGATCAGGGGACCAAGGTAGGTCACAACGGGTAATATGGCGTTGCGAAGGGCATGCTTGAAAAGCATTTTAAATTGGGAAAGACCCTTTGCCTTTGCCGTTCTCATATAGTCCTGGCCAATAACATCCAGCATACTGGTCCGCATGAGGCGGGAAATATATGCTGTGGGATAGAAAGCCAGAGCCATCACGGGCATGATGTAATGACGCCACGAACTCAGCCCGTAGGTGGGCAACAAATTGAGTTTAACACTGAAAATCAACATGAGTACCGTAGAAACTACAAATCCCGGTACCGCTATCCCGCATGTGGCAATCACCATAATCAAGTTATCCAGCCATTTCCCCCTGTTCAGGGCGGCAATACAGCCAAGGGGTACCCCGATAACTATGGCAGTGAGTATGGCAAGACCTCCCACCCTGGCAGAAACCTTGAAGCCATCGGAAATAATGCCGCTGACAGTTCGTCCACGCTGTTTTATAGATTCGCCCATTTCCCCTTTCACGAGATTGAGCATATAGTTTTTGTATTGCACGATCACCGGCTGATCAAGTCCGTACTTTTTATTCAGAGCTTCTAACGTTGCAGGTGACGGTGATTTCTCCGCCAGGAAAGGACCACCGGGTACCAGGAACATCAAGAAGAAGGTTATGGTTGCAACAAGCCAAATCGTGACAATTGCCATCAGAACCCTCTTTGCAATATATCTCCCCACAATATCACTCCTAAACCTTTCTGTTTGTCAATCCAATGCTGTTCACAACAACACCCCATACAAAGGGTATGATATTTACAGAACTATCTATACTCCATTACCAAACGTGTCTGCGATTTATGCGTAAAGGCTGATAATTGCTCCAAAACAGTTTGGAGCAATAACAGCATAATGTACCTATATATTGATAATTATCTCGGTATACTCCATCATGGTCTGACGGATAATATCAACAATCTTTCAATCACGCGTAATGGTTGCTGCAAAAGCACATTATAACCTTATCTCGTTTATTATATGTTGTTTTCCATACACATTCAAGTTGAATATTTATACAATAAAATGGCTCAAAACAAGCCTAAATGCTTGTTTTGAGTGGATTACAGCTGTATGCATAAATACCTTGCGCAAGGTTTGCCAAATACACGCATGCGTAATAATATATGGAATACTCAAGAGATCATATCCCAAAACATTATAAATTTGATGCAAATGCCATAATGTGTCGCTATCCATGAGAAATAGTGAAAAATGAAAGAAAAGCAAGGCAATCTTGCTTTTCTTTAAATGACAGGATGAATCAATAAGAGATCCGATTAATCGCTTAAAGGCTGGTACTTAACCATTGGTTTCCTGGCAGCCATAGCCTCGTCCAGGCGCGAGACAACTGTGGTATACGGTGCTCCTCTCACCAGATCAGGATCTGTTTTGGCCTCGTTGGCTATATCCACCATAGCCCGTATGAATGCGTCAAGGGTCTCTTTACTCTCTGTTTCGGTGGGTTCTATCATCATGGCTTCCTTCACAATGAGGGGAAAATATATGGTTGGAGGATGATAACCATAATCAAGAAGGCGCTTTGCAATATCCAGTGTGGATACTCCATTCTTTTTCTGGTTTTCGGCGGAAAATACTACTTCGTGCATGCAATGACTGTCATAGGGCAGGTGATAAACGTCCCGCATCTTAGCCAGGATATAGTTGGCATTGAGAACAGCGGTTTCAGAAGCATGCTTAAGACCCTTTGCGCCCATGGTAAGGATGTAGGCATAGGCCTTTACCGCAACTGTGAAATTACCGAAGAAAGACTTGACCCTGCCTATTGAATTGGGCCTGTTGCAATCTGCATAAAACTCTTTCCCGTTATATTCCACAGTGGGTGATGGCAGAAAGGGTACCAGCTTTTTAATAACTCCCACAGGACCTGCCCCGGGGCCTCCGCCGCCATGGGGTGTGCTGAAGGTTTTGTGCAGGTTCAGGTGAACCACGTCAAAACCCATGTCCCCTGGTCTTGTAATTCCCATTATGGCATTCATATTTGCACCATCATAATAAAGAAGACCGCCTGCCTTATGAACCATATGAGCAATCTCGGGGATGTGTTTTTCAAACAGCCCCAGGGTATTGGGGTTGGTCAGCATAAGACCCGCTGTTTCACTGTCCAAAACTTTTTCAAGTTCATGGGTGCTGACAAGGCCGTTTTCATCTGATTTTATTTCCACCACATCAAACCCGACGATGGCTGCAGAAGCAGGATTGGTACCATGGGCCGAATCGGGTATAATGATCTTCTTTCTGGCATGATCCCCTCGACTTTCATGCCATGCCTTAATGATCATCAGCCCGGTCATCTCTCCGTGGGCTCCTGCTGCCGGCTGAAAGGTAAAGCGTTCCATGCCCGTTATCTCAGAAAGGAGCCGGTCTGTGTTCCAGATAAGTTCAAGACAGCCCTGTACTGTTTTTTCATCCTGACAGGGATGGACATTTACAAATCCGCCAAAACTCGCTACCTCTTCATTGACCTTGGGATTATATTTCATAGTGCAGGAACCCAGAGGGTAGAATCCTGCATCCACCCCATAATTTCTTTGAGAAAGCTGGGTGTAGTGGCGTACCAGATCGACCTCGCTTACCTCGGGAAGATCTGGTGGAGCATCCCTCAGGAGTTCTTCAGGTATGAGTTCTGACAGCTCTGCCTGAGGAACATCGCATTCAGGCAGAGAAAAGGCGGTCCTTCCGGGCTGGCTTAATTCAAAAATCAAAGCCCTATTCTTTTGATTCATACACTACCCGCCCTTTCAACAAAATTATCAATCTCTTTCCTTGTCCGTTTTTCGGTGACCGCTACAAGCCAGACACCATCCAGCTCGGGATAATCTCTTTCCAGAGGATATCCTCCAATGATGCCATGGTCCAGCAGCTTGCTGTTAAGCTGGCCTATGTTCCTGTATTGGTATCTTACTGTGAATTCGTTGAAAAACGGTCCGGTGAAAACAGGGGAAAAGGCACCTGTTTTCAGTAGTTCATCATAGGTGTAACAGGCCTTTTGGCAGCAAAGGGCAGCCACCTTTTTAAGTCCACTCTTTCCCAGCGCAGACAGATAAATGGCTGCAGCAAGTGCATTAAGAGCCTGATTGCTGCAGATGTTTGAGGTGGCCTTTTCTCTTCTGATATGCTGCTCTCTGGTCTGTATGGTGAGCACATATCCTCTTCTGCCTTCCTTGTCACGGGTCTCGCCCACAATCCTGCCGGGCATCCTTCTCATAAACTTTTCCTTAGCCGCCATGAATCCCAGGTAGGGACCGCCGAAACTCAGGGGATTACCAAGGGGCTGGCCTTCTCCCACAACGATATCGGCTCCCATGTCGCCCGGAGGTTTTAGCAGAGCAAGAGATATGGGGTTGCAGCTGACTATCAGAAGGGAACGGTTTTGGTGAACCATGTCCGCCAGGTCGCTTAAATCCTCTATTAGGCCAAAGAAATTTGGATTTTGAACAATGACGGCGGCGGTATTTTCGGATAAGAGTTTTTCAAGCTCTTCAAAATCCAGCCTGCCATCCTTATAGTTCCATTCCACAACCTGTCTGCCTGCAAATCGAGAATAGGTTTTAAGGACCTCCCTGCTCTGAGGATGAACTGTTTTTGCCACAATTATATCAGTTCGTCCCGTTGAACGACAAGCCATTGCCGCGGCTTCTGCAACGGCTGTGGCTCCGTCATACATGGATGCGTTGGAAACATCCATTCCGGTGAGACGGCAAATCATTGTCTGGTACTCAAATATTGCCTGAAGTGTTCCCTGACTTATTTCAGGCTGGTATGGCGTGTAGGCGGTATAGAATTCCTGTCTTCTGACAAGATGCTGAATGACGCTGGGGATATAATGATCATAGGCTCCGGCACCCAGAAAACAGGCACATTCACCGGTTGATATATTTTTATCTGCCAGCTGGCGCATATGCCCAATCAGCTCCATTTCGGAAAGGGCTTCGGGCAGATCCAGATCCCGGTTGAGCCTGATATTCTCGGGAATATCTGTGAAGAGCTCGTCAACACAGGATACACCGATTTCCTCAAGCATCTCCTGTTGCTGTTCCCCAGTGTTGGGGATGTATCGCCACATGCTTATTCCTCCTCGGCACAAAAGGCCTCATAATCGGATGGATCCATAAGATCGTCCATAAAGCTTTCATCGGTGATTTCCAGAACCGCTATCCAGTTCTCATAGGGATCCTCGTTAAGGAGCGCCGGATCATCCGCCAGGGCTTCGTTCACCTCAGCTACCTTTCCTTCCAGGGGTGAATAGATATCGGAAGCAGCCTTCACCGACTCAACAACACCTAAGACATCGCCTGCATCGAGATGAGAACCGACTTCGGGCAGTTCTACAAACACGATCTCCCCCAGGGAATCCTGGGCAAAATCGGTTATGCCCACGTAAGCCCTGTTATCTACAACTTTAACCCACTCATGTTCCTTTGAATACTTAAGTCCATCCAATACTTTCATTGGGATCAACCTCCGCAAGATTATATTTAAAGTTTTTCTAAGACATAATTATTTTTTATACTTCTTTCTGTAGAAGGGAAGTTCTACAGTCCTTGCCCTTACAGGCTTATTCCTTATTATCACATCAAACTCAGTTCCAGGCTGGCAATAACCAATGTCCAACATAGCCATGCCTATGTTCTTACCAAGGGTCGGGGAATGGCTGCCCGAGGTTACGAATCCGATCCTGTTGGCATCATCCATGATATCATAACCGTTTCTTGGAATACCCCGTCCCACCATCTCAAAGCCAGCCAGCTTTCTTTGAAGACCCTGGGTGTGCTGTCGCATCAAGGCCTCTTTTCCGATAAAGCTATCCTTGTTCAGCTTCACGAAGTGATCCAGTCCGGCTTCCAGTGGGGTGATTCCAGGAGACAGCTCGTGGCCGTATAAAGGCAATGCAGCCTCAAAACGCAAAGTATCCCTTGCTCCCAGACCGACAGGCACCAAACCCTTTGTGGTACCCTTTTCAAGGAGGGATTCCCAGACCATGGAAACCTTTTCTGCGGGTACATAGATCTCAAAGCCGTCTTCCCCCGTATAGCCCGTTCTGGATATGATGGCCTTAACACCTGAGACCATGACCTCCGGGGCAAAGGTGAAGAAACGGATATCTCTTAAAGGAAAATCGGTGCACTCTTGCAGAATCGGCTCTGCGAGAGGCCCCTGTATGGCCAGCTGTCCCCATAAGTGAGAGGCATTGACTGCCTCCACATCCACATCCCCTTTCAGATGTTCTTTAATCCAGTCAAAATCCTTGTCCGTATTGGAGGCATTGGTAACTAGCAGATAATGATCGTCAGAAAATTTATATATCAGCAGGTCATCAACAACACCGCCATTATCATAGCAGATGGGAGAGTAGATGACCTTGTGGTTGGCAGCTTTAGATATATCATTGGTGAGAAGCTCCTGCAGGAAGGATCCCGCATCTCTTCCCCTGATGATGATCTCTCCCATATGAGAGACATCAAATAGTCCTGCGGTGCTGCGAACCTGCCTGTGCTCCTCCATGATTTTGGTGTATTCCACAGGTAGCAGCCAGCCTCCAAAATCAATCATTTTGGCATTAAGATTCAGATGATTTTCATATAACGGTGTCTTCTTCATAATTAGCCTCCTTGACGGTGAACCGATCATTCCCAACAGCAGGATCATGAACCGCCTGCTTTCGTCCTGCCATAAGCAAAAAAGGAAGACAACAAAGCATAGTCTGCCGCCTTCCTCTGTTTTTATGACCTGAGATTCATACCCTAAGCCATGCTCCACAGCCATCACGGCGGCGGCTGCCGGCAGGGCAGTTATTTCACCAACATTATACAGTATCATTTCTGATTTGTGTACCACCCTCTGCAATATTTCATTATTACAGCGGGATCGGGATCAATAGGGCATATCTGCATTTGTAAGAACTCCTTTTCTGGTGTTCATGGTCTACTGTACTTAATTACCATCTGTAGATTTTTGGATAGCGCTTCCCATTCGGGGGGATAACTTAAGCTTTATTTTGCTGCTGGAAAGGATAACAGGGTAAATAACAAGAATAAGGAATTAAACATTAACAGGGCGGATCTTGCCGCTGACCACAGCATCTTAGAATATTAAAGTTTCTTTATCCGAGCCTTATAGTTGTCAGAGGGATGTAAGTCATACTATAATTGATATTGTAGTATATTAATATATTAAATTAGAATAGGAAACCGCCGTCCAAGGGGTGGCCATGAAGGTCCAGGAGGAGTAGCCATGAACCAACCACAAAAAGACCCAAAAAGAGAAAAGGCCTATGATTGCTGGCTGGCATACCGCAGGCTGGAAGATTCTGTTGCAAACCGATATCAAGCCATATGTTCAGAGATTGTTGTCATGGGACAATCGGCTATCATGGATATGGCGGTTGAGGAGCTGAAAAGAGGTCTTGGCGGTATTTTGGGAATTGAGCCCAGGATATTATATGGCTCTGCCGATGTCCGGGCATTGGCTCTGGGTATGGACATAGAGTGTTTAGCCATACCGGTGAAGGAGGTAGAAGCCCTCAGCCATGATGGCTTCATCATAATGGGTCAGAATGGTGGGATCCTCATCGCGGGAAAGTCCGAAAGGGGCGTTCTGTATGGTACATTTTCATTTCTGCGCTCTATGCAGACAGGGATGAGCCCGGATACCCTTAACCGTATTGAGAACCCTGCCGCAGGGATCCGCATGATTAATCACTGGGATAACATGGATGGGAGCATTGAAAGGGGTTATGCAGGTAACTCAATATTCTTCAGAGATAACCAGTTCATTTCTGACAAAGACAGTGTTCGGGATTATGCAAGGCTTTTGGCCTCAGTGGGCATTAACGGTGTTTCCATAAATAATGTGAATGTCCATGACCAGGAGACCCGCCTTATCACAAGAGAACTCCTGCCGGAGGTTGCCCTTCTGGCTGATATCTTCCGCAGTTACGGTATCAGACTTTATCTTTCAATTAACTACTCCAGCCCAATTGATCTGGGAGGTTTAAGTACAGCTGATCCTCTGGATGGGACTGTTCAGGATTGGTGGTGCCAAAAGGCGTCTGAGGTGTATAGCTTCATACCAGATCTGGGCGGCTTTCTGGTTAAAGCCGACTCAGAGTTCAGGCCCGGGCCCTTTACATACGGAAGAACCCATGCGGAGGGTGCCAATATGCTGGCAAAGGCTCTTGAGCCCTTCGGCGGAATAGTGATCTGGCGCTGTTTCGTCTATAATTGCCAGCAGGATTGGAGAGACAGGGCAACCGACCGTGCCAACGCAGCCTACGACCATTTCATGCCTCTGGACGGAGAATTTAAGGACAATGTGGTACTCCAGATTAAAAATGGGCCCATGGATTTTCAGGTGCGCGAGCCTGTGTCACCCCTCTTCGGTGGCTTAAAAAAGACGAACCAGATTCTGGAGCTTCAGATCACTCAGGAATACACGGGTCAGCAAAGACATGTATGTTTTCTGATCCCCCAGTGGAAGGAAGTACTGGATTTCGAAACCTGGTGCGATGGACCGGGATCAACGGTCAAAAATTTGGTTTGCGGTAAGGTATATCCCCAAAAGCATTGCGGTTTTGCAGCCGTCTCCAATATCGGAGACAATGCCAACTGGACGGGGCATATTCTGGCTCAGGCCAACCTCTATGGCTATGGACGTCTTGTCTGGAATCCCGATTTGTCCAGCGAGACCATCGCCGATGAATGGGTGAGGCTTACATTCTCCAATGATCCTGAGGTTATTGAAACCATCAGCAAAATTCTTTTAAAATCCTGGGAGACCTATGAGCATTATACAAGCCCGCTCGGTATTGGGTGGATGGTTAACCCCAACCATCATTACGGTCCTAGTGTGGACGGCTACGAGTATTCGGCATGGGGAACCTACCACCGCGCAGATTGGCTGGGCATTGGGGTGGACAGAACCGTCGCCACAGGAACCGGCTTTGCCGGAAGATATCATAAGCCCAATGCAGAGATGTTTGAAGATATGAATAAATGTCCTGAGGAGCTTTTATTGTTCTTCCACCGGGTGGAATACAAACACCGGCTCAAATCGGGTAAAACGCTGATCCAGCATATCTATGACACCCATTTCGAGGGAGTAGAAGAGGCGGAGAAGTTCCGAACACGCTGGCTCAGCCTTAAGGGAAAGATTGATAAGGAAAGGTTTGACGCCGTTCTAGAGAGGCTGGAGATCCAGATAAGGGATGCCAGGGAATGGCGGGATGTGGTGAACAGCTATTTCTACCGAAAGAGCGGAATACCCGATGAAAAGGGCAGAAGAATTTACTGACACCTTTATAACAAGTTTCTAAGTGATCACAGCCCTGTTTGGCGCCAAAGGCGCAGTAAACAGGGCTCAGTTTTTAATAGTGTTCTATACAAATAAAAGAAGCAGTTTACCTATGCCAATGCCAAGATAATTGCCGATGGCATAGCCCAGTATTCCGCATAGAATTCCGGGAAGGACGATCTCATCGTTTCTAAGAGCCCTTGCGACGGGCATGATGAATGCCGGACCGAAAACACCTGCCGTGGAAGTGATCATCATGGTATGGTAATCAATCTTGAAGATTTTAGCCATGATTATATGCAGAATAACCGTGCCAAATTGGATGAGCAACAACATACCAAAAAGAAGCAGCACACCTGCGATAGCGGACAGATCAAAGCATAATCCCATGACGACTGAGAACATCAAAATAAAGTATTGCCCCGAACTGTAGGAACCCGGAGCGGTACGTACCTTTTCAACAAAGGACAGAGCGATGCCCAGGGTAGTGACAATCAACATGATGAGGGCTGTGTACTCACCCAGCTTTGCAAGGCCGGTATTCCCGTAGCTGCTGGGAAGTAACAGACAAACACCCATGGCAATTCCCACACATGCAAAGGAGAGAATCACAAACCCAAGGCGGCTTATAAACATCTTCAGGGGCTTAACGCTTTGTTTCTTTCCACTGAAGGCTTCTATGTATCTGTTGGCATCTTCGTGATGGCCAGACCCTCCAACGGGTGTATACTCAGGCAGGATCCTTTTCATTAAGCGGGGCATTATAGAGATCAGAAGAAGAAAGTAAATGCCGCCCCCTATCATATCCGATGTTTGAAGAAGAAGAATCCGGTCGTGGCTGGAACCTAATCCATTTCCGATGGCCAGCATATTGGGGGTGCCGCCGGTGTAGGTACCTATCAGCATACCACTGATATTGGCGGCATCGGGAACGGTCTGTCTGAAAATGAAGAATGCTGCTATGGCAGTTATGATAACCGAAATGGTGTTCATTAAAAAAGAAACAGTCATTGGGCGGGCAAGCTTTTTCAGGGCAGGAAGATCGGCAGAAAACAGGATGAGGGGCATGGCTGCACATACCAGTACCGATGAAAAATCTGATGCCAGACCCATATCTGCTCCCAAAGCCTTCATTGGAAAACTTAATATCAGACCAAACAAATAGCAGAGAAACACGGGGCCAAGGGTAGTCATAAAGCTTGATCTGTTCACTATGAGCATAATCAGCCGCGGTAAAAAAATAATGATGAGAAACATAACAATGGTTGAGAGGTTCATGACGCAGACCTCCGTCCGTGCTTTTTCTACAATTCTATCATATAAGTATCCGGATGAAACAGGAAGAAATAATCCCGGAACCTAAAAGGCTCCGGGATTGGCCAAAACATATATAAAATCAAGAGGATCACTCACATGAGTTTATATGAAGTGTGTAACCCCCCTTACTTATTCTTCAAACGCACTCCTGAGGAAAGCAACTGATTTTGCTGCATCCCTGTCAAGATCGTTCTCTGTGGCTCCCTGGGATATATCGCGCCAAATGCGTATATCTTTTCCTACCTGGCCACCCATGGTAACGAAGGGTTCCATAACAACCGCTCCATCGTAACCGATTTCACGTAAAGCCACGCCTATCTCCTTCCAGGGCATTCTGCCTTCACGGGGAGGCTTTCTGTTGGGTTCGCCCACATGGACATGACCCAGATCCTTGCCTGCAAGAAGAATGGGTTCAATGAGCGAGTCTTCTTCAATGTTCATGTGGAAGGTGTCCAGCATAAGCTTCACATTGGGTTTGTCCACTGCGCGGACATAGGCAAGGCCTTCCCTGACATCATTAATGAGGTAACCTTCAAAGCGGTTCAGAACCTCCATATTCAGTGTTATGCCATACCTTCCGGCGATGTCTGCCAGTTTACGCATGCCCTGAATACTGCGCTCAAGATCGCCATCCTTATCCAGTTCCTTGTTGTAATCAATCGGCCAGTAGGAATATAGGGCTCCTCCGATGGAACGGATGTCTGCAATGTCCATTTTTCTGAAGATTTCACTGTAGAAAGCCAGTGCGTTCTCTACAACAGCTGGATCAGGCGAGGCGAGATTATGCTCAGCCCGCGGGCCATAACCCCCTGTTAGAATGATATCATTCTCTTTGGCTGTCTCCCGAAGGGCATGTAAATAGGAATCCGGCTGATTATGAAAATCACCGCAGGCAACTTCAAGAACATCAAATCCCAGTTGTTTTACCTTGGCTACATAGGGGATAAAGTCTCCTCCCCATTCCTTTTCCCAATAGGCATAGTAAATACCGTATTTCATAACAGGATTCCTCCATTATTTCTCCATGTCGATCAAGACCTTCATTGCCTTATCCTTTTGCTCTTCAATAAGCCTGTAAGCGCTTGCATAATCTGAAAAGGGTACCCTGTGGGTAATGAGGGCGTCAAATTCGATGAGACCCTCGCCTACAAGTTTAATGGCCTCCCTATAATCCTCAACGCGATACATTGCACTGCCTAAAAGACTCAGTTCATGGTCCTGTACAATGTCCATGCTAATGGGACTCTTATCGGGAACCACACCCACTATAATGATGTAGCTTCCCTTACGGGCAACCTCCACAGACTCCTGCAGGGTGTACGGGCTTCCGATACATTCAAATATAACATCGGCACCGTCACTGCCAAACTCATTTCTGATGGCATCCTTAAGCTTTGTTTCGTTTGGATTGATAGCTATCAACCCACATTTTTGGGCAACGCTCAGACGGTACTCGCTGATCTCAGTTATAATGACCTTGGCAGCTCCCATGGCCTTGGCAGTCTGTGCCACCAGATTGCCTATGGGTCCTCCGCCAATCACTACCACATTTTTGCCTGCTACGTCCCCAAAACGTCTGATAGCGTGACATGCAACAGCCAGCGGCTCGATCATGGCGCCATGCTCAGGGCTCATATCGTCGGGAAGTTTGAGGGCCTTTTCGGCATCAACCACGAAATACTCACTCGCCATGCCAGTGGTCTGAAAACCCATTACCTTAAGTACTTCACAGTCGTTGTAAAGACCATGGGTGCAGGGATAACACTTGCCACAGACAACCTGGGGCTGTATGGTAACCAAATCTCCAACCTTGAATTCTTCTACGCCATCTCCCAGCTTGGTAACGACAGCCGAAACCTCGTGACCCTGTACTACTGGGTAGGGCGTGAAGGGATGCTTACCATGCCATACATGGATATCTGAGCCGCACACACCTATGATCTTGAGCTTCACTTCAATCTGCCCGGCACCAACATCAGGTACGGGTACATCCCTGTATTCTATGCGTCCGGGTTCCATCATGATTGCCTGTTTCATGATCATCCTTCCTTTCTTTTGAATCCATCCGGTTATATATGGGACGAGTTGGTGATAACAAGTTTAAGTCCCGGGGTGCGCCATAGAAGGCGCACCCCGTATATCAAGGGCGGGCTGAAGCAGGCATTTGCCTTTGCTTCCTCCTCCGCACAGGTGCAATTGCCATTCAGCTGAATTCTATACTGCAGGGTCAAGGATGGCGTTGGCTTTGCGGAGAACAGCCCGAGCCTCGTTGACGTCGACCTCACCGGGCAGGATATCGTGCTTTACAGCCAATGCTGCTCCAACACCGGCTGCATCACCAATAGCCATGCAGGTGGGCATCACACGGGCAGAACTCATCACAACGGCATCCATGGATATGCATCTGCCGCTGAACATGAGGTTATCTATATCTTTACTTACCAGGCAACCGTAAGGAATGCCGTAAGGTTTGATATGCTTCACTATAGTGCCTCCACCTTCGCCGTCATGAATATCGATGATGTAGGCGCCAAGAGCTACTGTATCCTCGGGCACCTCTCCGTTCATGATGTTGTTCTCGGTCACTTCGGTAATACCAGCAAAACGACGGGTTTCCCTGACACCTATGTTGGAATAAATTTTGGTAATATAACAGTTTTCAAAGCCAGGCACATGTTTCTTGAGGGTTTCCACCAGTTTGGGTATCTGGAGATGTCCCTCAATCTCTGCACGGGTCAGATCCTGCACATTGCTGCCGTCAATGCCCAGATGCCTGGTGCAGTTCATGTGGACCTCGCCAGGAATAAGGCTTTTGATGTATATCAATGTGTCACGGTCGACGGGAAGCTCACCCTTAGCCTTAAGCTCAAGAAACAGTTTCCTCAGGCTCACAAAAACATGGTAAGGGTTATTGCGGAAATATTCAGCATTGTATTTATTGATATCGGTGTCGATGGTATCGCAGAACCTCATCTGCTCAGGATCAGTGGCCACAAAATCAATGGTCTTGTCGGTGTCCACATTACCCAGTGTAAACATCACCGTAGGAGGCTGGAGTATGCCTGTATCCTTCTGACCCATGCTGTAACGGGCTCCGGAAAGATAGCCCAGATCACCATCGCCTGTGGCATCTATAAAGACCTTGGCTTCGACCTCAATACGATTGGCCTTTCCAAAGAGTGTTACAGATTTGAGTCTGCCATTATCCACGTTGGCATCAAGAATCTGTGTGTGCAGAAGAATATCCACACCGGCTTCAATACATTTCTCAAAAGCAACAACCTTAAAAATCTCATGATCATAAAGTGTCACTGAGTTATGATTGGGGCAGAAAATGTGTTCTGTGCACGCATTTCGTTCCTTGAGCGCATCTACCAGCTCTTGGGCAAATCCTGCGGTGACGGGTTTTCCGTCCATGTCCAGATAACCTAAAAGAGGCAGTCCCAAGGTGAGATTTCCGCCGAGGCAGTTGTTCTTCTCTACCAACAGAACCTTTGCACCATTTCTGCTGGCGGCGATAGCAGCGGGAATACCCCCCGGTCCGCCACCAATGACAACAACATCATACTTTTTTTGCAATGTTTTCATAGTCGACTCCCCTTAACCTTTCTAATGCTTAATAATCTTAAATCCAATTACAGGAGTTTACAAAATGATCATCAGATCTTTCTCAGTCCTTGATAACAGCGCCCTGTTCTATCAGCGTGCTGCGGAGTTTTTTGGTATCCACATCCTCAGGTTTCACATCATCTGTGAGAGCCTGCGCTGCAGCGGTACCTGCCGCCTGGCCTGTGGCCATGCATGCAGGCATAACCCTGAAACTTGCTGCTGCCTCGGATGTACCGCAGATACAACGGCCTGCTACCAGCATATTGTCGCAGTTTTCAGGCACCATGCAGCGATAGGGTATGTTGTAATACTTATTCACACAGGTGAACGTAACACCACCGCCTGTGGAGTTGTGGATATCAATGGCATATCCAAAGGAGCAAATGGCATCATCAAAATGCTTCCGGGAAAGGATGTCCTCTGCCGTCAGTTCGTATTTGCCCACTATATGCCGTGTTTCCCGTACCCCAAGGGCGGTAGCAACCTGAAGCAGCTGAACTTCCTGGCAGCCCGGCAGATACTTTTTCATAAAGGCCATCAATTCCTGAACCTGCCTCCTGCCTTCAATCAGCGCTTTGGTAATATCGGTGGTTTTGGTAGCATCTATGTGCGGAATACGTGTTGTGTTGATTTTCCAGCGCCCTTTTATGTTCTGTTCATAGTTGCCCAATTCATTACGGTCTAAGGTCCAATCGCCATTACGCTTTGCTTCCTCTACCTGATCGGCAAAGCAATTGGCAATATGGTTGTCCAGACGGTCTTTGTTTGCCTCAAGTTCTGCCAAAAATTTCTCCCTGTCTATATTGCCCACTTCAAAGAACAGAGATACTGGCTGCATCACCTGTGTCTTTTTGTCACCCAGCCACGTGGGAACCCCAGCGAAAAATGCTACATCGGCGTCTCCTGTGCAATCAATGACTATTTTAGGCCTAAAAGCGGCAAGTCCTTCCTTCATGGCCGCAATGACGTACTCAACTTTTTCATCTTTGACAACGCAATCGGTTACCTGTACATTAAAAAGTACCTGGGCACCCGATTCCAACAGCATTTCGTCCATGACTACGGCAAGTACCTCAGACTGGTAAGGCGTCACATTCCTGTGGCTATCAAGGTAATATGAAGAATAGGATGTCATGCCTTCCACCCTGGAGGGATGTATAGCCCCTCCTCTGGCCTCAGTCCTCCGACAGAGTTCGTCAAAGATACCCTTGACTATCTGTTCCTCGCCATCATTGTCGTAGCATGTCATGAACGGACCTACCAGACCTGCGGTGGCCATGCCGCCGAGCATACCAGCACGCTCTAAAAGCAGAGTTTTTGCTCCGTTGCGTGCCGATGCTACAGCGGCGGCAAAGCCTGCAGGTCCCCCCCCAACAACTAAAACATCGGTATGATGGATATTTTTGATAGTTTTCGAATAGCTAAGCTCATTCATTTTTACACCTGCACCCAAAAATTGAAATATGCCAAAATTTAAACGAACTGTTACAAACTGAAACAAAAAAAGATCATATGGTTTAGGCGACCGGATCCAGCATCCAGAAAAGATGTATGAAAAGGTCGCTGCTAAGCCAATAAATATACGAAACCCTATTATGTCACACGCTTTGAATATAGCACCCCACTGTTAAAAGTCAATAATAATCATAAAAGATCATAGGATTGAGAAAGATATCGTAAATATCTTACATTGCTATTAGGATTCGTCGGTTGTTATAATGATTATGGATGATTGGAACTATTATTCGGTCATTATTACCAAATTATAAACGGGGGGATTTGGAGCCATGACAATTCCAAAAACTATGAAGGCACTGGTTGCCTACAGCGCTGACAAATACAGGTATGAACCCGCATATCCGGTACCGGAATGCGGAGATGATGACATCTTAATCAAGACAGAGGGCTGCGGCATTTGTGCGGGAGATCTGAAATGCCAGGACGGAGCAGCCATGTTCTGGGGGGACGGAGACGTTCAGCCCGCATGGGTTGAGCCGCCATTCATACCCGGGCATGAATTTATAGGTATCATTGCCTATGTGGGTAAGAATGTGAAGGG
>JAAYTP010000055.1 GCA_012518025.1 Clostridiaceae bacterium
ACTCCTGAGTATATGAACAGGCGGCAAAACCGCCTTTTTTTTATTGATCCTTGACGGGGCGGATTGACTGATTCACTGCAGAATTCCATCCATGATCGGCACCGGTTACGGCTCGAAGGGCAACAGTAATATCAAGACATGCTTCTTTGGGTATATATAGTGTGGGGGGATATCTGGTCGTACCTCCATGAAGGTGTTAAGGGAGGGTTCTCATGTCAATACGCACCTATCTTGAAGAGCTGGAGGAAAAAACATTAAGTCCGCTTGCCCAGCTCAGCAAAAACAGCAGGGGCAGGACGAGACCTGAAGGAAAATGTGATGTCAGAACCGATTTTCAGCGTGATCGGGATCGCATAATTTATTCTAAGGCCTTCAGACGGCTTAAGCACAAAACCCAGGTCTTTATTTCACCTGAGGGCGATCATTACAGGACACGACTTACCCATACGCTGGAAGTGTCCCAAATAGCCCGTACCATAGCTAGAAGTCTAAAACTCAATGAAGATTTGACTGAAGCCATCGCCCTGGGTCATGATCTGGGTCACACGCCCTTCGGACACGCCGGTGAAAGGGTTCTGGACAGGATGGTTTCAACAGGCTTCAGGCATAATGACCAGAGCGTCCGGGTAGTGTCCTACCTTGAAAAGGACAGGAAGGGTCTGAACCTGACATGGGAGGTTCTCGACGGGATTCAATGCCATACCGGGCCCAAAATGCCTGCTACACTGGAAGGGCAGATCATACGGTACGCTGATAAGATTGCTTATATCAATCATGATATAGAGGATGCCATAAGAGGAGGGATCCTTAAGGAAGAGGATATCCCGGAGGAAGCCTCCGTCGTACTGGGAAGAAACCCATCGCAACGCATCAATAACATGATAATCAATATCATTGAGAACAGCAGTGATGGCAAAGGGATCCGGATGAGTCCGGAATTCCAGGAAGCCGCTGATTTGCTTCGAAGTTTCATGTTTGATAGGGTCTATATCGGTTCAGCCGCAAAAAAAGAGGAAACCAAAGCGGAGCTTATGCTCCGGGAGCTTTTTGCATGGCTGATCAACCATCCCGACCACCTTCCGGCTGATTTCAGGGATAATAGCGAAAAAGTGGGGCTTGAACAGAGCGTTACTGATTATGTGGCGGGCATGACCGATCGCTATGCTGTAAGAAAGTTCAAGGAAATCTTTGTTCCCGTATCATGGCTTGAATAAAGGCAAAGACGCCTTTATATTTATTTTTGACTCATAGAAGGAAAATTGGGCAATATGTCGAATAATAATGCTATGAGGTTTTTGTATGTTATATCCTGAACAGATAATCGAGGAAGTCAGGTTACGTAATGACATTGTAGAAGTTGTTTCTGGCTATTTGAAGCTTGAGAGAAAGGGCAGGAGTTACTGGGGGCTATGCCCCTTTCACAGCGAGAAAACTCCGTCATTCAGCGTAGAGCCCAGCAAGCAGTTTTTTTACTGCTTCGGATGTAACAGGGGCGGCAGTGTCATTCAGTTTATAATGAACATTGAGAACCTGGAATTTGTAGAGGCTCTGAAATTTCTGGCTGACAGAGCGGGGATCACCCTTCCCGAGTCTGAGGACCCTAGAGAACGGGACAGGGCCAAGAGGCGCAAAAAAATACTTGAGCTAAACCGGCAAGCTGCCAGATTCTATTTTAAAACCCTTGCCGGGGAGCATGGGCTTGATGCCCAGAATTATTTAATAAACAGGGGACTGTCGGCAAAGACCATCAAGAAGTTTGGACTGGGATATTCCCCCACAGGCTGGGATGAGTTAACCAGAGTATTGCTGGAAAACCAGTTCTCTGAGGACTTACTGTTGGAGTCCGGCCTCTCCATTAGGGCAAAAAGTGGTGAACTGATAGACCGCTTCAGGGGGAGGATTATGTTTCCCATATTCGATATCCGGGGAAACATAATCGGTTTTGGCGGACGCGTGACGGACGGTTCAATGCCCAAATACATGAACTCTCCCGATACGCCCGTATACAATAAAAGCCGGGAACTCTACGGTCTTAATTACGCCAGATCGAGCTCATCCAAGAGGCTGCTTATTGTTGAAGGCTATATGGATGTGATTTCATTGCATCAGGCGGGTATAGATTTTGCTGTGGCATCACTGGGAACAGCACTGACTAAAATGCAGGCCTGGATTCTGAAAAAATACTCTGAGGAGGTTATCATAGCCTACGACTCGGATTCAGCAGGCCAGGCAGCCACCATGCGGGGACTCGAGATTCTGGAGGAAGCCGGGTGCAATGTAAGGGTTTTGATTATGCCTGAAGGCAAGGATCCCGACGAGTATGTCAGAAATAACGGTCCTGAAAAGTTTAAAAACCTTATAGACAGGGCAATATCACTGCTGGACTATAAAATCGGTGTCAAGAAGAACATGCATAATTTGGATACCATTGAAGATAAACTAAAACTGCTTAACGGTATTGCAGATACTCTGGCGGAGCATGATAACCCTATTGAGCGTGAATTATATGCAAAAAACTATGCCCGGGAATATGGAATTTCTTATGAATCCCTGCAGGAAGAGATCAACAAAAGGATAAACCGTAAGAGCAGAGCTGGGGATTATTCCACCTCCATGAGGGATGGAAGGGGTAGAAGGCTCGGAGGCCAAAAAAAAGAAAACTTTGATATACGTTATTCCGAACTGGAGTACATGCTTCTTGTAATGCTTTGTCATGAGAACAGGTTTTATAAGTTGATTTCCGAGAACTACAGCCCGGAATCATACAGAGACAGGAAGGCCGGAGAAATTGCCCGGAAACTTTATAGAAAACTGGAGGAAAACAAAAGCTGTGTTTTGGCAGAACTTTTGAGCGACATGGATCCGGACAGTGCTTCCTATCTTGTGCGGCTGTCCAAAACAAAAGGCGAGATCAGCGAACCTGAAAAGGCGATCAAGCAGATTCTTAACAAGCTTGCGATACTTAAGCTAGAAGATCTGCAGAAACAGACCATAGAAAGGATAAAGAACGAGCAGGACGGCGAAACAAGACAACAGTTAGGCTTGGAATTCAGTATACGGGCTGAAAAAATAGCAGAACTGAAGAAAATGGTCTAGATACGACTTAAATTTTAACGAGGGGTGAACTTACCTGAAATGGCTGATACAAAAAAGAAAAGCACCGAAAAAACAAAAAAAGAAACAGAGAATGAAAAGGCTCGGGTTTTGAACCAGCAGAAGTCTTCCGGTAGCAAGAAAAAAAATAGTACTTCAAAACCGGCAGCCGATAGCACTGTCAAACCTGAGGGTACCGGGGCATCTTCAAAGGATGAAGTGTCTAAGGACGATATTAAGGACTTGAAGACTGTTTTGAAGGACTTGACCGATGCAGGTCGTGAAAAAGGCATGCTCACATACCGTGAGATCGAGGATGCCTTTGAAAAGGTGGATATTACACCGGAACAGATTGAAAAGGTTTACGAGACTCTGGAAAAAATAGGTATCGAAATAGTGGCTGAGATTATAGAGGAAGATCTCGAAGATTTTCAGTTTACTGAGAATGATGATGAGGAAGAAGAAGAAGAAGAGGGCCTTGAAATAACGGTTCCTGAGGGGATCAGTATTGATGACCCGGTACGGATGTATTTGAAAGAGATAGGCAAGGTTCCCCTGCTGCAGGGAGATGAAGAGATAGAACTGGCCAAACGCATGGAGCAAGGAGACGAGGAGGCGAAAAAACGCCTGGCGGAAGCAAATCTGAGGCTGGTGGTCAGCATTGCCAAGCGTTATGTGGGAAGAGGAATGCTGTTCCTCGATTTGATTCAGGAAGGCAATCTGGGCTTGATAAAGGCTGTTGAAAAGTTTGACTACAGAAAGGGTTTCAAGTTCAGTACCTATGCCACATGGTGGATCAGACAGGCCATTACACGGGCTATTGCTGATCAGGCCAGAACCATTCGAATACCCGTTCATATGGTGGAGACCATCAACAAGCTGATAAGGGTATCAAGGCAGCTTCTTCAGGAACTCGGCCGTGATCCCACACCTGAGGAGATTGCCAAGGAAATGGGCATGTCGGAAGACAAGGTGCGTGACATCATGAAGATCTCGCAGGAGCCGGTCTCTTTGGAGACGCCGATCGGTGAGGAAGAAGACAGCCATTTGGGCGACTTCATCCCGGACGATGATGCGCCGGCACCTGCCGAGTCAGCGGCCTTTACCCTGCTGAAGGAACAGCTCATAGATGTTTTGGATACTCTCACACCCAGGGAAGAGAAGGTGCTCCGCCTGAGGTTCGGGCTGGATGATGGCAGGGCGCGCACGCTGGAGGAAGTGGGGCGGGAGTTCAATGTCACCCGTGAAAGAATACGGCAGATAGAGGCGAAGGCCTTAAGAAAACTCCGCCATCCCAGCAGGAGTAAGAAGCTGAAGGATTTTTTGGATTAAGAAATATGATGGTGTTTTCAAGGCGGCTGAACAGCCGCCTTTTATTATGCCGTTTTTCGCTATTAAACATGATTTTATACCGAGAAACAGTCTTCGGAAAGCGCAAATAGCAAGAATATTTAAATTAATATGTAAATATACGGAAGCGGAGTATAGACATTACTTCCATGGTATAGTAAAATAATATCGCAGTACCATAAATAGTAACAATGAATAGAAAATAGGAGCATACGAACATGTCAATTCGCCTTGCCCTGGTGGATTCTAACAGCCGATACATAGAAAAACTTGCGGCTTGGATTCATAAGAATATGCCCTATCAGTTTTCCATTGAGATTCTTACGAATTCTGAGAGTTTTCAGAAATGGACTGAGAAAGGCGGTCAGGCCGACCTTGTTGTTGTTTCCATTGACATGGTGAACAATGTTCTGTCAGGCTTCCCAAAGGAAGGCGTTCTTGTTCTTGATGATGGTACCCATAAGCCCATTAACCAGGATGTACCCCGAGTTGATAAATACAGGCCGGCAGAGGAACTGGCAAAGGATATTCTCTCCCTGTGTGCCGACAGGATGCCGCGGATGCATGCCAGGGAAAAGCATATGCAGAGTATAACCCTGGTCATCTATCTTGATGGCTCCAATGCAGTTAATCCGGTAGCTCCTGCCATAGCACATTTTTTCAGTGCAAGAGATAGGAAAACCCTTTATTTTTCCCTGGAGGAGGCTCAAACAACTTCACTTTACTTCAATGGCATAAGCACAAGAGGGCTCAATGAGATGCTTTATTTCATCAAGTCAAACAGAGACAATCTGTTTATGAGACTTGAAGCCTGCCTGACCAAGGATCCGGCAAGCGGTGTCCATTTCCTTTCTGAACCTGCCGGTTTGCTGTCTCCACAATCCATTGATACCGCTGATATAAACAGTCTTCTTTCGGCAACAGACAGTGAGGGTGACTTTGACGAGATTGTTATAGCAGCAGAACTTGGCATGTTTGATCTTATCCGGGAGCTCATGGGAAAGGCAGACCGGATCTTGACAGTCGCCATCAATACCGCTTCTTCATCACTCAAGATGGAAAGGTTTTTTCAGGAGCTTGAAAAGGGGAATAGCGACATGGGCACGCTGAAGGAAAAGCTCAGGCTGATCCTGATAAATATTGGTCCATATGATGGCTTCAATGGTCGTTTTACCGATTTTCACAGGTATATGCTGAAGCCTCATCCTGTTGAAACTGTATCAGGATGGGTTCCGTCTGAGAACGATTTTTCGGTATTTGCCGCCATACTGGGGGATTATGAAAAAGCAGGATATCACCATGAATGACAGGCAAAAGGATGAATTGATAAAAGAAATAAGAAAGGAAATTGCCTTAAGACGCAATCTGGCTCTGGAGTTCACCGGATCTGAACTGGACAGGGAACTTTTGGAACTGATTGAGAGTATAACCTTTGAAAAAGCCGGCTCTGGCGCCCTGAACCCGTTGGAGATAAAGGCTGTTGTGGATACGGTGTTCAACCAGATGCGAAGACTGGATGCCATAGAACCATTCATTAATGATCGGGAGATCACCGAGATCATGGTTAATGGGCCTGATAAGATATTTGTTGAAAAGAATGGGGAGGTTCAAAAGACCGAAGCCCGGTTCGAGAGCAGGGAGAGGCTTGAAGATATCATTCAGGTCATAGTGGGTAAGGTCAACCGTTCTGTAAACGAAGCGGAGCCCATCGTGGATGCCCGGCTGGAAGATGGATCCAGAGTTAATGTGGTGTTGCCGCCAGTAGCGATTAACGGACCCATTGTAACAATACGGAAGTTTCCCGACAAGCCCATGACCATCCAGGATCTGATACGGTATGGATCCATCACTGAAGAGGCAGCAGAATTCCTTAATAAGCTCGTTAAATCCAAATACAATATCTTCATATGCGGGGGTACGGGATCAGGAAAGACATCATTTTTAAATGCCCTGTCAGGACTGATACCTCCCGATGAGCGCATAGTGACCATTGAGGACTCGGCAGAGCTTCAGCTATCTTCCATCGAGAACCTAGTCAGGCTAGAAACGAGGAACGCCAATACCGAGGGTAGGGGAGAAATCAAGATGAAATCCCTTATCAAAACCGCCTTGAGAATGAGGCCCGAAAGAATAATCGTCGGGGAGGTAAGGGGGGAGGAGGCCTTGGATATGCTCCAGGCCATGAACACAGGCCACGACGGATCTATGTCCACAGGGCATGCCAACTCCACCGAGGACATGCTGTCAAGGCTGGAAACCATGGTTCTGATGGCAGCACCCCTGCCCCTGGATGCAATCCGCAAGCAGATAGCTTCAGCTCTGGATATCATTATATTCCTGTCAAGGCTCAGGGATCATTCCAGGCGAACAATGGAGATCAGCGAGGTTCTGGATTATAGAAACGGCGTGATAGAACTAAGCCCAATATTCCTTTTTGAATACGAGGGAGAGACAGACGATGGCAAAGTGGCAGGACGCCTTAGGCGCACCGGCAACAGCATGGTAAATCTATGGAAGGCTCAGTTGAGGGGTGTCACCCTGTAAGGGGGATGAATATGAACCATGAGATTATAAATTATGACCGGTATCGGATGAAGCCCGGCGAATTAATCCTGAATCTCCTTCTGGCAATGGGATTTTGCTTTCTGGTGGGGATGATCTTCTATGACAACTGGATTATTTCATCGATCCTGTCACTTCTTGGAATTGCCTGGATTCCGGGCAGGAAAAAAGAGCTGGCCAGGCGCAGAAGAGAGCTTGTAAAGCTTCAGTTCAGGGATGCTCTCTATTTTATATCGGTATCGTTATCGTCAGGAAAAGCCTTTGAAACAGCCCTCGTGGATGCCCAGCAGGCACTGGAAAAGGTGTACCCCGATAAGAATGCAATCATAATCAAGGAACTGGAGCTTGTAAATGCCCGTGTATTGATGAACATCCCAGTAGAGGAGGCTCTGGATGATTTTGCCCAGCGCACTCAGGTAGAGGAGGTAAAAAACTTTTCAGATGTTTTCAGTATATCCAAAAGAGCGGGAGCCAACCTGGTGGAGGTTATCAAAAACACATCGAACGTTATTCGGGAGAAAATTGAAGTTAAGCAGGAAATAGAGAACCTTATTGTGGGGAAGAAACTTGAGCAAAAGATTCTAAGTCTGACCCCCTTTGTTATGGTCTATCTCATCAAGTCTTCAAGCAGTGGATTTCTGGATCCCCTTTTCTACACAACTGCCGGAAGGGTGGTAATGACCATCGCATTATTGCTCCTGCTGGTTGGGCATCTGATATCAAAGAAGATTATGAACATAGAGGTATGAAGGTGAAAGGATGCAATTATTCTGTATAATTATGGCCTTAGGTTCTGCCGTCCTCTATATGGCAATACAACTGTGGCAGAATCGTAAATACAGTGAGTTTCTTGCGCCCCTGGACAAGAAACAGTATTTCTTCAAGCCCATCTTAGCGGGAGGGCTCTGGGTGGTGGACCGGCTTAACCTTAATGGTTCGGGACGCTATTTCAGCTGGCTGCATCAAAAGGTGATCATGCTTAATGGGAGCCGGTATGCCGCTTTTTATATGAAGATACACTGGGCTTCAAAGATACTATACCTGTTCTTAGGTACCTTCCTTGCAGGTATGCTGGGATACTTAGGAGGAGCTGAGGGAGAAGAGTGGTATTTAATAGTTCCTGGCGCAGGTATCGGCCTGTTTTTCCTGGCGGACAAGATCCTTGACGATCAGTACAAGAAAAAGGTTATGAGTATCAAAAGGGATTTCCCTGATTTTGTTTCCAACCTGATTCTCCTGGTAAATGCAGGACTCAGTATCAGGCAGGCTATTGAACGAATTGTCCGCGACCGGGGAGCTGGAACTCCACTATACCGCGAGTTATACATAACCCTCAACGATATTCAGGCAGGACTAACAGAGCAACAAGCCTATACCGATTTTTCGGAGCGTTGCAAGATAAAAGAGATCACAAATTTTGTAGGAATCCTCCTACAAAGCATGAAGCTTGGTGGAGGTCAGATGCTGTATGAGCTTAAGCGGTTGGGCGTTGAATGCTGGGATATGAGAAAGAATGTGGCCAGGCAAATGGGTGAAGCTGCTTCATCCAAACTCATGTTGCCGCTGATGATCATGTTTATTGCCATCATCATGATCTGCATGATGCCTGCGCTGATGGAACTGGGCAATGCCTTCTGACGGAGAACAAATAATGATAAAAAAGGCTGATATGCGCTCGGGAAGCGCGACTATTGAGTATATCATCATCTTGCCCCTGGTCATTGCATGCGTTGTGGCAGTGATAATGGTTTTTGAGTGCCTGCATCAAAGATCACTCATTCAGGCTCTGGCGGAGTCAACGGCCGAAGGGCTATCCATGATTTGGGGTCACAGTCCCCTTAAGGAGGAAGAGATCGCAACAGGTTCATACAGCCGGGAGAGTTACGATAACCGGCAGCTATATTGGCATATACTGCCGATAGGCAATAACAGAAAGACCGATTCAGCAGAAGCAGAAAACTGGGCGGAAAAGCATCTTGAAAACATTGGTCTTATGAAAGAAATAGAGGATAAGAAGGCTAAGGTATCCGTAAGTTATCATCACGGCTTTCCCACAAGCAGAATAAAGGTGAGCATAACTGCCAATTACGTCACACCCGGAGCCCAAGCTCTGAGATTCATCGGTCTGGGCGACTGGCTGACCATCAAAGGATATGCAGAAGCACCGATTTATGATCAGAAAGAAATGATCAATATTTCGGATTATATCATACAAAAGGTGATGGAAAGCAAGATCGGAGAGGTTTTGAAAAAGATAGCCTCACCGCTGAAGAAGGCCCTTAAAATGCTGGAAGAGAACCAGTGATTTGAAAGGTCGGTTCATCCAAAATGAAGCGTGAAAAAGGAAGTATCACTGTTTTCATCTGTATACTGCTGTCTGTACTCATACCTCTATGCGGTATTTTAATGGATTTGGCACGCTACAATGAAGCCGTCAAGATGGCCCAATCCTCTCTCAAACTATGCACCGAGTCAATGCTGGCTGCCTACGACAGACAACTTAAAGAGCAGTTTGGCCTGTTAGCAATGCATCCTCGGGATGTTGAATCCATGGAAAAGGAGATATATGAACTTCTGTCGGATAACCTCACCCCCGAGACCGCAGGGGGCGATGTGACAGATCTCTACCGCTTCAAGGTAAGACGAGTTGAGGTCATACCCATATATAATCTTTCAGAGCCCTATGTATTGGAGCAGCAGGTTACAGAATTCATGAAATATCGAGCTCCAATCCAGGCTGTGGGTGAATTCCTCGAAAAACTAAAGACCATGACAAGCCTTGCTAAAGAAGGGGAGATAGTGGAGCGCAATATGGCGCTGGACAAGATCCTCAATGATATCAGGGTGGACATGATCTATTTTGCGCTGCTCTTAGACCAGAAAATGGAGAACATAAATAATAATGATGGAATGGATAACTTCGCTTCCATTACCGTTGGATTCATTGAAAGGAATAATGAGAACGAAAACAATAATAAGCCCAGGCAGGAAACAATAGATGCTATAAATGAAAAGATGGATGAATATAGGGAAATAAAGCCCGAGTATGATCAGGCAGAAACAGCATATAGAAACGCAGAAACCGCACTTGATTCTGTAAAAGCGTCCTTGGATAATAAGAAAAATCAACTGGAAAATGCTAAAAACAGTGCAGGTATTTCAGATGACGATGAAGGCGAAGAAAACGGTGATAAGACATCAGGTTCATCCCAGTTAGATTCCATCATCCAGGGATTGGAAAAACAAATAAGTGATCTGGAGAAGGAATATACCAGTAAGAAATCAGCTTATGACAGTGCCAAAAAGCGTTACGAGCAGCAAAAGACTAAATTTGACGGGGTGATAAAAAGCCTGAATGAGCTTCTCAATAAGGTGCTGGATTGCTATAACACTATGTACAAATATACCGATGACTCGCTGCTTTCTCTATACTGTCTGAAGGAGCATCTGGCACTGCATGAGAATTACTGTACCCATGCCATTGAGTTGGGGCAGAGCATGATTATACAGGCCCAGCAGATTCAGGATGATACGGAAGAGTTGGAAAGCGCCATAAGCGAAAGCCCAGACAGCGCTGTCGCCCAACAGATAAATGCAGACCTTGATAAAAAGCTTCTCAGCGTGGATGCTCAGCATATAGGCCAGATACTTGAACAGCTTGAAAACAATAAGGACAGGGTTTCTGCATGGCTGCAGGCGGTTACCACGGCCTATGATGCCTATCTGAATATGTCTATAGCTTTGGATGCTGAAATCAAGAAGATAGAAGGGCTTATCAACAATAAAGGTGATGGCAATACAGTCATCAGCATGTATGCAGGTAATGACTTAAACACATCCTATCATAATGACTTAAAAATAAATCTTCGTGATATGGACACCTATTCCAATATGAAGTCTAGGAAGATCTATGTAATTCCAGAGTATAAGCTTATACCTCCCGCAACAGAGAAAGAACAGAAGGGGTTTGACATATGGCATGCCAATGCCTTCGAAGGAGAAAGCATAGTTCATCAGGAAGAATCCGAGAACCCCGACCTTCAAAACGCAAGGGGAAAGACGGGGGACACAGCAGCGGTCATCGCAGAAGGCAAGGATGAATCGCAAGAAGATGCGGGAGAAGAAAATCAAGAAAAGGGCATTATTAAAGACCTGGATGACATTTTTGAGCTATTTGAAATATTATCAATACCATCAAGAAATGGTGTTGTTAGTTCTGATGAGAGTCTTGCCCGGATTTCAGAGCATGCCTTTATGACAGAGCAGGACAAGTTTGTTCTGCACAACCCGCTGGAGGACCCTATTGAGGGTGTTGATACGGTAAATGAAGAGGAAAAAGGCTTTTTTGACAACGCGCTGGAAAGCATCAGGAGTTTTTTCAGCTCCATCGGCGACCTTATGGAGGATGCGGGCGAATCTTTGATCAAGAGTGTTTATATGAATGAGTACATCGTTTCGGCCTTCAAAAACTATACCACTGTTGAAAATGTCCTGGAGAACGATATCGGCTGGTTAAGGCCTTTGGATAAAACCTTCTTTGATAAGGCAGAGGTGGAGTACATAATATTCGGACAATCTTCCGAGGAAAGCAATATTGCCGCGGCAAGGCGCTCAATAACAGTTATACGGCTGATCTTCAACCTTCTACATGTCTATTCTGATCCTGAAAAGCTGTCCATCACTTTTAATATTGCTTCATCCATGGCCGGATGGACCATTATAGGAGTGCCCATAGTTCAAAATTTTCTGCTGGTAAGCTGGGCTGCCGCAGAATCGTGGCTGGATACCCAAAAGCTGATGGAAGGTGAGCAGATACCCCTCATTAAATTCGGTAAGCATTGGTTCCTTCAATGGCAAACTTTCAAGGATTACCTGATCAACAACGTCATTGAGAGTGTCAAAGATTTTGTGGTGGATAAGTCCGAGGAGCTTATAGATGAAGGGGCGAAATACCTTGAGGAGACTGTCATGTCCTTTATCAACGGGCAGCTTGATGTAATATTCTCAAGTATTACAGAGAACTGGTACGAAATAAATGATTCCGTGAGCCAGGAAGCAAAAAACCTGGTAGGCGGCATCGATCTGGATGGAATTACAAATATTGCAGGGGACACAGTGGAAAGCTTTTTGGA
>JAAYTP010000056.1 GCA_012518025.1 Clostridiaceae bacterium
CATAAGCTTGTGTTAAGTTGAAAAAAATATACCAATTTTGATATAATAAATGGACACATACCATAATTTATAGAACAATGTGAGATTTTGCGGGGGAAATATGCGAATAGGGTTTTGCGATGATGACCGGGCTTTCCTTAAGCTCATGGCCACATATTGCAGAGAATGCTTGCCTTATATCGACCATGACGGACAGGTTGATATGGAATGCATGTCTTCCGGCGAGAAGCTATTAGAGTTCTATCGTTGCAACAAACCCTTTGATATCGTATTTCTTGATTTAAAGATGGGACAGCTCAATGGTTTTGAGACGGCTCGACAGATCCGGATGATTGATAACAAGGTTATCATCATATTTGTCACATCCCTGTCACATTATGTTCTGAAATCCTTTGAATACAAACCCTTTTGGTATCTGATCAAGCCTGTGACTCTGAAACAATTCAGAAATGTGTTCATGAAGGCTGTTGATGAACGCTTTTCTGCCAAATGTGCCGAATACTCTTTCAGCAGCAAGACCGAAGGTGTCATAAAGCTCAGTGTTGGCAGCATTATGTATTTGGAAAGCCTCTCCCGCCGGATAAGACTATGCTCCACAGACGGTGATTATTTTTTTTATGCCGGCATCAAGGATGAGGAAGAAAAGCTCTTAAAATATGATTTTATCCGAACCCACAAAAGTTACCTGGTCAATCCCCAATATATCAAGCAGATTAGCCGAACATGGCTTACGCTCAAAAATGGCCAGCAGTTGCCTGTCAGTGTGCGCCGTTACAAGGCCGTATTCGACTTTTATACCGATTACCTGGCAAGGAGTTCTTTATGATGAAAGACTTTGTATGGATATTAGCAGAGGCCGGTACGTCCTTGTTTGAGATCATTCTGTTTTTTGTTTTTTTCAATGGTTTTCTTATCAAAAAGGACACACCCGGGATAAGAGAGATTTTTGTACTTGTCACTGCTTTTGCCGTCCAGTTTTTTGTAGGGATATGGTTCTATAACACGCAGTATGTAATGCTTATAAGTTCAACGCTTGTTGCTGTCTTTATCTGCTTTTCACTCTATTCGGGCGGCCTTATGACCAGGTTATTCTCTCCCCTTCTCGTAGTGGCGTTCATGGCGCTCTTGGAACTGATAACTACCATACTGATGGTATCGGCCACCAGTGTTGAGATCAATGAAGTCAATACCAATCCCTGGGTCAAGCTCATCATTATTTTTGCTAAAAACTTGCTGGTGCTGATAGCCGTCAAGGTGGTGACCTATTTCAGAAGGTCTTTTGTGGGCAGCATCAAGACCAGCTATCATCTGATGATACTGGTTGTGCCGGTCATCAGCCTGGTACTCACCTATGTAATACTGGATCTTATCTTGCATCCCGGGAAGGAAGATGTGAACTTGCCCATTATTGGCCTTATGTGCCTGATGTATGTTAATGTAATGATTTTTACTGTGTTTGAGGGTTTCATGAGGCAGGTGAACAAGGAATACCGATATATACTCATGGAAAAGCAATTGAATCTGCAGTTGGAGCATTACGAGCAGCTGGCTGAAAGCAGGGGGCATATCCGTGAGATATGGCACGACTTCAAGAATCATGTCCAGTGTATGAGGATTCTGTATGATAAGGGTGACATGGAATCCCTTGGGGAATATATCAGGAATCTGTCCTGTTATGAGGATAGGGCAAATGTTTTGGATACGGAAAATCCGGTGATTGATGCCCTTTTAAGCAACAAGCAGTCCATCGCCATGCAAAACGGAATCCAATTTGACATGGAACTGATCCTGCCGGCACGGCTTGAGATCCCGCCGGCGGATATCTGCTCCATTCTTGGAAACTCTCTGGATAATGCTATTGAAGCCTGCAGCCGGATAAAGAACCCGGAGATTGAAAAAAGTATCTCTCTTAGCCTGACGTATAAAAACGGCTATCTGGTTATGGAACTTGTCAATACTTTTGAAGAGGAGCCTCAAAGGCGGGGAAAACAGTTTATAACATGGAAACCCTCTCCCCAGTTCCATGGATTGGGGCTTCAGAGCATAGAGAGGACAGTGGAACAATACGGGGGCAATATGAAGATAACAATAGAGAAGGGCACTTTTTCTCTGAGAATCCTGCTTTATGTGGATGTTTCCGTGAAAGATCCCGTAGATGGCTGATATCATATCATTCCTTGTAGGTTTATTGGAACACTGACCAATTAAATATGGTTTTTTTATGGATAAAATATCCGGATTTACTGCTTTAAAATCGTAGATCTATCCTTTATAATAAGAGAGTCAAACAGGAAGTTTGACGTAAATCTGATCTTTAGAGGTAAAACAATGGCTGTCAAAAGAATTTTTGTTGAAAAGAAACCCGGATTTGATGTTGAAGCTCGAAAACTGCTAGGAGATATCAGGGATAATCTCCTGATAAAGAGACTTAAGGGAGTCAGGATTCTTCTGCGTTTTGACTGCGAAGGCATCGCTGATGAGGATTTCGAGAAAGCCAAGACCGTTGCTTTTTCAGAACCCCCTGTTGACAGGGTCTATGATGAGGTTATTGAGACCGAAGAGGATGAAAGGATTATAGCGGTTGAGTTCCTGCCGGGGCAGTATGACCAGAGGGCAGATTCAGCCGCCCAGTGCATCCAGATAATGACCCACGGAGAACGCCCAAGTATTCGGGTGGCGAGAATAATCCTTCTGAAGGGGGATCTGACTGAAGAAGATTTCCATACCATCAAAGGTTATTTGATCAATCCTGTTGAGACCCGGGAGGCATCGCTTGATAAGCCGGAGACGCTTGAAACCGTTCATCCCGTGCCTCAGGACGTGCCTGGAGTCACCGGGTTTTCGGATATGACAGATGCCCAACTGAATCAATTGCTGGATGATATGGGATTCGCCATGACATTTGAAGATCTTAAGCTCTGTCAAATCTATTTTAAGGAGACAGAGAAACGGGATCCAACTGTAACCGAACTGAGAATGCTGGACACCTATTGGTCGGATCATTGCCGGCATACTACTTTTTTGACCGAGATTGAATCAGTTGGCTTTGATACCGGCCCTGTTTCCCAAAAGATCAAATCGGTCTATGAGCAATACTTGAAGAAGAGAGAAGACCTTGGAAGGGATGAGAGTAAACCGGTCTGTCTCATGGATATGGCCACTCTGGCCATGAAACACCTGAGAAAAACAGGTGATCTGGACAATCTGGACGAGTCGGAAGAGATCAATGCGTGCAGCATTATGGTGCAGGCTGAAATTGACGGTCGCCTGGAAGACTGGCTCATCATGTTTAAAAATGAGACCCATAACCACCCCACAGAGATAGAGCCCTTTGGTGGTGCTGCTACCTGCCTGGGAGGAGCCATACGCGATCCCCTGTCGGGCAGATCCTATGTTTATCAGGCCATGAGGGTGACGGGAAGCGGTGATCCCCGGACTCCCATTGCCGATACTTTGCCCGGCAAGCTTCCTCAAAGGGTTATCACTAACACTGCAGCCAACGGATACAGCTCTTATGGCAACCAGATAGGAGTGCCTGCGGGGTATGTGACAGAAATATACCATGATGATTATGTAGCCAAACGAATGGAGATTGGAGCCCTTGTGGCAGCGGCGCCCAGGAGCAGTGTTGTTAGAATGAAGCCTGAAGCAGGCGATATAGTTATCCTGGTGGGTGGACGCACCGGGCGTGACGGCTGCGGTGGCGCCACTGGTTCGTCTAAGGAGCATACCGAGGAATCACTGACCGCCTGCGGAGCCGAAGTGCAAAAAGGTGACCCGTCTACCGAGAGAAAAATTCTGAGGCTCTTCCGAAAACCTGAAGTCAGCAGAATGATAAAACGGTGCAATGACTTTGGTGCGGGAGGCGTCTCGGTTGCGATAGGAGAACTGGCCGATGGTCTGGATATAAACCTGGATGCTGTTCCGAAAAAATATGAGGGTCTTGATGGTACCGAACTTGCCATATCTGAGTCCCAGGAACGCATGGCCGTTGTGGTTTCGGCTGAGGATGCGGATACATTCATAAAAGAGGCTCATGAAGAAAACCTTGAAGCTACTAAGGTGGCTGTTGTAACGGACTGCAACAGACTGAGAATGAGTTGGAGAGGCCAGACCATTGTTGACCTCAGCCGCGATTTCATAAATACAAATGGAGCCAGGCAGAAGGCATCGGTTCAGGTATCCGATGCTGATAATCAGGACAGCCCGTTTGCCCGGCTTCCCGAAGAGATAGAAGCCCTGAGGCATGACCCGGCTGCTGCCTGGCTGGAAAACCTGAAGAGGCTGAATGTATGCAGCCAGAAGGGTCTGGTGGAGCGTTTTGACAGCACAATTGGCGCCGGAACGGTGCTCATGCCCCTTGGAGGAAAGTATCAACTCACCCCCACGGATGGAATGGCTGCCAAGTTGCCTGTCCAAAACGGCGACACCACCACAGGAACCCTGATGACCTATGGCTACAACCCCCATATATCAAAATGGAGTCCATTCCATGGTGCCATATATGCCATTCTGGAATCTTTGGCCCGTCTGACAGCCATGGGCGGGGATTACAGAAACGCCCGCCTCACGCTACAGGAATACTTTGAGAAGCTGGGCAAAGATCCCCGTCGTTGGGGAAAGCCTTTCAGTGCGCTATTGGGTGCCCTCCATGCCCAGTTGTCCTTGAAGGTGGCAGCAATAGGAGGAAAGGACAGCATGTCCGGAACCTTTATGGACCGACATGTACCGCCCACACTGGTGTCCTTTGCTCTTGCGCCTACTGATGTTAAGACAATTATCTCCCAGGAGTTCAAGCATCCGGGCAGCCGCCTTGTACTGGTGTCAGTGGGCAGGGATGAACTGAACCTGCCGGATCTTGAACAGGCAGACAAAGCTTATTCTGCTATTGCTTCCCTGGCGAAGGAAGGCGGTATTCTTGCAGCCTCTGCCCTTAAGTTTGGCGGGCTGGCAGAAACCGTCTCAAAAATGGCATTTGGAAATCACATTGGTGCCCGGCTGAAGGAAATGCCCTTTGAAAAACTGTTTGGATTGGATTATGGCTCCATCCTTCTGGAGATTTCGGATTGGGTGGATCCGGAAGAAGCCTTCAGTGGTCTGGATTACGAGGTAATTGGGGAGACCATTGTTGAGCCTGCCATCCTGTTCAATGGCAACAGACTGTCACTGGAAGAGATGCTGGAAGCCTGGCAGGAAACCCTCGAACCCATATTCCCCACTAAGACAGATGAAGATACCGGGAAGGTACCGGCTTATGCTTTCAAGGACAGGGCTCGTGCCGATAATCCAAGTAAGGCACCCGTTACCAGGCCGAGAGTCTTCATACCTGTATTCCCCGGCACAATCTACGAATATGATGTGAAAAGGAAGTTTGAAGAGGCCAACGCCCTGGTGGATCTTTTTGTTATGAAGAACCTGACAGCAAGAGATGTGGACGCATCTGTTGAGGAAATGAAGAAAAGGATAGATGAGTGCCAGATCATGATGATACCGGGTGGATTCAATGCAGGGGACGGCCCTGAGGGCTCAGGGAAATTCATAGCCACAGTATTTAAAAACCCCTTGCTTGCAGAAGCCATCATGGATCTGATCAAAAAGCGGGATGGGCTGATTCTTGGCATCTCAAGTGGTTTTCAGGCCCTTGTAAAGCTGGGGCTTCTACCCTATGGTGAGATCAGGGATCAGGATGAAAACAGTCCCACATTAACTTTAAATACCATTGGCCGCCATGTATCACGTCTGGCGACTACGAGGGTGGCTTCCAATCTTTCTCCCTGGCTGGCGAAAACCGGGGTTGGACAAATATGTACTGTTGCAGTATCCCACGGTGAAGGACGTTTTGTTGCCAGTGACCAGCTCCTGAGAGAGCTAGAGCTTAATGGGCAGATCGCCACTCAATATGTGGATCCGGATGGAAACCCCACCATGGAAGCGCCCTATAATCCCAATGGCTCGGTTATGGCAATAGAAGGCATAACCAGCAGGGACGGCCGTATATTTGGTAAAATGGGCCATGATGAGCGTTATGCTCACCACACCTTCATAAATGTTCCGGGCGAAAAGGATCAGAGGATCTTTGAAGCCGGCGTGGAATACTTCCTTTGATTTTGACATAATGGACATTTCATAAGGCATATGTATAGATTAAGAAATAACCTCATCAAAGCTGCGAGAGAACAGGCGTGCATTGTCCTATGCATTGTCATGCTGGCGACAATGGCAGGCCTGTTCTCTTCCTGTATGCATCGGTATATGAATGATTCTTCCGCCAATCAGACTTCTGAGGAAATTGCAGCGTCCCCTCATGAATCAGCGCCCCCCGTTGAAAGCGGGTTACCTGAGGAGGTTCCGTCAATCAGGCCTGAGCCAGGTGAGAATACGGTGGCACCTGGCAATCAGCCTGAGGAAGTGGGGGATGAGCCTTCGCAGGTACCAGAGAAGAAGCCCTATACCACACCTTCGCCAGATCCTGTCCCTTCAGAAGAGCTGTCTCCTTCCGCAATTGTCAGTCCCTACACACCTTATACATGGGATCAGATGATGGAAGAGGCACAGAAGCTCAGGGAAGCTTATCCGCAACTGATCACACTTTCTTCAGCGGGAATGTCGGTTGAGGGCAGGGATCTTCTGGTGATCAGCCTGGGAAAAGGGGACAGGAAGATCCTGCTTTGTGGGGCACATCATGCCAGGGAGTATATAACCAGCAGCTTTTTGATGAAGATGGTGGAAACCTATGCCGAAAAGGCTTCCAAAGGGCAGCTCTTAGGGGGTTATGACCCGGGAGAGCTTCTGAACAGGGTGACGTTGGTTGTGGTTCCCATGGTGAATCCCGACGGGGTCAATCTGGTCAATAACGGGCTAAAGACGGCGGATCGCCGGGAAGAGGTTGAAACAATGGCCATGGTGGGATCGGGCTACCGGGCATGGAAGGCCAATATCAACGGAGTGGATCTGAACAGGCAGTATCCCGCCTGTTGGGAGGAGAAACTTGATGATGTGGGGAGGCCGGCCTCTGAAAACTACAAGGGGACTGCCAGTGCCACCGAACCCGAGGTCCAGGCCATGATGACCCTTTCCCATTCCCATGAGTTTGTATTGTCAGCATCCTTCCACACCAAGGGAGAAGTGATTTACTGGGCTGACAGCGGTACAGTGAATGAGATCAGCGGAGCAAAGGCCATTGCCCGGCGCATTGGAAAGCTGACCGGGTATGATCTGATGCCCGTGTCTGAAGAGCCGTCAGTTTATGGTGCCGGATTTGAGAACTGGTTCAGGCAGGAGTTCTTAAGACCGTCCTTCTGCATTGAGTTAACCCCGAGCGACGGCTCCGATGTGCCCCATGATGATACGAAGTTTGATGTATTGGTTTGGAAAAAGGCAAGATATATCGGGCTTCTTTTAGCCGATGAAGCGCTTAAACGGTAACACAGACTTTATCTCATTCACACAGGTGTTTTAACGCCTTTATCGCAATGTGCCCTTGTTTTACGGGATCCCTTCATGCATCTCACATCTCACTTCCCGCATCCCACATCCAGACTGTCATTGCGAGCGAAGCGCGGCTGAGCGCGGCGATCTACGAGATTGCTTCGTCGGCTTTGCCTCCTCGCAATGACATACTACTGTTCCCTGCATTATTTAATGCGTACGCCGAATATCTTCTGAGCGTAGGAACCCACCACGGCCATATTGCCGTAAACAGCCGGCGAGGATTCGATATTTGCTCCCAGTGATACCACATCAAGATCCTCTCCGGTTTTCGGGTCAATGAGATGCATATCACCGTTGGCATCACAGAACAGGACATAGGTCTTGCCGTCAGAACTCATAAAGTCAACCGGCGAGCTCCAGCTATAGACCGACAGATCCCGAACCCATACCTCTTCACCGGTCTTCTTGTCCAGGGCCACCAGCTTACCGTCCATTGATGATCCGGTAAAGCATATGGGGTATATGACCAGATTGTCTATATCGTTCTTTCCAATAATGGGCGTTGACAGTACGCCGCCGTTAATATAATAACGGTAGTAACAGGTGTAATCCTTCTGCCAGACCAGTTCCCCTGTCAGGGCGTTGATCTTTCTTATACTGGCAGGGGCAGTAGTCCTGTTGGTATTGGCACAGCGCTTATCCACCTCATTGGCGGTGTAGATGAACACACCATCTTCCTCTTCCTCAATGACCATGGTGCTGTCGGTGTCATCCTCGGCATCGAAGATCCATACCGGTTCCAGAGAATTGATGTCCAGGCACTGGATGGTTCCGCCGTTATCGGAGACATACATAAGGTTCCGATAAAATGCCGCTGAGCTTTCAATCCCCTGATCCGAACTGTTGGGACCGTATGAGGACTTATATCGGTACTGGGTTATCTCCGGGTTTACAGAAATGGTGCCGGAGGCAGGGTTGAAGCTGGTATTCATTCTAATCTTATTGATCATTCCATTTTCCATGGGCTGGATAAGGGTATCGGTCTGCCAGTTCAGCATGGGCGATGAATCCATGGCTCCCCAGTTACGGTATGCATTGGGATCGTTGCCCGGAAAGGTAAAGATTTCGGTCTGGTCTATGAGGTTGATAACCCGGAACTTGAACTGGGTGAACTGACCGTTGTTTTCCCGTATACCCATACCGGTGTAGAGCAAAGGATACCCTCTGGGGTCAATCATACCGGTACCTTTTATAGGGTAGCCGATTCTTATCTTTTCACGGGTGGGTTGGCCTGTTTCAAGATCCAAGAAATAGATATTGCCGTCCATGATCGGGTAGATCACTTCCACCAAATCCTTGTTCTTCATCTCAGGATATATGTTCATGAGGTTTTTGACATCCTCGGGCCAATGAACCAAAAGTGGCTGCCCCGTCCAGCCTGAACCTGGCCAGAAGCTGTTGGCGGCTACTATTGCGCCTGTATCCTGGCTCCATACGATTTCAAGCTTCTTCTCCACCACATCGGCTGTCCCGTAGGAGGCGGAATTCCTGTAGTTATTACCACGAAAAGCTGTAATGCCTTCCACCTGAGAATAGGCCCTGTCCGATGCGAAGGCAAGGGTATAGTCCGGAACATATGCCACGGGCTTCCCGTTTTGGAGAACCTGGTACTGGATGGTGGCACCATCGGCATATTTCTTGATGACAGCATGGTTGTTGCCCTCGGTTCTGCTCACAAAGGAGGGGGGATCCTGCCAATCCAGAAGCAGAGCCTCCGGGTCTGTCACCTCGGGTGTGGGTGTGGGCTCAGGAGTAGGGGTTGGCGTAGGGGTTGGTGCCGGTGTCTGCGGGATTTTAGAAGGCGCCTCCGGTGTGGGCGAAACGCTGGCATTACCGTTTTCTACCCAAGGCAGCCTGTCCTGGAAAACCAATAGAGCAATAAGCACCACCAGGCTCACCACGAGCACTGTAACCAAAATTTTATAGTTTCCGCTTCTGCGTTCTCTTCGATTCATTATAAACCCTCCTGAACTGTCAAGGCGATGGGGGCTTGACAACTTCTTTACTTTATTCGGACTCCGTATATTTTCGGTGTGTATGAGCCAACAACGATCATATCATTGTAAACTGCCGGAGAGGATTCTATATTCCTCCCAAGGCTTATGACATCCAGATCCTTTCCGGTTCTCGGATCAAAAAGATGCAGGTCGCCGTTATAGTCGCAGAACACAGCGTAGGTCTTACCGTCATTTGCCTGAAAGGCCACAGGGGAGCTCCAGCTGTAGGCCGCAAGATTTCTCGCCCATACCTCTTCGCCAGTCTTCTTGTCCAGTGCTACCAGTTTGCCGTCCATTGTTGATCCGGTAAAGCATATGGGGAAAATGATCAGGTCGGAGATGTCGTTCTTTCCCATGATGGGTGTTCCAAGGGAACCGCCGTTGATATAAAACTGATAGTAGCATTCATAGTCCTTCTGCCAGATCAGTTCCCCAGTCAGCGCGTTGAACTTGCGTATATTGCAGGGCGCTGTAGGGCTGCTGTTGTTCTGGCTTCTCTTGTCGATCTCATTTGCCGTGTACAGGAATACGCCTTCGGGTGTTTCCTCGATCACCGTGGTGGTATCGGTGTCATCACCCACATCATAGATCCAGACTGGCTTTAAGGTGTTGATGTCAAGGCACATGAAGGTTCCGCCGTTATCGCAGAAATACATGTAGTTCTTATAGAAAGCGGGGGAGTTTTCGATACCCTGCTCGGGGTTTTTTGTATCCTCATAACGGAACTTGGTAAGCTGCGGTGAAATGTCAATGGTCCCCGCTTCACGGTCATACCGTGTATTGAGTTTCACCTTGTATATCAGACCGTTTTCGGCTACTTCCAAGAACGTATCGGTCTTTCCGTCCACCAGGGCAGATGCATCAAAAGCACCCCACTCCCTGAAGGCCATGGGATCACGTCCGAAAATGGAATACATGGGCTTCTGGTCGATCAGGCTGAAGATATTGTATTTAAACTCAGTAAATTTACCATTGTTCTCATTGATCCCCATTCCCGTATAGAGTATGGGATAGCCTCTGGGATCCACCATACCGGTTCCTTTCATGGGGAAGCCTACCTCAATCTTGTCCCTGGTGGGCTTGCCGGTTTCCAGATCCAGAAAATAGATGTTGCCGTCCATGGCCGGATAGATGACCTCCACCAGATCCTTTTCCTTCATCTCGGGCTTGATGTTCATGAGGTTTCTTTCTGTTTCAGGCCAATGGACGATGAGGGGCTGCCCTGTCCAGCCCGTTCCAGGCCAGTAGCTGCCGTGAGCCGTGATGGCTCCCATATCATGAGTCCATACGATTTCCAGTTTCTTTTCCCTCACATCCCGGGTTCCCCAGGAGGCTGTATCGCGGTAATGGTTACCCCTGAAAGCGGTGATACCTTCCAGAGCAGCGTACTGATCGGGAGTGCCGAAGGAAATCTCGTAGTCAGGCTTATACCCGGTTACTGGCTTGTTATTCTGGAACACCCAATACTTTATCCTTCCATCGGGTGTCACAGAGGCCGATTCGGGAAAGGCGTTGGGTCCGTCGAAAACCGCCGGTGTTTGCCAGGAAACCTTAAGGATCGCAGTGTCGGTGCTCTCCTCGGGCATGGGCTCCGGGGTAGGCCAGGGCGTTGGTTCAGGGGTTGGGGTGGGTTGTTCGGAACTGCTCCCCGGTTGATAGACCTGACCGGAAGGGGTTGGACTTATATTATCCGTGGACCCGTCCCTGTTCCAGGGAAGACCGCCCTTGAATAAATATATGACTGCAGCCGCGATAAGGGTCAGCAGCAATATAAACATGGTAAACCTTGTCTTGTTAAGCCTGCGTCTTCTTCTGCGATACATGGTATTCCTCCTGACTATTATTCGGCTGGGGCTGCAGCGTATTCTTCAACGAAGTCATAGATCATCTTTGACAGTTCGGCTATCTTTTTGCAGGCTGTTCCAACGTCCACGTTATCGGTCATCACCGAAAGGACATACGGATGGGACGCAAATACGATTCCCGCATCATTGACGGTACGTGTCTGGGTGCCGATCTTGTGCGCCACAGGAACATGGTCGGGCAGAAGAGCATCGATACGGTCACGCCAGTCGGTGTTCTCCAGGTCCTCGATCAGCTTCTCATAGGCCTCAGGATTATTTAAATACCGCCTGTAGAGTTCCTGTGATGCGAGGGCAATATCATAGGGGCATGAACGATGCCGCCTGTCATAGTATACCACGCCGCCAAGGTCGACCATGTACTGGCGGATGTTCTCTATGTCCAAAAGCTCGATGATCATATTTATGCCGCAATTGTCGCTCTTTCTTATGGCAAGTTCCGCCGTTTTGAGGACTGTGTATTCTGTCCCGTAAGGGGAGTTCTGGATTATGCCCGTCCCATATTCAAGATGTTCAGGTTTGTACTCAAGGAGCATGTCAGGGTTCACTTCTCCCTCCTCCATCCTGATATACAGGAGCAGAACCATCGGCAGCTTGGTTGAGCTGGCCGCGATATACTCTTCCTTATCCTGAACCCCAAAGGACTCTCCGGTGGCAAGGTCTATGAAGGTCACGCCGTACCGTCCGGATTGCTGGCTGACAAAATCCTCTACCATCTTTTTGAGCTCATCCATCCTGCCGCTGGGCGGAAGTGACCCGATGGCTGGAAGGAAGCCATGGGATTCTGTATATGTGCCTTCAGGCTCGGGTGTAGGGGTTGGTGTAGGCTCCGGTGTGGATGTGGGTGAGGGAGATTCAGTCGCCACGGGAGGTGTGGATGTGGGAGTGGGTGTAACAAGGGCGCTGTTACTGTTATCATCACCCCTGAAGAAAACAAAGAACACTGCACACGCAATCAATGCCACAAGAATCGAAATAACCCATGCTCTTCTTCTACGGTAAACTCTTTCATTCCTGAATCGGTAGGATCTCATGCCAATTCCTCTTTCATCCTTTGATCAGCCCATGATAATAATCAATATCAATAGGACATTCGATGTGTTGTAGCACAAAAACCATCCTCATTATATCCTTTGGTGCCTGTTTTAAGACTGATTCCAGCCCATTTGCAAAAAGACAAAGCACATGGCGATGGATGTTTTTGCGCGATATTATTATTATAATAAAGACAACTGCCATTGTCCACTGTATACCCGTACCTTCATGTTCTGCTAAAGCCGTTCAGCATGCAGGAAGGGTTCTAAAAGAAACAATATTTCCACAGATTACTGGATAACCTTCCCACTTATTAAATACTTCCGAAAAAACGGGGTCTTTTGTCGGTAAATCCCCCATCATTGCCGTTATGGTGTATAATTATCGTAATCCTCAATTAAATGCGGCTCCGTGGGCATAGGGCAAAGGTGTACAGATGTTCGACAGAAAATTTTTCTTCAGACTCCTATGGCCTGTTCTTATCGAACAGGCATTGGCAACGACCATTGGCATGGTCAATACAATGATGGTAAGCGGTGTTGGCATGACGGCCATATCCGCGGTCAGCATTGTAACGTCGTTGAACTACCTTATCATGAACCTTTTCACCTCATTTGCCACAGGAGCGACGGTGGTGGTGGCACAAAGCATAGGCGCCGGAAATATGGAACGCGCCAACAGAACTGCTGTCCAGTCTACTGTGGTCTGCGTACTGAGCGCCATAGCCTGCGGTCTGACCTTCATCATTTTTGGAGGAACAACCGTAAACCTCCTCTTTGGTGATGCAGAAGAACAAGTTAAACAATATGCCAAGGTTTATTTGAATTATTCCGCCCTGTCCTATCCATTCCTTGCCGCTTTTTCCATGGCGGCCGGGGTCATGAGGGGCAGTGGAGACACACGATCTCCCATGAGGATTTCCATCCTGTCCAATGTGATCAATGTTGGTGTTGGAGCCCTTTGTATCTACCTGCTGGGATGGGGAGTGTCCGGTGTTGGAATTGCACTTTTGACATCACGAATTGCATCGGCCCTTCTCATTGGGTTCATACTATATCATAATGATGGAGTCAATATACGAAAAATGTCCTTGAAACCGCAAAAGGACATCATTGCCCCGGTACTCAGAATTGGCGTGCCTGCCGGTATCGACGGGCTGATATTTAACGGTGGGAAACTGATCATACAGACCTTTGTTACGGCTTTGGGAACTGCGTCGCTTGCCGCCAACAGTATAGCCGGATCTATCACCGAACTGATCAATATCCCCGGCAGTTCCCTCTCCCTTGTGGCTGTGACCATTGTGGGACAAGCCATAGGATCAGAGGTCTATGGGAAGGAACTTAGAAAAACTATCAGGTTGCTGACCGGTTATACCGTCCTGCTGCTCATGGCTACAACCCTGATCATGGTGCCCCTGCTTCCCGTGGTTGTACAATTCTATTCCCCTCCCGAGGATGTTAAAGATATGATTTTTTCAGTGCTCCACATTGTATTAGTGGTCATGCCCTTCTTGTGGCCCATCGCCTTTGTTCTGCCTTCCTGCATCAGGAGCACCGGTGATTCCACCTCTGTAACAGTTGTTTCGGTTCTTAGCATGTGGTTTGTGCGGGTGCTGGGGGCGTGGTTTACGGTTCATCATACCGGGTGGGGTCTCAACGGCATTTGGATATTCTGGTGTGCGGATTGGGTAGTCCGCGGAATAGCATTCATCATCAGGTCAAAATCAAGCCCTTATATTAGCGGAAAGCGTTGGCAGGAGCGGCCTAAAAATGTTTGACATGGGAATAGCCTTGTGTTAGAATATAACGGCAACCGCACGAAAAAGGGTTCTAAACCAGATTTTTTCCCTGGTTTTGCAGGGTCGGATCTGTCCCTTTTGCGGCGAGATTGGTAGGAGGAGGTGCACCATTATGTATGCAGTAATAGAGACTGGGGGCAAGCAGTACAGAGTCCAGGAAGGAGATACCCTCTTCATCGAAAAACTGTCTGCCGATGAGGGAGAACAGGTTGTATTCGATAAGGTTATCGCCGTATCCAAGGACGATAGCCTGAACGTGGGCAATCCCACAGTCAGCGGGGCTACTGTAACTGCAAAGATTCTTGGACATGGTAAGTCAAAGAAGATCATTGTCTTCAAGTATAAATCCAAGAAGCATTACAGAAGAAAGCAGGGACACAGACAGCCCTACACAAAGGTGCAGATCGAGAAGATCAACGCCTGAGAAAGAATCATGACAAAAGCGACGATTTACCGTTCGAAAGATGGATTGATAAGGGGTTTTAAGATTAGGGGACATGCCGGTGCCAACCGGCAGGAAGAATATGATCTGGTATGCGCAGCCATATCCGCCATCGGTTATACCACCATCGGATCACTGGTTGAGCTGTGCGGCATAAATGACTACAGTGAGTCCGACGGCAGCCTTGAGATGATGCTTCCCCAAGATATATCCCCCGATATTTTAGCTAAAGCTGAAGTAATACTTGAAACCCTGGAGATTGGTTTAAAACAAATTGAAATGCAGTATGCAAGGCATTTGCGCGTAATGAATAAGGAGGTGTAACCAATGGTAAGAATAAATCTGCAATTGTTTGCTCACAAGAAGGGAATGGGTAGCACCAAGAACGGCCGTGACAGTGAGTCCAAGAGGCTGGGTGTTAAACGTGGAGATGGTCAGTATGTACTGGCAGGTAACATTCTGGTAAGACAGAGAGGTACCAAGATCCACCCCGGTGCAAATGTTGGAATAGGCAGTGACGATACATTGTTCGCCCTCGTAGACGGAAGGGTGAAATTCGAAAGGCTTGGCAAGACCAGGAAAAAGGTAAGTGTTTACAGCTAAGACGAAAAGGTTTTGTGAGGGACGATGGAATCGTCCCTCTTTGTTTAATATCTAAAAAACCGGTTGAGTGGATATAACGGATGACCCGGGGAGGGCTTTTGGATGTTTTTTGATGTGGCTGAGGTTTACCTGAAGGCGGGTGACGGCGGCAATGGTACCGTTTCCTTCCGCAGGGAGAAATATATACCCAATGGTGGTCCCGACGGAGGGGACGGCGGAAACGGCGGCAATATCATATTCGAGGTTGATATGGGCTTAAGAACCCTCGTTGACTTCAGATATAAAAGGAAGTATGTGGCACAGAATGGTGAGAGGGGCGGCGGCAAGAATTGCAGTGGCCGTTCCGGTCAGGATCTTGTGGTTAGAGTGCCTCTGGGTACACTTGTAAAGGACAAGGAAACCGGCAGGATTCTTGCGGATCTGTCCAGGGAAGGTCAGGAAGAGATCATCGTTAGAGGTGGAAAGGGCGGATGGGGCAATCAGCATTTTGCCACTCCGACGCGTCAGGCACCCAATTTTGCCCGCAACGGCACACCCGGAGAGGAAAGAATGGTAGTACTGGAACTGAAACTTCTGGCCGATGTTGGCCTGATTGGGTTTCCTAATGTTGGAAAATCAACGCTGCTGTCTGTGGTCTCGGCAGCAAGACCCAAGATTGCCGATTACCATTTTACCACCCTTACTCCCAACCTCGGTGTTGTATCCCTGGGTGAGGGAGCCAGCTTTGTCATGGCAGACATACCCGGCCTCATTGAAGGAGCCCATGAGGGTGCAGGGTTAGGACACCAGTTTTTAAGGCATATTGAGCGCACACGGCTGCTCATCCATGTAGTTGATATTTCCGAGGCTGACGGGCGGGATGCCATAAGTGATGTTGACGTGATCAACCGTGAGCTTGAAAAATACAATCCGGAGCTTTCAAAAAGGCCCCAGATCATTGCCGCCAACAAGGTTGACGCATTAACCGACATGTCCAGGCTGGAGAGGTTCAAGTGTGAGATGGAGGGCAGGGGATACCGTGTTTTCGCCCTGTCAGCAGCTACAAAAAAAGGAGTGGATGAACTGATCAGGTATGCCTATGAAAGGCTTAAGGAAATACCTGAGGTCATCCTGTTTGATCCATCCTACAGGGAGGCCGTCGTCGAGGTTCAGGAAGAGGAGCCTCCCTTTACTGTCACAAGAGAAAATGACATCTTTGTTGTAGAGGGTCCATGGGTTCAGAAGATCCTGGGTTCGGTCAACCTAAATGACCGTGAATCTTTGCAATACTTTCAACGTGCAGTTAAGAATATTGGCGTCATCGAAGAGCTGGAGAAAAAAGGCATCCAGGAAGGGAACACGGTCCGCATGGGAGAGATAGAATTTGATTATATACCCTGATTAACCTAAGCCTGAGCATGCTTTGGAACGGTTATGATAAAAACACTTGATAAGGGGAAATAAATTTGACGGGGAAACAAAGAAGTTATTTAAGATCTCTTGCTAACAACATACCGGCAATTTTCCAGGTGGGAAAGAACGGTCTGGAGGCAAATAGCATACGGCAGTTCGATGAGGCTCTGGAGGCCAGGGAGTTGGTCAAGGCCAGTGTCATGCGAAACTCGCCGCTGACTGCCCGGGAGGCTGCCGATGCGCTTGCCGGGGAATTGGGAGCGGATGTGATACAGGTATTGGGCAACCGCTTTGTATTGTACAGGGAATCGAAAAACAACAAGGTGATCCAGCTTCCGTGAAGAGGATTATGGAGTGTCTTAGTTGGAATCTAGGTGAAGTATAGGGCTCATGGTGCTGTCAGGTTTCGCCGGTGAGCCGTGCATGCATGCAGATGTCTTCGAGGGGGCACCCCCTGCACTCCGGCAACTTGCGGCAATGTTCCTTTGCGTTCCTGACTATCAGAGCATGATACTCCTTGTACATAAGGATGTCCTCTTCCAGATGACTCATGATTTTGTTTTGCAGTTCATGGTAGGTGACCTTGGCATCGCATAGTCCAAGCCTGGAAAAGAGTCTTTTGGTATAAGCATCGATAACAAACACCGGCTGATCGTAGGCGTAGAGCAGCATATCGTCGACTGTTTCAGGCCCGAGCCCCCATTGTGACAGAAATAGCTTCCGATCCGGGGGAGGGTTGCCTTGAAAAAACTGGGCAAAGGCTTTAAGCTTTTTGGCCTTCTGGTTGTAGTAACCGCTGGACCTGATATGGCCTGCAATTAACTCCTGTTCCATGACGGCAAGGGAATCGGGATTAAGAATGCCGGACTGGGCGAGACTGGCAAGAGCCCTTTCAGCATTGCTCCAATTGGTGTTCTGGGTCAGGATTGCCCCTGCACATATCTCAAAGCGTTCCTGCCTGTTTAGCTCTTTTGTTGAGTTTTCGGGTTCATATCGGCATTTCAGGCCGTCCCGGCTTTCTCTGATCAATGGCCACCATCCCTGGGGACCATAGGACTCATAAAGCCTGTGATAAGCCTGGGTAAATCTGTACATGTCTTATCCTCACGTATTTTTTTCGCCAAGGCACAAAAGGTAATCATCATTGGTGGATGTTTTGAAGGTATTACACCTCTCTTATAAATATAAGCGTCAGGATTCAGGGCGGGGCTGAATGGTAAGCTGGGCTTTGAAGGACTTAATGTTATTCTGATTGCATCCCTCAACATAGACAAGACCTGTATCAGAAGCTGTCAAATCCTTATACAGGGTCAGTCTGTCACCGGGCAGAGCCTCATTCAGATAACTGATCTCCAAAGTTTTAATGCCATGCTGCCCGTGCTCTTCCAGGCTGAAACAATCCATGATGAAGTCAATGTATTTTGAATTGTTCAAATGCTCGTTAATATCAATATCACTGTAGCCAATAACCTTTTGATAGGCAACTTCCGGTGTTCCGGAGGCTCTGAACCTGCCCAGCCTGCAATCAATGGCTCTGCTCCTGGGGTTGAAGGGATAATTGATGGGGATGGCTTCGGTTTTCTTCAGTTCCCTTGTCCCGATATCAAGAATGATCCAGGTGGATGCTGCGAGGGCAAGTATGTTGTCTGAGGAGTCACGAACCTTGAAATCCCTGTCAAATTCCAGCCTCTTGGGTAATTGGGGCCATGTCTCAATAATGATGTCCTCTCCCAGGTGAGGCATTCTGTTAATGTCCACCCTTATCCGCGTAAGTACCCAGGTAACACCGTAACCATTCATCAATCTATCTATACCTACACCAAGGTCTTCAGCGTGGAGGCTTGCAATGTCCTGGAAAAAATTGAACAGTGCGCTTATTTTCAGCTTCTTCTGAAAGTCAACATCTCCCAGGCCAACATGATATTGCTTTTCATATACCGGAACAGGATCTGCCATATCAACTCCCCTTCCTACCTGTACTCAGTTTATTAAGAATTCTACCATGTGAAACAATGTATGGCAAACAAATGGGGGTTTTTGGATGTTTGGTTATAGTCCGGCTGCCCATAATAAATGAAAAGAGAAATTGGAACGGTAAGCGATGGCACACAGGACAGAGATACTGATATAATGAAACATAGGAATTCATCAATGGTTGGAGAAAAGATGATTTGGTTCGGACCGGCAGGCAACTCGAAAAGTTTCTATGAACAAGGTTATAAACATTCCTGGCAAATGCCGCAATGGCTGAGGGAGCAGGGGCTTAACGCCTATGAGTATCAGTGCAGCAAAGGTATTCTTCTCAAGGAAGAAACAGCGGCCCGGATTGGGGAGGAGTGCAGGGAGAACAATATCCGCCTGAGCATCCATGCCCCATACTATATTAATTTATCCAGCACCGAGAAAAAGAAGAGGGAGAGATCCATCGAATATATACTTGATACCCTTCGTATCGCAAAAGTTATGGGCGCCGAGCGCATCATCATGCATCCCGGGTATGTTTCAGGCCTAAGCAGGGATACTGCACTTGAGATCGCCAAAGACACTTTAATAAGCGCCCTTGCCGAAGTACGGGCTGAAAAGCTGGATCATATCACCATCTGCCCGGAAGTATTGGGAAAGCACAGTCAATTGGGGAACATCTTCGAGGTTGTTGAGCTCTGCAGCCTTGATGACAACCTGATCCCATGCATCGATTTCGGACATGTTCATGCCCTTACCCGCGGTGGTTTAAAAACCAGGAAGGAATATATGGACATTTTGAAATTCGTGGGTCAGGAACTCGGTGAGGAACGGATGAGGGTTGTCCATATGCACTTCAGCCGGGTTGAGGTGGGAAAGGGAGGAGAGAAAAAGCATTGGACCCTTGCGGACACCCAGTATGGCCCGGAATTCACTCCGCTGGCCGAAGCCATCCTTGAACTGGGTATCGACCCCATCATCATAAGCGAGTCCAGGGATGTGATGACTGAGGATGCTCTCACACTTAAAAAGATGTATGAAGCTGCGGCCGATCAGAACCTATAAATTTCGTGACCATACAGCCATTAAGCATGACTCTAAATAAGAACTGACCCTGTTGTTTCATAACAAAAGAACTGTCCCGGAGTTACATAATGAAAAACCGTGCCAGCAGGACGCTTAGAATCAGTGGCACCATCACAAGAATAAGGTTGTTCACCGCATATTTGAATGTGTCCTTTTTGGTCTGTATCCTGCTGAAAGCCCGAAGGTTCCGGAATACCCAGGGGGAAGGAACGAGGACTGCCAGAGACAGGACGGGCAGGTATCCCAGCAGGATGCCAAGAAGGATATCGAGATAGCACAGGATGTAGAGCATATCAAAAATGATGAGGGCTCGCTTTTTCCCAATATATATGGGAAGGGTATAGCGCCTGTTGGCCATGTCATCCTCAATATCGCAAATATTATTAGCCAACATGATCCCGGCAATGAGAAGTGTTGTGGGGACTAGAGCTACAGTAGCGGGAATCATCACCTTCCAGTTGATGAGAACTGAGATAAATTCATTTTCTACGGCCAAAAGGATGGGCTTTTGATTGAAAAGAGAAATATAGATAGCGATAAAGGGCAGGACATATCCCATGAAAAACCCTGAAAAAATTTCACCCAGCGGAGTTCTGGATATGGGAAGAGGCCCGCCGGAGTACAGGATGCCTATGAGAAAACAGGCCATCCCCAGGAACAGCACAATGGCATCAGTGTTTAAGAAAAGAAGAAGTCCAAAAATTACGGCGACAAAAAAGAGAAGGGCCATGATCAGGATGACTTTTTTCTCACTCATGCCGTAGCGCACAATGGCATTATGCATTTCATAATTATAGCCATGCCTTTTTCTTGCCCGTTTCCAGTCCAGATAATTATTCAGGGCTGTGGCAAACATATCGAAGGCGAGCATGGAGACAAAGAAAAACAAAATAAGATCTGACCTCAGGCTACCAAAATAATATCCCGTATAAACAATACTCCATATAAAGGGAGTTACACTGGCGATTTTTGTCTGTATCTCAACCAGCTTTAAAAATGCCTTCATTGCAAGCCTCCCCAAGTTCAGGATTCCGGTAAGAAGTACCATTACTCATTATATCATTTCCAATCATCCTGAAAACCAACAGTTCTTCCGCCGGATTCTGATAGAAGCATGCCGGGGATCGGCTCTGGTATCGGGTTAGTCATATTTTGCACGTCTTCCTTGCCCGCAAAAAACAAATAATATAAAATGATGGAGTAATAATGCTTTTTAGAGCAAGGGGGTTCTTACATGCTTAGAATAAAAGTGATAAACGGACCCAATCTGAATCTTCTGGGAACCCGGGAACCACAGGTTTATGGAGACATGACCCTGGAGAGCATAGAAAACAGACTAAAACGCGAGGCTGAGGAATACGGCGTGGAGATTGATTTTTTTCAATCCAATCATGAAGGGGCTCTCATAGACTGTATCCACGAGGCTGCAAGGGCAGGATGCAGCGGTCTGATTCTAAATCCCGGAGCTTATACCCACTACAGCTATGCCATCAGGGATGCCATTGCTGCGGTGGGAATGCCCACAGTGGAGGTTCATCTGTCCAATGTCCATTCCAGGGAGGAATTCCGAGCTAGATCTGTCATAGCACCCGTATGCATGGGACAGATAAGCGGGTTGGGAGCGGATTCCTATTCGGCAGCCCTTTTTGCTCTGGTAAAGAAACTGGAAGGGGCCAAACCTGCACCCAGCCATCGGGACTGACCTCCGAGCCTGAAGGCTTAAGAATCAGAAAGAAGGTATCTCATGAATGAAAGAATAAACAGAATCAGAAATATTATGTCGGAAAAATCCCTGGACGGCCTGATTGTTACAGGGCGTGCAAACACCTTTTATCTTTCAGGCTTTACCGGATCCACCTCCTACCTTCTCATCGGCAGGGAGAAAGCCTGGATTGTTGTTGATTTCAGGTACACCATTCAGGCAGGGGAGCAGGTATTTGAGGGTATTGAGGTTGTGGAGCACACCGAAAGCTTCCTGACTACCCTGAACAGGATTATAGCCGATGAAGGCATGGATTCCATAGGGTTTGAGGGGAATAATCTCAGTTACTCGGAATATGAACGTTTTAAGACCAAGCTGCTCCATGCCCGAAGGCTTGAGAGCCTAGGAGATGCTATCGACCTTCTGAGGATCAGGAAGGATGAGGTGGAGATAGAAGCCATAGCCCAGGCTGTTAAGCTGGGGGATCAGGTTTTTGACCAGGTTCTGAAGGTTATCAGACCCGGGATTAAAGAGATGGAACTTGCAGCTGAGATTGAATACCAGATGAGAAAGCTAGGTGCCTCCGGTCCGTCCTTTGCTACCATAGTGGCTTCCGGAGAGCGCTCAGCCATGTGTCATGGGGCAGCGTCCGAGAGGAAGATTAAGCCGGGAGACGCTCTGATTATGGATTTTGGCGTTATTTACCGCAATTATTGTTCTGATATGACGAGAACAATATTTGTAGGGGATCCGGGCGAAGAAATGAAGAAGATATACCGGATTGTTTCTGAGGCTCAGCTGGCTGCACTGGAATGCCTGCATTCAGGCATGAAGGCTCGGGATGCAGACAGGGTTGCAAGGGACATCATAACCCTGGAAGGCTATGGTGATAATTTTGGACATAGCCTGGGCCACGGAGTGGGTATTGAGATACATGAGGAACCCAGGTTATCTGTGAAATCAGAGGATACACTTCTGGACGGCATGGTTTTCTCGGTGGAACCGGGAATCTACGTTGAAGGTCTTGGCGGAGTGCGCATCGAGGATATGGTGGTATTGGAAGACGGAAAACCTCGAAATCTGACGGGAAGTACCAAAGAGATGATAGTACTGTAATAAGGCTTGCATATCCCATATTTTTGATTTAATATAAAATGGAAAGTTGAGAGAGGAAGGTTTCAGACATGATAGTTGCAGGTGATTTTAAAAACGGCGCTACATTTGAGATGGACGGACAGGTCTGGCAGGTGGTTGAGTTCCAGCATGTTAAGCCTGGAAAGGGTGCCGCCTTTGTAAGAACCAAGATTAGAAACGTTATTTCAGGCGGTGTGATAGAGCGTTCATTCAGCCCTACCGATAAATTTGAGCGGGCTCACATAGACAGACGTGATATGGAGTATCTCTATAATGACGGGGATCTGGCATATTTTATGGATGTTGAAACCTATGAGCAGTTACCCCTGAACCTCTCCCAGGTAAGCGATGCGCTTACATTTGTGAAGGAGAACATGGTTTGCAAGATTCTCTCATACAAAGGAAATGTATTTGGTATAGAGCCACCCATGTTTGTTGAATTGGAAGTTACCCATACCGAGCCCGGATTCAAGGGAGATACAGCCACCGGAGCCAACAAGCCGGCTACTGTTGAGACGGGGGCTCAGGTGAAGGTACCCTTGTTCGTGAATACAGGTGACAAGATAAAGATTGATACGCGAACCGGAGAATATCTGGAGCGTGTCTGACAGAACAGAATTCGAAAGGAGAGCCAAGGGCTCTCTTTTTTCATGCCTGCATAAAATAAGGAATTCCTCCAATACTATGAATGTTGATATTTTGACAGCTTGCATGAAAGGAGGCAAAAATTTTGAAAGCAACCGGCATTGTAAGGAGAATAGACGATCTGGGCCGGGTAGTCATACCAAAAGAGATCAGACGTACCCTGAGAATCAGAGAAGGAGATCCGCTGGAAATCTACACCGACCGGGAGGGAGAAGTCATACTCAAAAAGTACTCGCCCATAGGTGAACTGGGTGATTTTGCCGAAGCCTATGCGGAATCCCTTCATAATACAAGTGGTCATATTATTGCAGTTGCTGACCGTGACTCCATCATAGCCGTATCTGGAGGTTCAAGAAAGGACTTGCTTGAAAAACAGCTGAGTCCGGATATTGAAAAGATCATTGAAAACAGGGACACCTTTGTGGCAGATTCTGCCGACAGCACAAAGGTGCCAGTGATTACCGACGAAAAAGGAAATGCAAAATACACCTGCCAGGTTATTACTCCCATCATCTCTGAGGGGGATGCCATAGGTGCTGTTTTGATGCTTTCAATGGATCCCAAGGTGAAAATGGGCGAGGTAGAGACAAAGCTTGTCCAGTCGGCCGCAAACTTCCTTGGGCGCCATTTGGAGCAATAACTATATTGAGTTGAAAGACCATATACAGCAACGGACCGCTAAACAATGCAGCAAATAAATAGAGCAAATCAAACCCCCACCTTATAAAATATAGTAATAAAGGAGCTGTCATAGGACAGCTCCTTTGTTTTACCGAAAACCATTTAACCGTAGCATAGTGTCAAAAGCCACATTTTATCAGCAGGAAGCAAGGAGTATGTCCATTTTGCTATTCTTGCCGGATTGCCTCAAGAAGGGCTGTATTTGGGAACAATGTGGTCTTTATTAATGGGTGACCGGATGTTATACTTGAATGACCAAAGACGCCACCGAAAAGCCGTGCCATTTCCGAACAGGTGTTTGATTTGGAAGGGCGTTTTATATATAATATCGGTTAGGGGTGTTCATCCAATCAACATAAACACGGAGGTAACTAACCATGCTTTTGGAGAACCTAAATGAGCAACAGAGAGAGGCTGTTCTGCATACCGAGGGGCCCCTTTTGATCCTGGCGGGAGCCGGATCGGGAAAAACCCGCGTTCTTACTCACAGGATAGCTTATCTCGTTGAGGAAATGGGAGTGAGCCCCTGGAACATACTGGCCATCACTTTTACCAATAAGGCCGCCCGTGAGATGAAGGAGAGACTTGAAAAGCTGATAGGATCCGATGCCAACGACCTGTGGGTGGGAACATTCCATGCCTGTTGTGTCAGGATCCTCAGGCGGGATATAGAGAAGTTAGGCTTTGACAGAAGCTTTGTAATCTATGATACCGATGATCAGCAGACATTGATAAAAAGCTGCCTGGAGCAGCTTGGCATCAACGATAAGAATTTTCCACCGAACTCGGTACTCCACGAAATTGGCCGTGCCAAGGACGAACTCATTGATCCGGCACACTTTCAAAAGATGTATGCATCGGATTATCGTCTTGGTAAGGTAGCCCGGATTTATGAACTCTACCAGCAAAAACTCAAATCCAATAACGCACTGGATTTTGATGATATAATTCTTTTCACTATACGGCTTCTGACCGATTTTCCCGAGATACGTGAATACTATTCGTCGAAATTCCGTTATATCCATGTGGACGAATATCAGGATACAAATACGGCACAGTATATCCTAGTCAAAATGCTGGCCACCACACATGGAAATATCTGTGTGGTGGGCGACGACGATCAGATGATCTACGGCTGGAGAGGAGCCAATTTGCGAAACATCCTCGACTTTGAGAAGGATTTCAAACCTTGCCGTGTAATTAAGCTTGAGCAAAACTACCGTTCCACCAGAACCATACTGGAAGCCGCCAATAATGTCATTGAAAACAATTCCGGAAGGAAGCAGAAGAAGCTCTGGACCGAAAATACACAGGGGAATTTGGTGAACCGGTATGAAGCCGCCGATGAGCGTGACGAGGCCTATTACATAGCCGATGTGATGCGCACTTTACGGGCTTCGGGGAGGAGCTATAGTGATATGGCTCTCCTTTACAGGATCAATGCCCAATCCCGTGTTTTTGAGGAAGCGTTCATGAAACTGGGTATACCCTATAAGATTTACGGGGGATTGAAGTTCTATGCCCGAAAAGAAATCAAGGACGTTATAGCATGGCTTCGCATGATCCAAAACTCCGATGATGATATCAGCTTTTCCAGAGCCGTCAATGTCCCCAAGCGGGGAATCGGGAAAACCACGCTGGACAGGATTGAGCTTTTGGCTTCCCAACAGGGGGTCAGCATGTATCAGATAGCGTCACATGCGGAGGACTATCCAGAGCTTTCAAGGGCATCACGAAACCTGTTGGAATTTTGCGGATTTATTGAGAAGATGAAGATTCTCTCCCGGGAGGAGGAATTGGTTGAGTTCATCGAGATTCTTCTGGACAGGAGCGGTCTTGTCAGGGAACTGGAAAAGGAGCTTACCAATGAATCGAGAACCCGCATTGAGAACATCAAGGAATTCATATCGGTAGCCCGGGAATTTGCTCTCTATACTGATGAGAAGCCCACATTGGAGGATTTTTTAGCTCATATATCCCTGGTAGCGGATATTGATGACACCGAGGAGGTAGGGGACCGGGTGGTTCTCATGACACTCCATAGTGCCAAGGGTCTGGAATTTCCTGTTGTGTTCATTGCAGGCATGGAAGAAGGTGTTTTCCCCAGCTATCGATCCCTCATGGAGGAGGATCGGCTGGAAGAGGAGAGACGACTTTGCTATGTGGGTATCACCCGTGCCCGGGAGGAGATTTTTCTCACAAACGCCAGATGTCGCATGCTTTTTGGAAGTACTTCATATAACCGTGTATCCCGGTTCGTAGAAGAAATACCGGACTCCCTCACAAAGGGAAGCGCTAATCATACCGGGCGACAGAAGACCTCTTTGAGAGACTGGCCTGAAAATACGGGCAAAACAGTGGATCTGAGTGACCTGAAAAGCAGGATAAAGGCATTCAACAGAGCCTCCCAGGAGGATGCCGAAAGCGTAAACGTGGGCGACCGGGTGATGCATAAGAAGTTTGGAACCGGTACAGTGAAAAAGAAGGTTCTGGAAAGCGGTGATTACCGGCTGGATATTGAATTTGATGATTATGGAATGAAAAGGCTTATGGAAAGCTTCGCCAGACTTAAAAAGATATGACTATTTGCTTAGAAAGGGGATTATATGATTAAGGCTTTAGTTTTTGACATGGACGGTGTGATTATCGACAGCGAGCCCATCCAATGCGAGATTGCCGTTGAGGTTTTGAGAAGCTTCGGCGGGGAACCGAGAGAACACGAGATTCATGAGTTTGTCGGGGTTACAAACCAGGCCATGTGGCCCATACTCAAGGAAAGACATAAGCTGGATGCCACAGTTGAGGAGATGCTGGAAAGGCATCAGGAATACAAAAAAAGACGCTTTTTCCAAGAGCGAATCGAGCCAATTGACGGTATCAGGGATTTGATTAAAAAAGCTGCAGACAGTGGCTTGAAAATAGCCCTGGCCACGTCATCCCCAAAATTCCTTGCAGAGCATATATTGAAGAGTACCGGACTGATGCCCTGGTTTGATGTTCTGGTTACGGCCGACGACATCACCAGGAGCAAACCCGACCCTGAGATATACCTGAAAGCTGCACAGCTTCTGGGGATTGATCCTGGATCCTGTGTCGCCATTGAAGATGCAGAGTTGGGCATGCAGTCCGCAAAAAGTGCCGGTATGCGGGTGATTGCTTTTCTCAACCCAAATTCAGGAAAGCAGGATACTAGCAAAGCGGATTTTGTGGTATCATCAATACGGGACATCGATCTGGACAAGCTGGACACTTGACGGGTCACCCCAGCGGTGATATCTGAGGTGTTATCACGGCAAGGATGCACCTTAAGCTGAGTGATGGAGAGGTATGGCGAACCATGGACGATCCAAAAAAAACAAAGATGGATTATAATGATCTGAACAAACTTCTTGATGAAATGGACAGCGTTTTAAGGCGCAATCCCCTTGATGCCCTTGGCAGTGTTTATGATGATCTTTATACCAGGAACAGAATGTCCATAGTGGAAGATAGGGATCTTCCCGGCCAGGACCAGGAGCCTCCGGTTCAGTACGGTACCGGCGACGGGTTTCCTAAGGACGAGGAGATTGAGGATGCCGCCCCCTGCAAAAGCCTTGAGGAACTCATGGATGAATTGAATGGGTTGGTGGGTCTTAAAAAGGTCAAGGATGATGTTAAGTCCCTGACCAATATGGTCAAGATAATGAAGATTCGTAAGGAGAGAGGTCTGCCCGAGGTGGATATGTCCCTGCACCTGGTGTTTACAGGAAACCCCGGAACCGGTAAGACAACTGTTGCCCGGCTTCTTGCGGGTATATACCGGGAGATTGGTGTACTGTCCAAGGGACATCTTGTTGAGGTGGATCGTTCACGCCTTGTAGCCAAGTATGTTGGGCAGACAGCCCCACAGGTGATGGAGGTTGTCAATGAAGCCATGGGCGGAGTGCTCTTTATCGACGAGGCTTATTCGCTGGTGTCCCGCCGGGGCGAGAATGATTTCGGTTATGAGGCGGTGGATACACTTCTTAAGGCCATGGAGGATCACCGGGATGACCTTATTGTCATCGTTGCAGGATATCCCGATAAAATGGAAGAATTCCTGGACTCCAACCCGGGTCTCCAGTCACGTTTTAACAAGTATATCAATTTTGATGATTACTCCCCTGAGGAGCTCATGGCGATTTTTGACAGGATGTGTGAAAAGAACGGATATAAAGCCACTGACGAAGCTAAAGAAAAAGTCGGTAAGATGCTTGAGACTCTCCACGAAGGCCGTACCGACAGTTTTGCCAACGCAAGAACGGTTCGAAATCTTTTTGAAAAGCTTCTGACTATTCATGCAGACCGGCTTGCTTGTAAGGAAAGCGTATCTGATGAAGAGCTGGCAACCATTATTGCCGAGGATGTGGGGAAAATTGACCTGGATGAAATGATGCGGTAATGCTGTTCTGTCATTGCGAGCGGGAAAGTATATCCAGAGATTCTGTAAAGCCCAGTCCTTGTGCTGCACTTCTGCGAAACATAAGTATGTCATCGCGAGTGAAGCGAAGCTGAGCGCGGCGATCTACGAGATTGCTTCGTCGCGTTGCTCCTCGCAATGACGTAACCGAATTGTCATTGGGAGCGGAGCGCGGCAATCTCAGACCTCAAAGCCCTTCTTGTACTCCCACATCCAACCTCTCACTTCCCACCTCCAATATGGTATTTCCCTTCAATCCGCCAATAATACTAAAACCGGGACAAGCTACATATAATTTATCGGGCGCGGCTTGAACCTTCCTGTTGCCATGGGCACAGGGAATAACCCTGTGCGGACTTGTGGAGAATTCCGCCTGCCCCTTTTACAAAAGAGGAGAAATGGAGGATACAGATGGATAACACATCGGGAATAAGGGTGGGAGTTCACGGTTTTAAAACTATTCTGGACTGGTTTAGCAGGATCACTCTTTTTCAGCTTACCGAAATCGTTCTCTGTTTTTTATTTACAAGAGCCAGTCTTTTTGAAGTCCTGAGACCTTTTGGGCTGGCACTGTACTGTGCCGCCCAGTTTACGGGACCTGCGAAGATCCTGGCTGCTGTATCACTGATGATGGGAAACCTCATCTATTCCGGCTCATACGAGGCGCTTCGCCAGTTATCCGCTCTTTTGATATTTGAACTGGTAATCCATTTTCAGAGGCTCAACGGTCATGCTAAGCCCACACCACTCAACCGTTCGGTGACCCTGGGTCTGACTGTTCTTGTAACAGGGCTTGTTAAGGGCATTATACAGGGATTCCATGTATACGATCTTGTTGCTTCCCTGCTATGCTCGGCCTTTGCGTTCTCGGCCTCAGTGCTGATACAGCCGGCTCTGATACAAAGAGTGGATATGAAGGCAGGCCAGTTAAGCCGAAGCGGCAGACTGACGGCAGCTAAGGCCATATTGCTGTGCCTGGTCGTCATAAGCCTGAAAGATCTGTTCATTAGCGAACTTGATTTGAGCAGTATAATGGCGGGTCTTATGGTTATTCTCTTTGCACGCAGCAAGGGAAGCGCCTATGGTGCTTGCATGGGTGCCTGTGTGGGTTTTGTGCTGACCATGTACCGGATTCCCGGCTCTATGGAACTTCCAGGAATGTATGCTCTGGCTGGGGCAGCCGCCGGGATACCGTTTAAGAGGAGAATCTTCACTGTTAGCCTTTGGACGACGGTTATTCTCTTCTTCACCGGGTTGTCCATATTGAACGGTGATATGATTCTTGGATATTACAGTGTTATGGTCTCGGGCGTTATTTTTCTTTTTATTCCACCGAAAGCCCTGAAATATATGTCTGAATATCTGGCGGGACCCTTGTCCCAAAAGGCTCTGGAAGACGAGGCTGGTAAAAGGGCATCCCTGGAAGCCTCCGACAGGCTCTATATACTGGGCAAGGCTCTTTCAAGGGTTTCCAGAGATCTTCAGGAGTTTTTAAGCGAAGAAACCGGGGATGAGCGAACCATGTCCGAATCGGTGATGGAAATAGTGGCCGACAGGGTCTGCAGGCGCTGCCCCCTGTGTGAGAGATGCTGGGGAACCAACTTTATCAAAACCTATAAGTTGGTGGAAAAGGCTCTGTCCAATCTCAAAACCGACGAGACCGGGATGCTGGAGATACCCGGTTGGTTTCGCGCATCCTGTACAAGGAATGAAAAGTTTGTAGAAAGCCTGGGTATGGCTTTTACCATCTATAAGGCTGAGAAGCTTTGGCGCGCCAGACTCAATGACGCTAGGGAGCGCATTGCTGAACAGGCCGGCATCATTTCGGGAAGTATTATGAGTATTGCCAGATCCATTGTGGAACACAGGAGCCGTGATTATGAAATAGAGGAAAGCTTTCTTGAAACCGCTGCAGGCATGGGCATACCTGTTGCGGACATAAGGATTGGTTCGGAGAGCGGTTCCAGAATCTCAGCCGATCTTGTCTGCGAGGGAATTCACCGGATTAACATGGATCTTTTGGACAACACGGTAAAATCCTTTCTGGGTAGCCAGATGGTAAGGGTTGGAGAGATGAGGCGGGATATGCTGGGATATTCAGTCCTCAGATACATGAATAAGCCCAGATTCCGAACCATAACGGGCGTAGCCCGGCTCTCAATGGAAAAATCCCCCGTATCAGGGGACAGCTTCACCTTCTTCATCAATGGATCCGGCTTTCACATCAGCGCCATCAGTGATGGTACAGGCAGCGGCAACAAGGCTGAGCGATACAGCAAAAGCACCATACAAATGCTTGAATACCTGATGGACGAAGGAGTGGATCTTGCTTTTGCCATTAAGCTGATAAGGATGTATTTAGGCATTAAAGGCGACAGGGAGCCCCTTGCCACTCTGGACACCTGCGCCATCAACCTTTTAGATGGCAGCTTGAAGTTCTACAAGCTGGGAGCAGCACCATCCTACATCAGAAATGTGTCGGGCATAAGCGAGATTACCGGGACAGGCCTTGATGGAGAGTTAAATAGTGTGGAAGTGGAAACTGCCGTGCCAAAAATTGCCGAGGGAGATTTTGTGATCATGGTATCTGATGGTGTTTACAATGCATTCTGCAATAATGGACAAACGGCTTTGCAGAAGTTCATATCCTCCATTGATACGATGAACCCTCAGCAGATGGCCGACATGATACTCACTGAATCCACACTGCGGGGCAAGGGTGTCCGGGATGACATGACGGTGCTGGTAACGCGTCTATGGTGAACCGGCAAAGGACAGATACAGCTCGCCTACTCTGTAGACATCCCCGGCTCCCATGGTGATCACCAGATCCCCGGTCTGAGCGTTTTCATCAAGGAAACGGACAATTTCATCAAAACTCGAAACATATACTGCATTGCCAGTATTCTTGTTTATACCTTCGGTTATGGTGCGGGCATTGATGAGGCCGTTATCCTTCTCCCTGGCTGCATAGATATCGGTTACGACCACTGTATCCGCAAGTGCGAAGGCACGTGAAAAATCGTCAAGAAGCTCATAGGTTCTGGTATAGGTATGGGGCTGAAAAACACAGATCAAGTGGCCTGCTGCCAGAGCCCGGGCGGCACTTAATGAGGCTTGTATTTCTGTTGGGTGATGGGCGTAATCGTCCATAACCCGGATACCGTTTTTCATGCCCTTGTCTTCCAGCCTTCTATGGGTACCCTTGTACCCTTCCAGACCTTTGATAATTGAAGTCCGTGCAATGCCCATGGAATGGCAGGCGGCTATACAGGCCAGCGCATTGGAGATGTTATGCGTGCCGGGCACTGATAGTTTTATCCTGCCCCAGGATGTCTTTTTATGGCAGACCGATAAACTGGCGCAGCCGTTCTCAAAGGAGATATCCTCTGAGGTCCAGTCTGCATCCGAAGCATTCAGACCATAGCTCACGAAGGATCTGGTCAGTGATTTGGAGAGCAATCGGGTCTGGGGATCATCAAAATTCAGAATAATGGTTCCTGGATTTCTCACATTGGAAAGGAAGGACTCGAATGAGGATCGAATATGATCAATATCTCTGAAATAATCCAAATGATCGGCATCAATATTCAGAACCACCGCCAGAGACGGTCTGAATTTTAAGAAACTATCCTTATATTCACAGGCTTCTGCTATAAACCATGAGCTGCTGCCTATTCTTGTATTGCCCCCGATGGTATCCAGCATCCCGCCTACATGAATGGTGGGGTCAAGCCCGCCCTCCAGCATAACCTGGGATATCATGGAGGTGGTGGTGGTCTTTCCATGGGTTCCGGAAACGGCTATGCACTGCTGAAAATGATCCATGATCACACCCAAAAGCTCCGCCCTCTCCATTACAGGAATTCCCTTGTTTCGGGCTTCAACAAGCTCGGGGTTGTTCTGTGGAACGGCAGCCGAATAGACCACCAGATTCTGCCCCGATATGTTTGAGGCATCATGGGACGGGAAGATAACCGCACCCATGTTTTTCAACTTGTTGGTCATATCGGATTCATGGAGATCAGATCCGGTGACTTTTATTCCTCTATGCATTAATATTTCAGCCAGGCCGCTCATGCTGATGCCGCCAATGCCCACCATATGGACGGTAATATTTCCCGGCGCGAATATAAAGGGATTATTCATTGATACACGCTCCAGTATAATTATGCCAGATAGATTATATATCAGTGGACAGGATAGACACAAGGCTCCCAGATGAAGTATTCCAGTAAACAGGAAAATATATGCAATAAATTTTTATTAAAAATTATAAATAAGAAGGATATTTGAAATTTATGCCGAAATATTGTATTATGTATTATACCAAATCTACATGTAATTAACGGAAGGTGGGCTGCTAAAAATGGAGATAACAGATATCAGAATTCGGAAGGTAGAGGCCGAGGGAAAGATGAAGGCTGTAGTGTCAATAACTTTCGATAACGAGTTTGTCGTTCACGACATTAAGATTATTGAAAGTCAGAACGGTCTATTTATCGCCATGCCGAGCCGCAAGACTCCTGCAGGGGAGTTCAGAGACATAGCGCATCCAATCAATGCTGATGCCAGAAACAAGGTTCAAAATGCGATATTGGAGAAGTATCAGTCGATGCTTGCGGAGGAAGAAGCGGCCGGAGCGCTTACCGGCATAGAATAACACCAACTCAGTTTATTTTTTTGGCACTTATATATTAAGTGCCTTATTTATTTTCCCTTGAATTCTAAGTCTGGACAATTGAAAACAATGGCCGAATATGAAACAATTATTATTGGAGTGCCATTGAAAGGAGCATTTCTATGCGAGATTTGATTACCGTTATTCTTGCAGCCGGAGCGGGAACAAGGATGAGAACCAACACCGCCAAGGTAATGCATAAAATCTGCGGACAGACCTTGCTGGATTATGTTATTGATGCTGCCAAAAAGGCTGGTTCCGATGAAATCATTGCTGTAATTGGATATCAGGCCGACCAAGTGAGGGAATCGGTTAAGGATATTGCCTTTGTACTGCAAAAGGAGCAACTGGGTACCGGTCATGCAGTGATGCAGGCAAGACCCCTGTTGGAAGGAAAGACAGGAACTGTGCTGGTTCTTTATGGCGATACGCCCCTCATTACCGCCAAGGCTCTGAGGGAGGCTTATGAGGCACATCTGAACAATAAGAATCAGGTTACTGTCATCACTGCCTGTGTCCAAGATCCCACCGGCTATGGAAGAATTGTCAGGGATCAGGATGGAATGATCAGCTCCATAGTGGAACATAAAGATGCCACAGAGGAACAAAGAGCCATTGATGAGATCAACTCGGGAATGTACTTTTTTGAGGTGCCCGCGCTGCTTAAGGCACTGGACAGGCTGGGTAATAAAAACAGCCAGGGTGAGTACTACCTCACCGATACCATTGAAGTGATACTGTCGGATAATGGCTCGGCAGGTGCTTTTCTTATAGACGATTGTACCGAGATCCTGGGGATCAACGATCGTTTACAGCTTTCTGAGGCCGAAAAGGTCATGCGGGACAGGATCATCCATGAACACATGAAAAACGGTGTCAGCTTTATTCTCCCCGAAACATCGGTGATAGGGCCCAAAGTGGAAATTGGAAGGGATACTGTCATATATCCGGGGACTTTGCTGGAAGGCAATACCCGCATAGGCGAACAATGCCTCATTGGTCCTTATACACGCATTTCAGACAGTACTGTTGGGAATGATGTTCATATTATGAATTCAGTAATCCTTGATTCACAAATTGGATCTATGACCAAAGTGGGTCCTTTTGCTTATTTGCGGCCTGGCAGCAAAATCGGGAGCAATGTCAAAATCGGTGATTTTGTTGAGGTAAAGAAATCAGAGATCGGAGACAATACAAAGGTATCCCACCTTACCTATATCGGGGACGCACGGGTCGGAAAGAATGTCAATATGGGATGCGGGGTTGTGGTGGTTAACTACGACGGCACCAATAAGCACCAGACGGTGGTGGGTGACCACGCCTTTGTAGGATGCAATGTCAACCTGGTTTCGCCTGTTGAGGTGAGGCCCTTTGCATATATCGCTGCAGGATCCACCATTACAGATGAGGTTCCTGAGTATGCCCTTGCTATCGCCCGTAACCGGCAGACTATAATCAGCGATTGGGTTAAAAAGAAAGGTCTTGATAAAAGATGAATGATTTTGGAGGTTTAGCTTGACATGAATCTTCACGGAAAGGACATAAAAATCTTTGCAGGAAATTCCAACCTCGAACTGGCTGAGGAGATCGCCCAGAGGATCGGCTTGCCCCTGGGTGAATCGGTGGTGGGACGTTTCAGCGATGGTGAGACGGCTATCAGTATCAACGAACCGGTTAGGGGTTCCGATGTTTTCATCATCCAGTCCACCAGCACGCCGGTAAACGATAACCTTGTGGAACTGCTGATTCTGATCGATGCACTCAAACGTGCCTCTGCCGGTCGAATCACAGCGGTCATGCCCTACTTCGGATATGCGCGGCAGGATCGTAAAGCCAAGGCAAGGGATCCCATATCGGCAAAACTTGTAGCTAATCTCCTCACCACGGCAGGGGCCGACAGGGTACTTACCATGGATCTTCATGTTCCGCAGCTGCAAGGCTTTTTCGATATACCTGTGGATCATCTGATGGGTTCCCCCATCCTGGCCAGGTATTTTATGGAGAAGTTCGAGGGGAAGGTCGATGATGTTGTGGTGGTTTCCCCGGATGTAGGCAGTGTGGGAAGATCAAGAAAATTTGCAGAAAAGCTGGAGGTTCCTCTGGCTATTATCGACAAGAGGCGACCAAAGGCCAATGTCTGTGAGATTATGAACATCATCGGTGATGTCAGGGGAAAACGTGTAATTCTGGTGGATGATCTCATAGATACCGGCGGTACTATTGTTACTGCTTCCAATGCCCTGTCCGACATGGGTGCCTCCGAAGTATATGCCTGCTGCACCCACCCGGTTCTCTCTGGACCGGCCATAGATAGGATCAGGACTTCTGTCATCAAAGAGATGGTTGCCTTAAATACCATTCAACTTCCGAAAGAGAAGAGGATCAGTAAGATTACAATTCTTTCAGTGGCTGATATCTTTGCTGAAGCCATTGAAAGGATATATGGCGACATATCCATCTCCACACTTTTCACACAACAGTAGGAGAGTAAACCATGCATATCATAGCAGGCCTTGGAAACCCAGGGACCAGATACCATATGACCAGACATAATGTGGGGTTTGAAACCATTGATTTTTTGGCTACACAGTACCGCCTGACCCATTTCAGGTCCAGGCACAAAGCCCTTATATCCGAGGGGATGATACAGGGAAAAAAGGTCATGCTGGTAAAACCCCAGACCTATATGAACAACAGCGGTGAGTCATTGGCTGAGATTCTCAGCTATTATCGAGCCGATCCGGGTAAGCTCATTGTTATCTATGACGATATTGATCTGGATCCGGGAAAGCTTCGCATCAGACAGAAAGGAGGACCGGGAACCCATAATGGAATGCGGTCCATCGTCAGCCTTCTTAAGACCGAAGATTTTCCCAGGGTCAGGATAGGGATAGGTAAGCCAACTCCTCAAATGGATCTGTCCAGTTTTGTGTTGAGCAAATTTACGGATGAGGAGAGGCACCTGGTCAATGAAGCCATTGAGAAGGCAGTTCTTGCAGTAGCTACCATGGTTTGTGCATCAGTTGAGGTAGCTATGGGGAAGTATAACGGATGAGACAGATGAAACTACTAAACAAGTTTTTTTCAGCATCAACCCGTCTAGAAACATTAATCGATAAGATTCACCCCGGTAACGAGCTAATTGTATCCGGGGTATCCGAATCCCAAAAGCGGCATCTGGCCTGGTGGGCAGCCAGTGAATCGGGCAAGAAGGGGATTTATGTGGCCTGGAACGAGATGCAGGCAAGGCAGGCCCTGACCGACCTGTCCTGGCTTACCGGGGACAGAGCCATATACCTTCCCAGCCGCGAGATCATGCTCTATGATGTAGAGGCAAGAAGCTTTGAACAGACCTATGACAGGATAACAGCTCTGATTAAGATCCTGGAGGGTGACTACGATTTCGTGGTGACCTCGGCGGAAGCGATTCTTCATCAACTCATGCCGCCCCATGAGTTGTCAAGGTACTTACTGGAGCTAAAAACAGGTGGGGAAACAAGGATTGAGAGCCTGGAAGAGAAGCTTCTGGAAATGGGATATGAACGGGTGGATAAGGTTGAGGGGAAGGCTCAGTATGCCGTAAGAGGCGGCATTATGGATATATACCCTATCAACACTGAACTGCCCTGCCGTATAGAATTCTTTGATATAGAAGTGGATTCAATTCGTGTCTTCTCCCCCGAAACCCAGCGCTCCATTCACACGATTGAGCAGATGACGGTCTTTCCAGCCAGGGAGATCATATATACCCGCAGCCAGATTCCCGCCATAACACGTCGTATGCAGGAAGCCCTGAACAGAACCCTTGAAAGGGTTTCCAAAGATATAAGGCCCCTTCTTTCCAAGAATATCACCGGTTATATGGATAAATTGCAGGACAGCCACTACTTTACAGGGGTTGACAAGTTTATTCCATTTATTTTAGAAGATAAGGCCGATCTCTTTGAGTACACCGGAGAAGGCCACCTCCTGTTTTTTGAGGAGCCTGCACGAACCCGTGAGAGGATAGAAAACCAACAGGAGGAGATTCATGACCTGAGTGATGTCCTCACCGAAAAAGGTATGGTTTTGGGTGAGACCTATGAGCTTCTCTTTGACACCAATACCATTCTTGACTCAGCTGGGAGGAATCCCGTCATAACCCTTGCATCCCTTGAGGGATCCGGATCTTTAACGTCATATCCTGCAGCCTGTTTACATGTCAATGGTGCCAGTATCAGCCCTTACATCGGGAGGATGGATTTACTCTTCGAGGATATCAAAAAATGGTCAGACCAGGAGTACAGAATACTCATACTTGTTTCCCGGGAGGACAGGATCAGCCGTTTTATGGCTGAGCTCCGGGACAGAGATATACCGGCTGAAGATGCCAGAAATTTTACAATCTGGCCTGAGGGATCTTCTGTCGTGGTGGGCTCAGGCGGCCTGCAGAGCGGGTTTGTCTATCGTGATGAGAAGCTTGTGGTGGTGACCGAGAGCGATATTACTGCCAGGAGCATGAGAAAAACTCCAAGGAAAGCACCAGCTCGGGGAAGGCGGATTGAAACCTATACCGATCTTAAACCGGGGGATTATGTGGTACATCAGACTCATGGCATAGGCATCTATCAGGGCATGGAACAGCTTACAGTGGAGGGGCTGAGGCGGGACTACCTGAAGATATCCTACAGGGATGGCGGTTCCCTTTTCATTCCGACGACCCAGATGGATCTGATCCAGAAATATGTGGGTTCTGAAGGCCGTGAGCCCCGGCTGAACAAGCTGGGCGGCACCGAGTGGGTCAAAACAAAGAAACGGGTAAAGGAATCATTAAGGGAACTTGCTGCTTCTCTGATAAAGCTTCAGGCTGAAAGAAAAAGCATGAAGGGTCATGCCTTTTCTCCCGATACGGTCTGGCAGAGGCAGTTTGAAGAAGCCTTCGACTATGAAGAAACGCCGGATCAGCTCAGATGCGTTGAAGAGATCAAGCAGGATATGGAATCTGAAGTGATAATGGATCGGCTGCTATGCGGGGATGTGGGCTACGGCAAGACCGAAGTAGCCTTAAGGGCTGCATTCAAGGCGGTGATGGACAGCAAGCAGGTGGCTTTTCTGGTACCTACTACCGTCTTATGTTCACAACACTTTGAAAACTTTAAGAAGCGATTTTCCGGATTCCCTGTGAGGGTTGAAATGCTCAGCCGTTTTAAGACTGGTGCCGAGCAACGTGCCATAATACGTGATCTTAAAGCCGGCCGGATTGATATCATTGTTGGGACTCACATGCTCTTTTCTGAGGAGGTCAGGTTCAAAGATCTGGGGCTTCTTGTGGTGGATGAGGAACAGCGCTTTGGAGTCGGCCATAAAGAAACCATCAAGAACAGGTATCCTTATGTGGATACTCTCACCCTTTCTGCCACACCCATACCAAGAACACTGAATATGTCTCTGACGGGTATACGTGATATCAGCACCATCGAGGATCCTCCCGAACACCGATATCCTGTGCAGACCTATGTTGTGGAGTACCGGGAAGATATTGTAAGGGATGCCATCCACAGGGAACTGGCTCGTGGGGGTCAGGTATTCTATCTATTCAACAGGGTTCGCGGTATTCAGTCCAAGGCTGCTCAGATACAAAAGCTTGTTCCGGAAGCTCAGGTTGGCTTTGCCCATGGTCAGATGAGTGAGCGTGAGCTGGAACAGGTGATACAATCCTTTCTTGAAAAGGAGTTCAATGTGCTGGTCTGTACCACCATCATTGAATCGGGTGTTGATATGCCCAATGTGAATACCATAATAGTAGAGGATTCCGACAGGCTTGGTCTGTCCCAGCTATACCAGCTCAGGGGGCGTGTAGGCCGGTCCAATCGCCTGGCATATGCCTACCTGACCTATAAAAAGGACAAGGTCCTTAACGAGACTGCCGAAAAACGCCTGAAGGCCATACGGGAATTCACCGAATTCGGTTCGGGGTTCAAGATAGCCATGAGGGATATGCAGATCCGCGGAGCCGGGAATCTTTTGGGTCCGGAACAGCATGGCCATATGGAGACTGTGGGCTATGACATGTATCTGAAGCTTCTTGACGAGGCCGTCACCGAGATGAAGGGCGAGCTTCCAAAACGGGCAAGCCTTGAGACCAGTGTTGAATTCCGGGTTTCTGCCCATATTGATGCCCGGTATATTCCCGATGAGGATCAAAGAATCGATATGTATAAATCCATTGCGTCGGTGGAAAATGAAGAGGGAGCCATGGATATACTGGACGAACTTATTGACAGGTATGGCGACATACCTGAGGAGACCCGGAACCTGATAGATATAGCCTTGATTAAAAACATGGCAATCTCCCTGGGCATAAGTTCCATCAAGGAGAAGAACGATATCGTGACCCTCAGCTATTCCGGCGAGGTATCCATAGACCCTAGAATTATTATGGAGATAACAGGAAAATGGCGGGGACACCTCCTGTTCAGCGCAGGCAGGCAGCCCTACCTGACCTATCGGATAAAGAACCAGGAAAGAGGCGAGATGCTCAAAAATATTAAGATTCTATTACATGACCTGGTGAAATTGAAGTCAACTGGCTGATTGATTATAATAATGTTTGTATAGCGGGGCAGAATAAACTGACCGGCTCGTATAAAAGGGTGAAATTTATGGATAAAAAGAATAAAATTGATCGGGGCAGCAAAAAGAAAAAGCTGATTCGTACAGAACGTGAGACTATAATTATCCGAGCGGTAACACTTATGGTTATCCTCATAGCAGCTTTTCTGATCTGGTATCTGATCGATTCCCGAAGTTATGTTGCCAGCGTTGCCGGACACCGAATCAAGAAATATGAATATGAATTTTTATTGCGCCAGCAGATAATAAAATCCGAGCAGGATTGGGGTATTTCGGGCAAGTCTGATGTGGAGAAGGAGCAGTACTGGCTGAAAACAGAGGGCGGACAGAACCCCTGGGAATCTGCCAAGAACGAAACACTGATAACCTCAAAGAAATATATGATACAGCTTATCAAGGCAAGGGAGATGGGTATAACTGTTGACAGCAGCGTGAGAAGTGAGGTAAACAATACCCTTTTCACCTATCAGCAGCAACTTAATGTATCAGACAAAGATTTTTCCAGGTGGGTGCAGCAGTCCACCGGCCTGACGCTGGATCAGTATAGAAGAATACTTGAGAACACCAAGGTGAACGACAAGTTCAGGAGTGAATACCTGAAGCAATACTATAACCCCGCAGAGATTACTGAGGAAGAGATAAGGGCTGAGTACGAAAGCAGCCCTAAACAGTATGACAGCGCTGAAATAAGCTATATCTGGCTCAGCAAGTTTGACACAACCGGAACCACCCTGACCCAGGAAGAGATCGATGTTAAGATGGACACGGCGAAAAGAATTCTCGAAAAGATCCGTCAGGGGGAAAACATGGATCAGCTTATAGCCGACTACTCTGAAGAGGGTACCGAGGGCTCGGATCTGCCGCCGGGAAAACTGACTGTAAACAGCAGCGCCTACCTGCAATTCCCTTATTTTAAGGATCTTTTTGATTTTGCCCTTGAAGGAAAAGCCGGGGATTCGGATATAGTGGATACAGATATGGTCATTTTTGTTGTGAAAATAGACAGCCGCACAGAGCTGGATGATGTCAGGGACACTGTAAAGTCCTATCTGGAGACCACCAGAGAGGCTGAATGGTACAATAGCGAGTTGGAAAAGTGGAACAGCGATACCAGGTACAACATTATCAAGAATGATGCCGTCTATGACTCCATCACCTATCAAACCTTTCTGAAGAAATAATTTTCCTTACCAATAGAAATATACGACCCGTGTAAAGGGTGAGAAGCCGCTGTTTGAAGGAACAGTGGTTTTTTTATACATATCAGCCTGGCTACCAGCATAGATTTAAGCATGTCCCCATGTCTACAAAAGAAGGTTGATGGGTATGGACAAGGTGCATCAGAACGATGATCTGAGCCGGATCAGAAATTATATGCCGGATCGTATAAAGAGGGTTGTGGATAGGATCAGTCCTGAAATTGCACCATGCCTTGAAGAACTCAGGATCAATGCCGGTATGCCTCTCGTGGGGGTTTTCAGCGGTTTTGACCGCTTTATTGCTGAGGACGGATCCTTCACAAGCCAGCCCGAAACTGCTTTTTATGTGGATCGTGAAGAGGTTGAAGAGCTATTCTACAGGCTTTGTGAGCATTCGATATATGCCTATCAGGACGATATAGCCCGGGGGTTTCTCACCCTGAAAGGCGGATACCGGGCTGGTATTTGCGGTAAGGTCGTATATCAGGGACAAAACATTAAAGGACTGAAAGATATCTCATCGGTCTGCATCCGGATTTCAAGGGAACTGAAGGGCTGTGCGGAAGAGATCTTTCCATTCATCAGGGCTGGAAGGAATGATATCTACAATACAATGGTGATATCGCCGCCCAGGTGCGGGAAAACCACCATATTAAGAGACATCTGCAGAATCATAAGTACCGGATCGGAAAAGGCGGATTTTGCCGGGCTTCGTACAGTCATAGTGGATGAACGGTCAGAGATTGCCGCCTGCTACAGGGGTGTTGCTCAAAACGATTGCGGGCCGAGGACCGACGTTCTGGACGGTTGCAGGAAGTCTGAAGGCATAGAAATGGTTTTAAGGGGCATGTCGCCGGCTGTTATAGTGGTGGATGAGTTGGGGACAAGACAGGATGCTGAAAGCATAAGAATGGCATGGAACGCCGGTGCGAGAATAGTTGCTACAGCCCATGCCTATGATATTGGAGATCTCAGAGAGCGTCCGGGTTTTGGTTTTTTGATCGACAAAGGCGGTTTTGAACGTTACATCGTTCTGGGGATACAGAATGGAATAAGGTGGATAAGGGTGACAGATACATATGGAAACCAGCTATACCATAATGATCAAACTTTTGGGATGTATGATGGTGTTTTTCGGATGCACTGCCATGGGCATGAAGTTTTCGGAGAAGCTGAAAGCCAGGCAGCTTGCGCTTCAGAAGCTTAAAGATATTCTTCTGTTTCTGGAAAATGAGATATGCGCCATGGGAAAGCCCTTGAATAAGGCATTTGAGGATCTGGTAAAAGGGAACTACGGAGGGGTTTGGACGCCGGTGTTTGACCGATCGGGAAGCATATTGAAGGAACAGAGCCTGGATGCTGGAAGTGCATGGAAAACGGCTTTGGAAGAGGCTTCGGCTACACTGCCCCTTGTTCATGATGATATAGAGTTACTCAAGGATTTTGGAGATTTACTGGGAAAGTCCGATCGTGAGATGCAGCACGCGGTTTTGAGTATGGAAAAGGAAAAGGTGTCGGCCATGGAATTAAAGGCGAAAGAGGCAGCAGAGACAACCGGCAGATTGTACCGAAATCTGGGGGCGCTTCTTGGAGCCGCTGCGGTTATTCTTCTGATATAGGGGTAGTGCAATGGACGTGGATCTGATCTTCAAAATTGCAGCAATAGGTATTCTGGTATCCATATTGAATATTGTACTTAATAAGTCCGGCAGGGAGGAACAGGCCATGATGACAACCTTGGCCGGGCTTGTTGTCGTTTTGATGCTGGTTGTCAAGGAGATAGCAAATCTGTTTGACACCGTAAAGGCACTGTTCGGATTTTGATGAGGGCAGTGCCTTATCCAGAATTAAAAGGTGATGTTGCGGCCATGGAAACCGAATTGATAAGAATTGCGGGAATGGGTATTGTGGGCGCTGTCCTTGCAGTTGTGGTCTCGGAAAAAAAGCCTGAAATAGGCATGCTCATCGGGCTGGCATTTGGCGCGCTGGCGCTGGTAATGGTTGCCGGTAAAGCCGGTGGGGTTATACAACTGATCAATGAAAGTGTTAAAAAATCTGGAATTGATGCAGATCTCATGGTTCCAATCCTTAAGGTCACGGGTATGGCCTATATTACGCAATTTGCCGTAGACGCCTGCAGGGATGCAGGACAGAATAGCATTGCATCCAAGATAGAAATAGCCGGAAAGATCATGATGCTGGCAGTGGCTGCACCTATTGCCACAGCGCTGATCAGGATGGTTACAACCATTATATGAGTATACGGGTGAGCGTACCAAAGATGGCAAAAGAATCGGTAATAGGTTTGAAGCTAATAGGGAAGGCAGGTCTGGTCTTCTGTATTTTATTCTGGCTGGTTCTGACACAACCGGTCTTTGCTGAGGAAAGCCATCAGACCAGCCAGATACAGGACCAGATATTGAATGGACAGCTGAACAATGATGAGGTCAACACTATCAGAAAAGCGGTGGACAGAGCCCTGGATGATGCCGGGGACCTGGACTATGATTTCAGTGTGGATGAAATCCTGGAAAACGCGGCCAAGGGCAGACCCATGGATCCCCTGGGGAGGTTTCCATCTGCACTATTAGACCTATTGGGCAAGGAATTTAAGGGAAACGTCATTTTAATGCTGGAGCTTTTTGCCGTAATGCTTGTGGCTGCTCTGTTTAAGGGGCTCCAGCCAAGGGAGAAAGGGATATCCAACGAATCGGTTAAGCTTGCCGTAAACGGTGCGATGGCTGTAATAGCGGCTGCCAGCTTCGGAAGCACAGTGAGGATGGCTCAGGGAACCATAGAGTCCATGCAGATACTTGCATCTATCGCAATGCCGGCATTATACGCTCTGCTGGCAGCTTCCGGACAGATTGTATCGGCCACGGCTCTTCAACCACTGGTATTGGCCGGAGTCAATGTTGCTTGCCATCTGTTCAAAACCATCCTGCTTCCATTGTCCGTTATGGCGGGGGTTTTGTTCCTGGTGGACAGCATTTCGGACCGATTCAGGCTGAAGAATCTCGCAAAGCTGCTTAAGACAATAGCTATATGGGTAACTGGAGCCATTACACTGGTGTTTTCCATCGCAGTAAGCCTCCAGAAGGTGTCGGGCAGCACAGTGGATGCTGCTGCTGTGAAGACTGCAAAATTCGCTATTGGGACCCTGGTGCCCGTAGCGGGAAAGAACATGTCCGATGCCGCTGAAACCCTCCTTGCCTGCACACATGCCGTAAGGAACGCGGCCGGGGTGGTTACGGTTATCGGGCTGGCTATCCTCTTTGCGATACCATTTATCAAGATGCTGGTCATCATGCTGGTCTATCGTCTTGTAGCTGCCTTTGGATCCCCCTTGGGGGATGACAATATCTGCAGCGCTCTTGAGGAAGCAGCAGGATGTATGTCCGTAATAATAGGAATTATGGGTGCTTCGCTGTTTGTACTGATCCTTTTGACCGGAACACTGATGAGCAGCACCGGATTTTTATGAGATTCGAAAGGGAGGCCGTGATTCTTGGAGGCATTGAAAGTATGGATCATCAGCCTTATATCCATTTCGGTCATATGCTCCCTGGCAGAAAAGTTTGCGCCGGAAGGGAGTCTTAATAAATATGTGAAGCTTGTATGCGGCCTGGTTGTCGCCATTGTTATTGCCGGGCCTGTGATCAGATTTCTTGGTGGTGATTTCAGAATACAGGAGGTGGCATGGAATGATTATGTGACCATGTCGAAGGGGGAGATGGAGAGAAGGATACAACGTCTGGAGGAGGAAGATGCCAGGCAGTTACTGGAGATATACAGGCAGTCTTTGATCTCAGATGTGAAATACCGGTATCAGGGAGAAAAGGACTTCATGGTCATAGGGGCAGACCTGGTTCTTCAAGAAAACAGTCGAAGCAGTGACTATGGTGCCATAAGAGAACTGTATATTAAAGTGGGTCCCCGTCCGGGCAATGAGAATGAAGCTTTCAGCAATCTTTTGGAGGAGAGGATCAGGACAGAATTGTCCCAGACGCTGGGGATTGATAAAGACAGGGTTGTTGTGGACAGTAGCGTCTTTGAGGGAAGGTGAAGGACATGAAAAAGGTAACGTCTTTTTTTGTAAAGGAGAAAAAAGAGGGGGAGAAAAAGAAATTAACCACATTTGAAAATCTGGTCATAATTGTGGTGGTTGGCGTAATAATCATCTTAGCAGGTGGTTTTTTTACAAGGCCGGGAGGTTCGGGGGATGCATCCAAGGTGCCATCTTCGGAACCTGATACAGATCAAAGCCAATGGACACAGGCATCCGGTCTGATTGGTGAGGATATCATCGTGAACCTCGAAGAGAGACTGTCCAACCTTCTTTCGCAGGTGGAAGGGGCTGGAAAGGTTGAGGTCATGATCTATGCTGATTCAAGCAGTGAGATGGTGCCTGCATATAATGACCAGTTGAACAGCAGAAGCGATGAAGAAACTGAGAGAATATCCCTTGAAAGCAGCGAGAGGCGTGAACTTGCATTATCAGGTGATGACAAACCGGTCATCCTGAAGGTGGAGATACCTGAGATAAAAGGGGTCGTGGTGGTGGCAGAGGGAGCCGATGATTTCCTGGTCAAACAGGAACTCAACAGCGCAGTCTGCACGCTCCTGGGAGTTCCCGAACACCGGGTCCAGATTCTGAAACACAAATAATCGGTATGCTTGGTTTTGGAGGGAAGGGTATGAAAAGAAAACAGGTTATTGTCCTTGGACTTGTACTGGTTATTATCGCAGTTGGCATATTGCAGTACAATTCAGGAGGAGTGGGAGATGCAGGTGACCTGACCGGAGCCGGAGTCCTTTTTACTGCCGATGGCAGCGAGGAACCGGAGGATATTCCGGGTGCAGCTGTTTATGTAAAGGGTGAGGATGAACTGGATCAGGCGATGGAAGCATCGATAGATGCCAGCTCGGATATCTATTCAGGCTATTTCGCCGAGGCCAGACTGGAACGTGACAAAGCCAGGAGCAGGCAGAAAGAAGAGCTCAGATCCCTGGCAGAAAGCGGAGATACCGCCAATGCCGCTACCCTGCAAGCCCAGGAGAAACTGGTGGATGTAATCAACCGCTGTGAAATCGAAAACACCATTGAAACCCTGATTAAGCAGAGAGGTTTTTCAGATGCGCTGGTTTATATAAGCGATACCGAGTTTATTGATGTTATTGTGAATGCCAGCAGCCTGTCTTCTCAGCAGGTGGCCGTCATAAGCGATATTGTAGTTCGGCATGCGCAGGTGCCCATGGAAAACATCACCGTTAAGAATGTCAACTGAAGGGCTTAATATCCATAAGACGCCAGCAAGGTCCGGACAGGGCTTTCAGGAGCGGAAACAACTGAGATTACCCGTCATATGCCGCCAAAAAACTTACATAAACAAAAAAACGTACTTATAGTACGTTTATTTTTTGTCATGTCCGTGAAAGAATCAGACGGAAGCCTTATAAGCCTTCATAAGTTGTGACTTCTTTCTGGAGGCGGCGTTCTTGTGAATTATTCTCTTTGCTGCTGCCTGATCCAGTTTTTTAATGGCATCCTTGAGCAATAATTCAGCATTATCTGCCTTTGCATCCAAAGCCTCGCGATAACTACGAAGGGTCGTTCTGAGCTCGGACTTCTTCATTCTGTTCTGCATATGTTTGGTCTTGGTGACCTTAACCCTTTTAATTGCAGATTTGATATTCGGCATCTGATTCACCTCCTGAGCGTTAAGTCAACACACAATATATTAACACGAACCATGTCCCAATGCAATATTTTTTTGCTGGCGTCTGGAAAGCTTGTTCATACCACGGTTTCCTTTCTGCATATTATATCATGCCCGGTAAAGGGTCTTGTTCTGCATGGCAGTACAGGTTTTTTGGCTGTGTTCAATTGGGATGAAAAAAATAGAAATGGTTCATAATAAGCGCAAAGGTTATAACTCAAGGAAAGGTACGTGTTGTTATGGCAAGATTAGTGAGGAGCATTCGCACCGATATGGCTGACGAATCCCGTGCCGCAGGCTCGGGTGCCAGGATGATACAACAGCAGGGAGTTCAGGACGGCATTCAGGTGGAGCAGGATGGCGATCAGCAGGTCAGCATAACCAGGGTTCATGTGGTATCACCCCTGGGTGAGCAGAATACCGGAAAACCCATGGGCACTTATATAACCATGGACATGCCTCAAATTCGTGAGCTTAGCAGGGATCTCTATGAAAAAGCCTGCAGGATGTTGGCCAGGGAACTGGAAAATCTGATTCAGATCAATGACAGGGACACCGTACTGGTGGTGGGGCTGGGAAACTGGAATGTCACCGCCGACTCTCTGGGACCAAGGGTATCTTCCCATCTGATGGTAACACGTCATTTGCATGAATATCTGCCCCAGGAGATAGACGACGGTGTCAGGCCGGTCTGCGCTATAGCCCCCGGTGTACTTGGCCTGACAGGAATTGAAACCGGACATATCATCAAGGGTGTGGTGAACCAGATTAAACCAGCATTGGTAATTGCGGTTGATGCCCTGGCATCCAGAAACATGAACAGGGTAAATGCTTCGGTTCAATTGGCCAACACCGGAATCGCGCCGGGTTCGGGCATAGGGAATAAGCGTATGGCTATCGCCCAGGAGACTCTTGGAGTGCCGGTCATTGCCATTGGTATCCCAACTGTTGTTGATGCGGCCACAATCGTCAGCGACACCATTGATATCATGATAGACAGCATGATTAATCAGAGTGCTACGGACAGCGGTTTATACACAATGCTCTCAAATATCGACCGGGATGAGAAATACCAGACCATCATCAACCTCTTGGAGCCCTATTCGGGCAATCTTGTTGTTACACCCAAGGAGACCGATGAGATAGTGGAGTATCTTTCGAAACTGGTGGCAAACGGAATCAATATGGCGTTGCACAAAAATATAGATGCCAAGGATGTGGATCGTTTCATACAGTAGCGTGTATCCGTGCGCTGGCTTCCGCCTCACGGTGGAGCCACGGGGGCGCCTGAATGTGTGAAAATATGCGAGGCAAATGCTTCGAGAGATCCCGTAAATCCCGGTTGTTGTGCTGCACGGCTGCAAAACTTCAACTTCTCACTTTAGGCCGCGGTCCGACAGGTCTGCGGCTTTAACCTTTCTACCTGCATATGCCAGTCAAGTTGCACTATATTTTAAATATAAATTATAGTATCATGATAATACAGCACAGTAACAGGAGTGATACTTGAAAATGACCTACCTGAAGTTTCCCAAGCCCGAACCCAAGCTCAAGCTGAAGAATCATACCAGGTTTATTGCATCATTATTGGTTTTCTTACTCATGGTTACGGCTGTGGTAGTGGCATTGGGGAAGAGGGGAGAGGATGGCGACTCGGAAGCAGCCTCGGTAGTGGTTACTCCCTTTGTACCGCCTCCCACACCTGAGATCACGCCGCCGCCCATTGAGATTCCGGAAGGCAAAACCATGGAAGAGGTCATGGTTGTTATAGATGCCGGCCACGGCGGGAATGATCCGGGTACCACATCACCCTATGAGGATGATTTTTATGAAAAGGAAGTAACCCTTGATATAGCTCTGAAGGTCAGAGATCTACTAACCGAGGCAGGTATCGATGTTATTGTGACCCGAGATACTGATACACGCCTTGCCAACAACCAGCGGGAAGATCTTATGCTGAGGGCGCAGCTGGCCAACGACAATAGTGCAACCCTGTTTGTCAGTATACATGTGAATGCCTATGACCTGAAATTTAAAGGTGCCAGGCAGGTTAACGGGATGGAGATTTATTACCTCAACAAGCAGCCAATATACGAGGGATTCAACAGCGAACAGTTCGCGGGAATCATGGGAAAGGCCATACAGACCCAAAACGGAATCTATAACAGGGGAATTATCGAAAACGATTTGTCTGTGCTGAGAAATACTAAAATGCCTGCAGTTCTGGTGGAAACGGCTTATATCACGAATCAGGAAGATCATGACCGGCTGAAATCCGATGAATTCAGAACCAATACGGCAATTGGCATTACCGAAGGGATTAAGCAAG
>JAAYTP010000057.1 GCA_012518025.1 Clostridiaceae bacterium
AAATGAGGAAAGGGAGACCATCAGCACCAAGGAACAGACAATGGAAAAAAGGCCTTCGGAGGAGCAGGTGATTGATGCCTGGCAAATGAACCGGGATGGTGTACAAAACGAGGCACTGGATGATCTTATGCATTATGGGTCGTCAACAGATATTGAATAATGATTACCAGGCATCCAGATAAGCAGGAATGTGTTAGATGGCGGCCTGATTTCACCCACCTTGAACTGCAGATAAAACTAAAGTAATCTATAGGTAAACTAGTAAAGATGGGTGGGAGGAAAGAATTATGAAATTCAGGATTGTACATGCCAATATCAATGTTACAGACATTGATAGATCTGTTGAATTCTACGAAAAGGCTCTGGGGCTTCATGAGGTAAAGCGGAAAAAAGCCGAAGACGGAAGCTTCGTATTAGTCTTTATGGCTGATGACACCAACACCTTCCAAATCGAGCTGACATGGCTCAGGGACAAGGAAGGCGCCTATGATCTCGGTGACAACGAATCTCACATCGCTTTTGTTACCGATGATTATGAAAAGGCTCATGCGCTGCATCAGGAGATGGGCTGCATATGTTATGAAAACAAAGCCATGGGTCTGTACTTTATTGAGGATCCCGATGGATACTGGCTGGAAATAATACCCCAACGCTGAGCCTTAAGTGCCTGCTAAAAACTCATTGCGCTCAATGGTTTACTTTTTAAAAATTATCGTATATAATTATCACCAAGTAATAATACCATATCATATTAGCATGGTACTAATTATGATGTTCAAGGTTGGGTGAGCGCAATGAGAAATTTTGTTGTAGATTACAGCCAGAATGGCAGGAGAGTTGTAAAAGGTCTGGGGTACTATGAGAAAAAACCTGTAAGTGACCTGAAGCAACTGGTAAAGAACTGTGCCAGGGAATACGGGAATAAGGTAGGCTTCAAGTTCAAGTCAAGCGATGGGAACATCGTGGAGAAAACCTACATCCAGTTGGACAAGGAAATCGACAGCCTGGGTACTGCTCTGGTTGCCAAAGGGCTCAAGGGACGGCGCATAGCCATCATCAGTGAGAACCGTTATGAATGGGGTCTCTGTTACTATGCCATCATTAACGGTACGGGGATCGGTGTGCCCCTTGACAAATACCTGCCCAGGGAAGAAATTGAGAACCTGGTTACCAGAGGTCAGGTTGAGGCCATCTTTTACAGCGCATCATATCACGAAATGATGCGTGAGATATCAAAGACTAATAAGCATTTGAAACTGTATATCTGCATGGATGATATTGCCCTTGAAGGCACTGATGAGCGTTTTACAACACTGCAGGGACTCATTGAAGAAGGGTGCTTACTTTTATCGGAAGGAAACAGGTCATTTGTAGATGCTGAGATTGACAGAAACGCCATGTCCATTCTGCTCTTCACATCAGGAACCACAAGTGTTTCAAAGGGTGTGAAGCTTTCCCATGCCAATATTGCGGCCAATGTGACTTCCATATCGGGAGTGCTCAAGCTGTACCCGGAGGATGTACACCTGTCTTTGCTTCCCTTGCATCATACCTTTGAAAATACCGTAGGGCTTATGTTCATGATGCATATGGGGGTCTGTATTGCTTATAGTCAGGGCATTAAGTACATCGCAGATAATATCAGGGAGTTTGATGTGTCCATTCTGGTTGCAGTTCCAGCCATATTTGAAGCCATTTATTCCAGAGTACAGGATGGTATCAGAAAGTCGGGCAAGGCTGGCCTGGTAAAAGCATTGACGAAGGTATCCCGCACCCTGAAAAAGATGGGGATTGATGTGCGGCGTATGCTGTTCAGGTCCATACTTGAAAAGCTGGGACCGAAGCTGCGCCTGCTTGTTTCAGGAGCTGCACCTATGCCCGCCGATGTCATCAGGGGGTATGAGGACCTTGGCATCACATTCCTGCAGGGATATGGGCTGACCGAAACATCACCGGTTATCTCTACCTCCAACGAATTCATAAATATTCCTGGAACCATTGGTTTTCCCATCAGTGATGTGGAGGTCTCCATTGATGAGCCGGACGAAAACGGTATGGGTGAAATTCTTGTTCGGGGCGGAAATGTGATGCTGGGTTATTATGAGGCTCAGGAGGAGACTGAAAGCGTGTTCACACATGACGGCTGGTTCAGAACCGGTGATCTCGGCTTCATTGATAAGAGGGGTATTCTTACCATAACCGGCCGTGTTAAATCCATGATTGTTTTCACAAACGGTAAGAAGGCGTTTCCTGAGGAGTATGAAATGCTGCTGAACAACATCCCCGGTATCAGGGATTCCTTTGCCTGGGGCTACAAAACCAAGGATGGAGACATCCAGGCTTGTGCCAAGCTGGTGCTTGACACCGAGTATTTCAAGAATAATGGTGATCCCACTGTTGAGGAGATTGGAGAGATGCTTGATA
>JAAYTP010000058.1 GCA_012518025.1 Clostridiaceae bacterium
CGGTTTTCAGTTACTGGTTGCCACGGACGTGGCAGCCCGGGGCATCCATGTGGATGATTTGTCCCTGGTTATCAATTATGACGTTCCCAACGAGAAGGATAACTATGTTCACAGGATTGGGCGCACCGGAAGGGCGGGACAGGACGGAAGGGCCGTATCCCTTGTCACAGGAGAAGATATCATGAGCCTCTATGAGATTGAGGAGCATATCGGCGCCTTGATTGAGCAAGTGAAATGGGCTGAAGAATCCGACCTTGATAAATATGCCGCAGAGATTGAAGAATGGAAAAAGGCTCATGCCCTGTCGGGCAAACAGACTGAAAACATCAACAAACCTGCTGCAAGAAGGCAACGCTCCCGCAGAAGTGGCATCAGCTCTTCCTCTGTGAGAGCCCCACGAGCAAAAGCTGGGTATGCAATGGGCTCAGATGGAAAAGCATCAGAGGGCAAGCCCTCAAAAGCTGCAAGAAAGAGCCCGCCCAGGAGCAAAGCCACCAGCGGACACGTTTCAAACAGAAAGCCTTCCGGAAGGATTAACATTGTGCATTCCAAAAATAACAAAAAACCCGTTTGTGTTGCAGCCAAGCCTTCAATAATCCAGACCTGCGGAAAAAAAGAGGATGGGCATAACCGCGACAACATGAAAAAGCCGTTTATTAAAGGTTTTCTAAGCCGTTTGTTCAGTAATCGGAATAAGTAAGGTTTAAAGGATTGATTGGAAGGGTATACCTGTTATATAGTTATAATACTTATTTTAAATTTACTATTTGCCAGGGGGAAACCGACATGAAAAGAAATACTAAACAAAACCAGCCTTTAGTGGAACATATCTACACTGCTGATCCATCAGCCCATGTGTTTGAGGGAAAACTGTTCATCTACCCCTCCCATGACCTTGATAAGGATGTTCCATCCAATGATAATGGAGACCAGTATGTCATGGAGGACTACCATGTTCTTTCCATGGATGACATCGACTCGCCCGTCACAGACCATGGCCAGGTACTCCACATGAAGGACGTGCCTTGGGTCTCCCAGCAGATGTGGGCACCGGATGCAGCATATAAGAACAACACCTACTATTTCTATTTCCCAGCCAGAGATAAGGATGGCATTTTCAGAATCGGCGTTGCCACAAGCCCGAACCCTGCCGGCCCCTTCAAACCAGAACCCAATTACATTCAGGGAAGCTTCAGTATTGATCCGGCCGTATATATAGATGATGACGGCAAGGCCTATATGTATTTTGGCGGTTTGTGGGGCGGACAGTTGGAAAAATGGCAAACAGGCACTTTCGATCCAGATGCCCAGGGTCCGTCGGGGGATGAGCCTGCCCTTGGACCAATGGTCGCAGAACTGACCGATGATATGCTCAGTTTTAAAGAGTCGCCCCAGGAGATTCAGATCGTTGACGAGAACGGGAAACCCATAACCGCGGGAGATGAGGACAGGAGATATTTTGAGGGTCCATGGTTGCATAAATACAATGGTTATTACTATCTCTCCTATTCCACCGGTACCACCCACTACATTGTCTACGCGATCAGCAAAAATCCGAAAGGCCCCTTTGTTTACAAGGGGCGGATACTTGAACCGGTTATGGGCTGGACAACTCATCATTCCATTGTCGAGTTTAAGGGGAAATGGTATTTGTTCTACCATGACAGCTCCCTGTCGGGAGGTATAGACAACAAACGAAGTGTTAAATTCACAGAACTGAAATATAATCCTGACGGTACCATCCAGACCATCAAACCCTATGGATGAACCTGACTTATAGAGTTTATGAGGACGGTATGCCGTGCCGGCTTAAAGCCTTGCAGGCAGCCGTCCTTTTTGTTTAAGCTTATAGGATTGAATGACTCCAGTGCTTTTGTGCCTGATCACTGAATAAAAAAATCACAGCAGGCCTCCAAAAAATCCTTTCAAAGGGCTAGAAATTTTATCCTTTTGGATAATTGACAGCCTATCGATGCATAGTTATAATGGTTTAAGCGATATGTAGAACCTTGATTCCTGATCAACATCTGGGCATCTCACCCATTGCGGCTGAGTGCCCATTGTCATTTAAAGTGTCTTTCCATATGCCGCATAATATGTATATTTATTAATATTATGTGCGCAATTGCCATACAAATACTTTTAATAAGTTTGGAGGTCTGATGATGAGTAATTCACCCTATAACCCTTATGAGACTGCCCAGGCTCAATTTGACAAGGTGGCCTCTCAGCTCGGTCTGGACGAGGCAACCAGGGAGCTGCTCAGGCAACCTATGCGTGAATATCACTTCTTAATCCCCGTGCAAATGGATGACGGAAGCTATAAAGTTTTCAAGGGCTATCGTATTCAGCACAATGATGCAAGAGGACCGGCAAAGGGCGGCATTCGCTTCCACCCTCAGGAGACAGAGGATACCATCCGTGCCCTGTCTATGTGGATGACCTGGAAATGCTCAGTTGTTGATATTCCCCTTGGAGGAGGAAAGGGCGGTGTAATCTGCGATCCCCGCACTCTGTCCGAGAGAGAGCAGGAACAGGTCTGCCGCGGCTATATTCGCCAGTTGGCAAAGAATATGGGACCAAACCTTGACGTGCCCGCTCCCGACGTGATGACCAATGCAAAGCATATGCTCTGGATGCTGGATGAGTTTGAAACCATACATGGCGGAAGGTATCCGGGATTTATCACAGGAAAGCCCGTAGGTATGGGAGGATCCCTTGGAAGAACCGAGGCTACCGGCTATGGGGTTATATACGTTCTGCGTGAGGCATTAAAAGAGCTGGAAATCGATATTACCAAAACAACTGCGAGCTTCCAGGGCTTCGGTAATGTAGCCCAGCATGCTGTCAGGCTATACAGCCAGTTGGGCGGCAAGGTTATTGCCATCTCCTGTTGGGACAACACCGACAAGAAGGCCTACACTTTCCGCAGGGAAAACGGCATGAACATTGATGAACTCACCGGTATCACCGATAAGTTCGGTACCATAAACAAGGATAAGGCTTTGGAACTGGGATACGAGGTACTTCCCGGGGATGCCTGGATAGAGCAGAATGTAGATATTCTGATACCCGCTGCTCTGGAAAACCAGATCACCGCTGAGAATGTCAACAAAATAAGCAGCCAGGTAAAAGTGATCGCCGAGGCGGCCAATGGTCCTACCACCAATGATGCTGATAAAGTGATCAACGAAAAGGGTATATTCGTTATCCCCGATTTTCTGGCAAATGCCGGAGGTGTTACATGTAGCTATTTCGAACAGGTTCAGTGCAATATGAACTATTACTGGGAGAAGGATGAAGTTCTCGAGAAGCTGGATACAAAGATGACCTCTGCGTTTAAGGCTGTGTACGAATTATCAAAAACCCAAAACCTTACCATGCGGGATGCGGCATATGTGATTGCCATCAACCGTGTGGCACAGACTGTGAAAAGCCGCGGTTGGGTATAATCCTGTCATATTAAGAGGGCTGTATGTGCAGCCCTCTTTTTAAAACTCTCTTTTCTTATATAGCCTTAAGGATATCCCATAGGATATTGCCAGCATGGCGATTGCCGCTCCTGCTGTGATTATACCGACCACTGTATCGTTCTGCTTCGCAAGGAATAATCCTGTCCTGCTGAGGATAGTGCTGTCTGTTATAACCTTGGACGCCAAAAGATTTATGCCGAAGAACAATCCAAAGAACAAAATGAAGTAATAGATTCTGGATTTGATATATCCAAGCCTGAAATAGAAGGGCAGATATATACTGGTTATGACGGACGAGGCTAAAAAGGCTCCAATCAATCCATCCAGGGTGATATAGTACAGATTCGGAATCATGTTCAGCATCCCGATTACCCAGGTTCCAAGGCCATATACGGCAACAGCAAACAGCATGTAAATGATAACCATCAGGTATCTCGCACCTACAATAACCTGCCGGCTCAAAGGCAGGCTATTGAGTATGACATCGGACTTATTCTTTTCATCCAGAGCACAGCTGCTCACCATCAGCATATGGGTTATGGCAACCATGCAAAAGGTGAATACGCCGGCAGCGCTGTCCAGGCTTGAAAACACAAAAAGCATGAATACCAGATACAGCGCACTGAAAGCCATGGTCCTCTTCAGAAGGTAAATATCTTTGAGCATCAAGCTAAGCATCCTGATTCCTCCTTGCGAAATACAACATGATATCATCCAGCGTGGGTTTTTCGATAACAATACTTTCTCCGAGCATTTTTCTGATGTTTTTCCTGTCCATTGCCAGACCCTCAAATCCGAATCTGTTTTCCCTTATCCCAATAAAATTCTTTTTCTCCTCCTCACCAATAAGCCCATTGGCACCCTTGACCAGGCAATAGTTCTCCAATATATCATCCTTGGCCGATGAAAAGACGACCTTCCCCTCATTGATGAATGTAATAAAATCGGCTACCCTGTCCAGATCTGAAGTGATATGGGTGGAGAAGAAAACACCCTTGTCTTCTTCTCTGCTGACACTGGTGAGGATGTCGAGCAATTCGCGCCTGACTATAGGATCCAAACCTGAGGTGGGTTCATCCATAATCAAAAGGTCAGCGTTATGGGATAAGGCTATGGCCAGGGAGTACTTCATCTTCATTCCCTTTGACAGATCCTTGATCTGCTTGTTCAGAGGCAGTTCAAAACGTCTCATATAGTTGGTGAAGGCATTGTCATCCCAGTTTTTGTACAGTGGGGCAAACACTCTCTTCATCTGCAGCGGAGTCAGCTCCTCGTAATAATAGTTTTCATCGTATACAAAGCCTATGCGGTTTTTGATCTCCTTTTCATGCCTGATGTTATCCTTACCAAAAACAAGAATCTCGCCTGCATCCTTTCTGAGCAGATTCATAATAAGCTTTATTGTTGTGCTCTTTCCCGCCCCGTTTGGTCCGATGAAACCCATGATATAGCCTTTTTCCATGGACAGGCTGATATTATCCAGCTTAAAGCCCTTGAATTCTTTGGTCAGGTTCTGAACCTGAAGAATCTTCTTCACGGCACTACTCCTCCTCATACAATATATTGAGCATGTTCAGCAGTTCATCTTTACCCAGTTCGATGGATTTGGCTGCGTCCACCGCCTCAGCCAGCTTTTCCTCAACTATCCTGTACCGCATTTCCCTCAGCAGCTGCTTATTCTGAGCTGCCACATAAGAACCCTTACCGGGTACGGTTTCAAGATAACCCTCCCGCTCAAGCTCATCATAGGCACGCTTTGTTGTGATTACGCTGATCTGGAGCTCTTTGGCAAGAACCCTTATGGATGGGAGCAGATCCCCGGCATTGAGTTCTCCCCTCATGATGTGGTTCTTGATCTGCCTCACAATCTGCTCATAGATCGGTTCTTCAGAAGAATTGGAAATAATGATGTTCATAATCCTTCCTTCATCCCTATCGTTATTACTGTGTATATACATTATATACAGTAATAACAATCAGGTCAACTGCCTTTTTGCTTTTGCTCTAAGAATGTCGGAACTGATTATAGAACTCCTGATAAAAAACAACCGGAGCAGGACAAATAATTCCGCTCCGGTATTGTTTCTTCAATTCATAGTATGGGTATCCAGCAGCTCCCTGTTACTGTGCAAGGCAATTTCTCAGAAAGGTTGCGAATTCATCCTTTACTTCATGCCTTGATATGAATCCCATGTTCGGATAGTAAACAGTTTCAAAATATACTCCGCTCTTATTGTATATCCTTATGGTAATTGAGTTGGCAAGCGCGTCTGTACCCGCCCTACCCTCATAGCTGGCCGATGTCTCTCCCTGATGGCTGGTTTCATTTTGGGTATTGGACCCCACGGGTCTGTGGTATATCCCGTCATCGGCATAATCAACCGGTGCTGCCTCGTTACGGACCGAAGGCTCGGGGACGGCATCCCAGCCGGTATGGTCGGGTGCAACTGGCATGTCGTAAAATGTACCATCCATGTAATCGGGGGGCACCTGATGCACTACCGTGCCGTCTGGCTCAGGTATAGCCGGGTCAGGAACTGCATCAAAAGGCACACTGTCGCTACCTTCAAAGTTAAACAGCTTGTCAAAATATTTATCGCTGGAATTGGGTATTACCGAATAATAATCATAAAATGTTCGGATTTTCTGTCTGTCAGTTAATTCGGCCAGGATATCCATGCGACCTTCTATCTTTGCCTGCTCGCTATGCCCAATGAACAGTATCCTGGCGATATCATCGGCTCCAAATATACCGTAGAGCTCCAGATAGTCCCTGGTGTCCTCATCCTGATTGTTCAAATAACTATCAAAGGCAAAGAATCTGAAAAGCTGATAGCCGGTTTCCTTCTTTACCGCCACAACTGCCTCGCCGCCGGCAGGCATGTACCTGTACACATCAAAGCCTATAAGGCTCTCATCAATACCTTCGGATATGGTGGCAAGTTTTTCACCGATATCCTCATCAGCAATGGTCTCAGGCAGTCCAAACCCGACCTTTTGTTCATCGCGCAACACTATATAATGCCTGTCTCCAAGCTGGAACTGATCCTTCAGCACAGCAGCAAAATCCTCCCTGGGCGCTGACCCAATACTGTCACCAGCGCTTATTCTGCCATCCTCAGTATTTCTGGTGAGCAGGTTCCCCGAAGACAAGCTCCATATTGCTAGGCCTGCGACCACCACCAGGGCCATTGCCATCACAGGTATGGCCTTTCTCGGGTTGAATGATACTCCTGATGCTGTACCCCTGGCTTTTTTAGACTTACTCAATATATTATTCAGCATTCTGTTCTCGGCTTCCCGACTGGGCCCGATACTATCGAATGATCGCTTTAAATCTTCCCGTCTCATTCCATATCTCCCTCCATTTCAATTCTGAGAAGTTTTCGCCCGGTATGAAGGTGGCTTCTTATGGTAGAAACCTTCTTCCCAAGAATCCTTGCAATCTCCACCGTGGAATACCCCTCGTAATAATACATGTAGACCACTGTTTTATACTTTGAAGGAAGCTTGATTACCTTATTTAGGGTCTCATCTATAGTGATGGCATCCTCAGCCGCCACATCAGCCACTGCATCCATGCCCACCCTTTTACTCCACCAATGGCGAAAATGATCCTTGCACAGATTTGTAGCTGTCCTGATCAACCATGCCTTTTCGTGTTCCTCACTTTCAAATCGTGTCCCATCCCTCATCAGACGAAGGAAGGTATTCTGCACCATGTCCTCGGTGTCATGGTTGTTTTTCATGTACATGAAACACACACGGTATACCGTTTTTACGTGGCGATGATAGATCTGTGACAGTTCTTCATCCGTACGCAACAAAGAACGTCCCACTTAAACTTCCTCCTTTCACTTATAATACGATTGAAAACGGGAAAACGTTGAGAACAAATTTATCTCATAATAATCCTGAATATCAGAATTCAAATCTACCGGCATGATAGCCGTAAATGAACAGATGGTAAAATGCTTTCAATTGATGAGTGAATTCCCCATCTTAAGCAGTGCCTGATAGTCACTGGGATCGGTTGTCCAGAATATGGCATAGTAGGCCTTTACTCCAATGCGTTTAAGAACCTCATGGCGATGGTTACCGTCATTAATCTCGTAATAGCCCCTGGCATAGTTGACTATGAGAGGCGGCATATCCCACCCATGCTGCAATGCATGAATCATACCGTTAACAATACTCTCGAAGCCATCCCTGTCAACCCGGTAGATCATGCCAGGCTCAGGTCCGCAGCGCCGATTCAGCCTATCCAGTTTAACAAGCATGGGGCCGGCATAAAACCGGTGGCGAAGCTTCAGTCCATCGGAAAAAGCCTTATTATGTCCCGGACCATTCAAAAATCCATGAACCCATGCTTCAATCAGTCCCTTTCTGGCATAATCCATGGCGCCCTGCAGTGTAAACGGGTACATTCGCGCAAATCCTTCCGAAATCATCACCATAATAGTATATGAAAACCGGGGGATTTGTGTAAACAGGCCTGGTCACGGAAGTTCCAGCCTCGTCTTCTGTCTCCTTCAGCGGGAAAAACGCTGCCACTACCTCTTTTATGAGCCCCGCAGCAGTTCTCCTGCGAGAAAACCTACGGTGTAGTCCAGGACCTCTTCTTCCCAATCCTTCCTGTTGAAGGTATGATCTGCGTCAGGGATGGTATGAAGATCAGCATTGTTCCCATAGATCTCCAGGTATCGCTCCGAAACCTGGTACGGAACAACCTGATCCTTATCGCCATGCAACAGCAGGACCCTTTTGTCATAGGACGCAGCTCTTTTATAGGTATCCAACTCCAATGCGGTATCCAAAAAACCTATACCAAGGGTGAGGCCTCCCACATCCCACAAGCCCTTTGAACGAAAGGCCTGAATCTCTTCGTGACTCCTGTCCTGAGTAAGCCGCTCCCCCATGTCTCCAGCAGGAGCCCAAAGGCACAGCGCCGCCACTTCTTCCTTTCGGTCACCGGCAAGCAGGCTGGCCACAGTCCCTCCCATGCTAAGACCTACAACTCCGATGCGTTCAGCATCGGCAAAGGGCAGGGATTTTGCGTAGTCCAGGATGGCCTTGGCATCATCAAGCTCGGTAAGAATGGTCATATCCTCAAAATCCCCATCACTTTCACCGCTTCCGCCAAAATCAAATCGCAAGCTTGCTATTCCGGTTTTTTCAAGACGTCTGGAGAGTTTGACAAAAATAAAATGGGGCTCAACCTTTGTTCCGGTAAACCCGTGGAAGATACAAACTACCGGAACCTTTCCGGGGGCATTATCCGGGATGTGCAGCATCCCTCTTAGTGTGAGGTTTCTGCTTTCAATCTCAACGGCTTTTTGCATGGCACTCTTCTCCCTTCAATATTGGCAAAGCCAAACATAGGCTGTGGCTTCAAAAAAGGATTCCCATTCACACTGAATTATATCCAAAACAGCACTTTCAGTCCATAGGCCGGCAAATCACCGGTCTGAAGGGTGCTGGTGCCATCCGGGAATCACGGCAGGATACCTCAAAAACAGATAAAAAAACGGCAGGTGTTTCCTGCCGCATGGTTTCTATTTTACTGTCTGAGCCTCCACCAGCCTTCGGACACCATATTTCTCCCTCAGGCGGGGCTTTTCGATCTTCCCGGTGGGGTTTCGGGGAATCTGATCAAATATGATCTCTCTTGGACGTTTATACCGGGGAAGCTCCCTGCAGAATTCGTAAATTTCGGATTCGGTGCATATAGCTCCGGGCTTCAATTCTATAATGGCTGCTGCGATCTCGCCCAGACGCTCATGGGGTAATCCGATTACTGCAGCATCCTTGATGGCATCATGCTCCCTGAGGAAGTCCTCAATCTGCACCGGATATATATTCTCACCACCGCTTATGATGACATCCTTTTTCCTGTCTACCAGATAGATAAAGCCATCTTCATCCATACGGGCCATATCTCCCGTAAGTAGCCAGCCATCCTTTAAGACAGCCTCGGTTGCTTTTGGATCCTTGTAGTAGCATTTCATCAGGCCAGGCCCTTTAACTGCCAGCTCTCCCACTTCTCCCTTAGATACCGGGCAGCCTTTTTCGTCAACAATCTTTGCCTCCCAGTTGTGCCCAGGTTTTCCGATGGCGCCTACCTTATGAATGTTCTCAACACCCAGATGCACGCAGCCAGGACCTATGGATTCACTAAGCCCGTAATTGGTGTCGTAGATATGATGGGGAAAATACTTTTTCCAACGTTTTATCAGGCTTGGAGGCACAGGCTGGGCGCCAATATGCATCAGCCTCCACTGGGACAGTTCATAGTCCTCCAACTTCACGTCGCCTCTTTCAATGGCATCCAGAATATCCTGGGCCCAGGGCACCAAAAGCCACACAATGGTGATTCTTTCATCCGAAATGGTTCTCAGAATCCAATCGGGCTTTATCCCTCGCAGCAATACGGCTTTACTTCCCGACAGCAGGCTTCCGAACCAGTGCATCTTGGCTCCTGTATGGTAGAGGGGCGGTATGCACAGGAAATTGTCCTCACGGGTCTGTCCATGGTGGGCTAATTCAGTCTCACAGGCGCACATGAGACTTCTGTGGGTATGTAGAATTGCCTTTGGAAACCCGGTAGTCCCGGAGGAGAAGTAGATAGCGGCATCATCGTCATCGCTGAGTTCAATTTTCGGTGCTTCAGAAGAGCAATTGGCCGTCAGTCTGTCATAGCTTTCGGCAAAAGATGGTCTGCCCTCTCCCGCATATAGGAGAAGCTTTACCTGGGGTATCTTGTCGTATATGGTTTCCATTCGCCCTATGAATTCGGGTCCGAAAATCAGGGCTTCGGTGTCCGACAGGTTGAGACAGTATTTAATCTCCTCAGCTGTGTAGCGGAAATTCAACGGCACTGCCACAGCACCTGTTTTCAATATGCCAAAATAGACAGGCAGCCATTCAAGACAGTTCATCAGCAGTATGGCGACCTTTTGACCCTTCTTTATTCCCCTCTTCAAGAGAAGATTGGCCATGCGATTTGCTTTCTCATCAAATACGCGCCAGGTCATATCCCTTCGATATTCGCCTGCAGGGTTGTTTTCGATGAGTTCATATTCACGCCATATCACGTTGTGACTTTCCTGAAGATCCAGATTGATTTCGGTCAGAGCCAGCTCATGACCGTATTTTTCAGCATTGCGAGCCAGCAATTCGGTAATGGGCATTTTTTCCTTCCTCCCGTTCTACCATACTGATAAGAAGTGGCACATGAAACCAATATACCGTACTTCCATAATAAAGAGCCAGGGTCTGACAAACAAACCACCGGCAATCTTACAAAATGCTACACAATATTATAATAGTACATCGCCAATTATTCAACAGCCTCTTTAGAAGCACAGGGAGCCATAGAATGGTTCTATGGCACCACCATCTTTTGTTCCAGGTTTACAATCTGCCTTTTGTATACCCGCCTTAAGAATATGACACTGAAGACAAATGATGCTATCTCGGAAATTGGGAATGCCCACCATACTGAATTCACCGAGCCTGTAAGAGACAGCAGGTATGCCGTTGGAAGTAACACTGCCAACTGCCTGATGATCGACACGATAAGGCTTAGGACGCCATTACCCAGAGCCTGGAACACTCCCCCGGCGACCACGCAGAAACCAGCGAAGATAAAGCTGAGGCTGATGGTTCTCAAGGCTGGTATGCCAATGAACAGCATGTTTTCAGTGGCGTTGAACAACATGAGCATTTCATTTGGAAGCAGTTGCAGAAGCACAAGCCCGGCGAACATGATACAAACAGCATATATCATGCCCAACCTGACTGCTTTAATGATACGTTCCTTCTTCCTGGCTCCAAAATTGTAGGCCACAATGGGAATTATGCCATGATTCAGACCGAAGACCGGCATGAAAACAAAACTCTGAAGCCTGAAATAGACCCCAAACACAGCGGTTGCAGTCTCAGTGAAGGAAAGAAGTATTCTGTTCAGGAAATAATTCATGATTGAACCGATGGAGATCATCAGTGTGGAAGGTATGCCCACGGCATAGATCTTCTTTATGATTTCCAGGTTAGGCTTGAATTTTCTGAATATAATCCTTATCTCATGATTCTTTCGCAGGTTAAACCATATGGCAACCAGCATGCCGGAGGTTTGCCCGATAACTGTGGCAATGGCGGCACCTTTTACTCCCAGAGCCGGAAAACCTAGAAGTCCAAAGATCATGATAGGGTCAAGGATTATGTTGACTATGGCTCCCGTTGTCTGGGAGATCATGGCATAGAAAGTCTTTCCGGTTGACTGAAGAAGCCTTTCGAATATGATCTGCCCAAAAAGAGGTAATGAGAACGTGGTACAAATAAAAAGATAGTCAGTTCCATAGTCTACTATTTCAAGAATGTTGGTCTGTGACCGGAAGAATGCTCTCGATCCCAGTATTCCAAAGATAGAAAACGCGATAAAGGTCAGAAAAAAGAGAAAAATTCCGTTAACAGCAGCTTTATTAGCCCTGTCAAAATTCTTCTCCCCAAGGCTTTTTGACAATAAAGCATTAACACCTGTGCCCGTACCCGCACCAAATGCGATCATCAGGTTTTGAACCGGGAAAGCCAGGGATACTGCCGTAAGGGCATTCTCACTGATTTGGGAGACAAAGATGCTGTCCACTATATTGTAAAGGGCTTGCACCAGCATGGAGGCCATCATCGGAATTGACATGGAAATAAGCAGCTTGCTTATGGGCATAACGCCCATCTTGTTCTCCTGGTGTCCCAAAGTTGTATCTTTCATTAATACATCACCTTTTCGTATGTTCTGCCACGAGTTCTTTTATCATGTGTACTGCAGTTGAAATACCTATACTGCTGTCAATACAGAGATGGTAGTTCTGTGCTCGTCCCCATTTCTTATGGGTATAGTAATTATAATACGAAGCACGGTTTTTGTCCTGTTTTCTGATATAATCCTCCAGGTTGGATTGGTCTTCCCCATACTCCTCCCTGATTCTTTTGATCCTTTCTTCTATCGGGGCGTGAATGAAGACTCTGAAGCAGTTCGGCTTATCTCTTAATACATAGTCGGCGCACCTGCCCACTATCACGCAGGGGCTCTCCTCCGCAACCTTCTGAATCGCCTTGGATTGGGCAAGAAAAATCTTCTCCGATGCCGGAAGTTCATACCCGGTCATATACAGATTATTGATAAAGCTGATAGTCCTCTTCTGTTCCATCTTCTGCACGAACTCCTCGGCAAATCCGCTTTCCCTGGCTGCCAGGACAATCAACTCCCTGTCGTAGAAGGCAATGTTCAGTTCCTTTGCCACCTGTTGCCCTATTAATCGGCCACCGCTACCGTATTCACGGCCTATGGTGATACAAAAATTCTCCATGCAACATACCTCCTTTGAAATAAGATTACCCCTATTCAAAGATAAATGCAATCACCTGTTATTTTGACCAAGCCTCATACTATACCTTTATCTATTTTTGTTGCATTGACATAAATCAATAGA
>JAAYTP010000059.1 GCA_012518025.1 Clostridiaceae bacterium
ATGGCTTATTTAGGAGACGGAAACAATGTGGCCAACTCGCTTCTCATCGGCTGTGCAAAGGTTGGTATGCACATAAGCGTAGCGACCCCCGAAGGATACGCCTGTGATCCTGTTGCAGTTAAGAAGGCACAGGAGGCCGCGGAAAAAACCGGTGCAAGGGTGATTGTCACAACCGATCCCTTTGAGGCTGCTGAGGGTGCGGATGTTGTTTATACTGATACCTGGTTCAGCATGGGTGTGGAGGGAGAAAAAGAAAAGCGCATGCCCATATTCATGCCCTATCAGGTGAACGACGAGGTATTCTCCAAAGCCAATACGGACGCCATTTTCATGCACTGCCTCCCTGCATACAGGGGATTTGAGGTGACAGAATCCATTATTGACGGCAGTCATTCGGTGGTGTTTGATCAAGCTGAGAACAGACTTCATGCTCAAAAAGCGGTTCTGGTCAAGCTGATGGGCTGATCCTGGCTTAAGGAGGCATTAACCATGCTCTATTCATTCATAATAAGACGTGCTGTGGAATCCGACGCAGCCCGCATCTTCACCATATTGCAGCAGGCTTTTCAGGAGTATGGGAATACCATTGGGCAGACTCGCCTTGAAGCCCTTCAGGAATCAATTGATGACATCAGGAGGGAGATTACCGAAAAAACGGTTTTAATCGCTGTAATGGACAAAGAGGTGGTTGGAACCGTCAGGCTTGATCTTCATGATGACAAAGCCTACTTAAGCCGATTTGCAGTTTGCGGTAACAGCCGGAGAATTGGAATTGGTGAAGCCCTGATGAATGCTGCAGACAAGTACCTGACTTCAAAAGGAGTGCGGCAAGTGACCCTGCATACCGCATCCAGGCATGCTACTCTCATGCGCTTCTACTATGGCCTGGGTTTCTTTGTGGAAGCCATTGAAACCGACAGGGGCTATCTAAGGGCAAGGCTCAAGAAGGAGTATGCATGAAGGAGGCAGGAGATCACTGCACTGTAACCATCAAATAAACTCTTTCCATTGCCAATAAAGTCGTTCCGCTAATAAAGCTTGTTCCCTTGGAGCAAGATTAAGGGGCAAGGATGCTAAAATTGATCAATCCTTTGTAACCTACTTATAATGTAGATTACAAAGGACTTTATCTTGCTCCTTTTCCCTTTCCCCTATCTTTTCATTCAACAAAAAGAACATCATTACTTATTTTACTTGCATTGAGGCTATCCACTCTTCTCTCAAAATTGCGTAGTGTACAACATCACGGTAGATACCCTTGATTTTTACTTCTTGTAAGCCTTTTCCCTCATACCTCATTCCGCATTTTTGCATTACACGCCCAGAACCCTCATTTCCCACATAATGCATACCTTCGATACGGTTTAATCCTAATTTTGAAAATGCAAAATCAATTAGTAGCCCTAATGCTTCTGTCACATACCCTTTATTCCAGTACTCTCTATTTAGAGTATAGCCAAAGCTTCCTTTATCATGCTCAGCACATATTCTTAAATCAATGCATCCAATACATTTGCCCTCTGATTTTAACTCAATTGCAAAAATTCCTGGTGTACCCATAAAAATTTCTTTAACCACTTTTTCGGTTTGTGATATATCAACATGTGTTGGCCATGTCAAATATTTAGTTACAGCATCATCACTGGCATACAAAAATACATCCTGCACATCTTCCATAGAAAATGGCCTTAAAATTAATCTGGTTGATTCCATTGTGGAATTTTCTTTTAAAATTCTGTTATAATCCTTCATGGTTCTTTGTTTTCCGCCTTCCCAATCACTGCGAATTATCAAATAATTCTATCTCATAGTTTTTTCAAACACAAGCCTTGCGGAGATGTTTCTCTATACTTATCCCTTCTGCCTCTGGAGGGACTACTCTTCTACCTATATTCCTTGCATTTCTCCTGTTTAGTCCAACCTGACCATCTATTTTGAGCAAGTTCAAATACAGGTCTCAAATGCTTTCAGAGATCCCGTAAAACAAGGCGCATTGCGATAAGGCGCTTAAAACTCTCTGTGAGAATGAGATAGGGGCGGCTGCCTCTCTCACTTCTAGTATGTCATTGCGAGGAGCAACGCGACGAAGCAATCTCGTAGATCGCCGCGCTCAGCTTCGCTTCACTCGCGATGACAGTTTGGATATGGGAGGTTAGAGGTGGGAATATAAGAAGGGCTTTGAGGTCGGAGATTGCCACGC
>JAAYTP010000060.1 GCA_012518025.1 Clostridiaceae bacterium
TCTTCTCGCCTTTACAAATTTATCAAAAGGCCATTTGGGAATCTTCACCACGCAGTAGTCCAGAGTGGGCTCAAAGCATGCGTAGGTCTTGCCCGTCACAGCGTTTTTGATCTCGTCAAGGCTGTATCCGATGGCAATCTTAGTGGCCACCTTGGCTATTGGATAGCCCGTTGCCTTGGATGCTAAGGCAGACGAGCGGCTGACACGGGGGTTGACCTCTATGACCGCATATTCAAAGCTTGTGGGATGAAGGGCAAACTGGACATTGCAGCCTCCCTCGATGCGGAGCTCCGATATGATGTTCAGTGCCGCCGTGCGCAGCATCTGATATTCCTTCCTCGAAAGGGTCTGGGAAGGTGCTACCACTATACTGTCTCCTGTGTGAACTCCCACCGGATCTATGTTCTCCATATTACAGACCGTTATAGCATTGCCCTTGCCATCCCGAACCACTTCATACTCGACTTCCTTCCAGCCCGAAACACATTTCTCTATCAGTATCTGATGCACCCTTGAAAGGCGCAGACCGTTGGTGCCGATATCCCGGAGTTCTTCTTCATCATGTGCTATGCCGCCCCCGGTTCCGCCCAGGGTATAGGCCGGGCGCACCACCACCGGGTATCCGATGTTCTCAGCAAAGGCCAGGGCATCCTCAAGGGTATTGACAACCTCACTGGGAATGCAGGGTTCGCCGATTCTGAGCATGGTATCCTTAAACTCCTGCCTGTCCTCTGCCATCTTTATTGCATCAACGGCAGTTCCCAGAAGCTTGACCCCCTGCTCTTCCAAAAAGCCCGATTCGGCCAGTTCCATGGCCAGGTTCAGGCCTGTCTGACCGCCTAAGGTGGGCAGAATGCTGTCGGGTTTCTCCTTTAGGATTATATTCTTTATTACATCTGTGGTAAGAGGTTCGATATATACCTTATGCGCGATTTCAGTATCGGTCATGATGGTGGCCGGATTACTGTTCACCAAAATCGCCTCTATTCCTTCCTCCATAAGAGCCCTGCAGGCCTGGGTTCCGGCATAGTCGAATTCTGCCGCCTGGCCTATGATGATGGGGCCTGATCCGATAACAAGTACGCGTTTTACATCCTGTCTTTTTGGCATTTATGAACCTCCCTTGTGTGCTTCCATGGTACTAACAAAACTGTCAAACAAGTAGCGAGTATCCATAGGACCCGGTGAAGCCTCCGGCTGGAACTGTACCGAGAAGGTGGGAGTGTCCAGATAACGGATACCCTCAACAGTCCCGTCATTCATGTTTATATGGCTTATCTCCGCCTTTGAGGCATCAAGGCTTTCGGGCAGAACCACATAACCATGGTTTTGGGCTGTGATATAGGTTCTGTCCTGCTTAAGATCCTTGACCGGTTGGTTGCTGCCCCTGTGTCCATACTTCAGTTTTGCGGTTTCTCCGCCACAGGCAAGAGCTATGAGCTGATGTCCCAGGCAGATGCCGAAGATAGGCTTCTTACCCAAAAGCTCCCTTATAACCTTGATCTGGAAGGTACAGTCCTTCGGATCTCCCGGACCGTTGGAAAGTACGATGCCATCGGGGTTTATGGCAAGGATCTGCTCGGCTGTGGCAGTTGCCGGAAAGATTGTTATATCGCAATTTCTTTCGGTCAGAGAATTGATGATGCTGGCCCTTACACCATAATCAATCAATGCCACCTTCATTCCCGATCCCCGGATATTGATGATTTCCTTTGTGGTTACCTCATCAACGGGCTTCACTATGTCATATTCCTCTATAATGGATCTCCAGTCCTCCTGCTTTAAATCGGGATCGGTTGATATCACACCGTTCATGGTTCCCTTCTCACGGAGGATCCTGGTAAGAGCCCGGGTATCAATGCCCTGGATCCCAACGACATTATTGCTTACAAGATAATCATTGAGGGTCTGGCTGGAGCGCCAGTTGCTGGGCTCTTTACAGAGTTCCCGTACAATAAGACCCTTCAGCCAGGGTTTACTGGATTCACTATCCTCCTGGTTGATCCCGTAATTACCTATGAGGGGGTAGGTCATCATAACAATCTGCCCTGTGCAGGTAGGATCGGTCAGTATCTCCTGATATCCGGTCATCCCGGTATTGAAAACAATCTCGCCCACACAGGAGCCAGAAGCTCCGATACCCTCACCTTCAAACATTGTGCCGTCTTCAAGCAGCAAAATCGCTTTCATATTGACCTCTTTCTTTAAAATATGTTTTATTCTCATGGCTACCCGGCATATGGCATCCATCATGCCGGATTACCCATTGTTCTTTTTAGCATTTCCCTCAATGGAGATTTAGAAGCAGGATTCTTACAGCGCCGAAAGGATGTCATCCCGCATCCTTATGGCTTCCGCCCTTGCCGCTTCCGCAAACTCCTCATGGGTGAACTGATCCTTCCACCTGTCCAGCCGGTAAGCGCACATGAGGCTTCGGGATGCGTTGACGATGGCTCCAAGACCGTTTTTATCAAAGGCAGGCGCCACATCCTTTGCACCGCCACCCTGAGCCCCATAACCGGGAACCAGTATCCAGGAATTTGGCATTCTTTTTCTCAGGATCTTCAACTGCTCGGGATAGGTGGCTCCAACCACAGCTCCCACTGGAGAATACCCGTTCCCGCCTATGAGGGAATCCCCCCAGTCCCGCACAAGATCTGCCATCATCTCATAAACCCTTCTCCCGTCCTCCAGCTTCATATCCTGGAGTTGTCCTGAGGACGGGTTGGAGGTCTTGACCAGTACAAATATGCCCTTGTTCTCGTTCATGCAATCCCCGATGAAGGGTTTGATGCCGTCTATGCCCAGGTATGCATTTACCGTGAGGGCATCGGCATTGAAAGCGCGGCATGCCTTTCCGAAAATATCGGTCTTGCCAAGAAAGGCCATGGAATAGGCCTCAGCCGTAGGGCCTATATCATTTCGCTTGCCGTCGGCAATAACTATCAGCCCTTTTTCACGGCCATAGGCTATGGTCTCCTCTAAGGCCCACAAGCCTTCTATGCCGTACATCTCATAATAGGCTACCTGGGGCTTTATGGCCGGTATGATATCGCATGTAGCATCAATCAGCCTTTTATTGAACTCCAAAATGCTTCTTGCAGCGGCCTGAAAGGCATTATCAACCTGCTGTCTGCATTCTTCCTTTATGGACTCGGGAATGTATTCCAGCTTGGGATCAAGTCCCAGTACCGATGGGTTGTTCTTATCCTTTATGGCCTTTCCCAGTCTGTATGAAAAGTTCATGGATCTCATCTCATCTCCTTCTCGGTTTTTCTTTCCCTTTATCAGCAGTCGGTTAAACCGGTTTTATACTCGGCTCTAGCGATCCTGATATACGATTTTTCCGCCGACCAGGGTATACTTCACCCTTCCTGTCACCTTAAAGCCTCCGAAGGGCGAGTTTTTGCTCTTTGATAAGAAGTCGTTTGTATCAATTGTATACTCTTCGTCAAGGTTTACAAGGACAAGATCGGCATCGGCTTCTGCCCTTATATCTCCCTTATCGATTTTCAGGATCTCGGAAGGCTTTGTGGACATCTTGTCAATTAACTGATTCAGATTTAGGATACCCGGCCTTACCAGGTATGTCAGGGCAAGGGGAAGCGCGGTTTCAAAACCTACGATACCGTTTAGTGCCATCTCAAACTCCACATTCTTCTCATCGAAGTGGTGGGGTGCGTGATCTGTGGCTATTATGTCTATGGTTCCATCCTTTAGCCCCTGAATAACTGCGTCCACATCCTCCTGGGTTCTCAGAGGTGGGTTCATCTTTGCGTTTGTGTTATAGCCTTCACAAGCCTTTTCTGTCAGGGTGAAGTAATGGGGACAGGTCTCGGCGGTGACAAGAACTCCCCTCTTTTTGGCCTGCCGGATCATTTCCACAGCTCCCTTTGTGGAGACATGGGCTATATGGACGGGCATCCCCGTATACTCCGAAAGGATGATCTCCCTTGATACCATCACATCCTCGGCAGCGGAGGGAATACCGTGAACCCCTAATCTGGTGGATGTCTCGCCCTCATTCATGCTTCCGCCTTCTGCAATATTGAGATCCTCGCAATGGGAGATGACGGTAAGGCCAAACCCGCCGGCATAGATCAGAGCCTTTTTCATTACCGAAGCCTGCATAACCGGCTTTCCGTCATCGGATACGGCAACTATGCCTGCCGCCTTCATACTCCCCATCTCTGCAAGCTCGTTTCCCTCAAGTCCCTTGGTTATGGCTCCGATGGGGTATACATTCACCACAGCCTCATGGCTGGCTTTTTCCATAATGGTTCTTACAATGCTCTCGTTATCGATTACCGGATTGGTATTGGGCATGCAGGCGATGGAGGTAAATCCTCCCTTTGCTGCGCTAATGGAGCCGCTTTTGATATCCTCCTTATATTCATAGCCCGGATCCCTTAGATGGCAATGGGCATCCACAAGTCCGGGAAGCACTGCAAGGCCTTTGGCATCAATTATCTGATCCGCCGCATCTGAAATGCCCTCCCCGATACGGCTGATTTTATTGTCTTCAATCAGAATGTCCCTGTTGACTTCTGTCCTGTCCCTTGTAATGATGGTTCCGTTCTTTATTAATAGCTTCAATTCTCTTCCCTCCCGGCTAACAGATATAGGAGCGCCATGCGTATGGCCACACCATTGGTGACCTGTTCGGTGATTCTGGACTGATCCGAGTCGATGAGAAGGGATGTCATCTCCACTCCCCTGTTGACCGGCCCGGGATGCATCACAAGGGCATCCTTTTTTGATCCCGCCAGGTGGCGAAGATCCAGCCCGAAAAACCGGGCATACTCTTCGGTGGAGGGTATCAGTGCTTTTTTCAGTCTCTCCTTCTGGATGCGAAGCCCCATCACCACATCTGCACCCTCAACTGCCTCCTGAAGGCTTGAACAGATATGGCATCCCATTTTCTCAATACCTATAGGCATCAGGGTTGCGGGTGCGTATATGTACACCTTGGCTCCCATCTTGCCAAGGCCGATTATATTGCTTCTGGCCACCCTGCTATGCATGATATCCCCAATAATGGCCACCTTCAGACCTTCAAACCCGCCTTTTGCCTCCCTTATGGTATACATGTCCAGAAGAGCCTGGGTAGGGTGCTCATGCATCCCGTCTCCGGCATTTATCACCGAGGCACGGATATTCTTGGCCAGAAGGTGCGGAGCTCCGGGCTGGCAATGGCGCATCACGACGATGTCTGTACCCATCACATCCAGGGTTCTTCCGGTATCGATGAGGTTTTCCCCCTTGGCCACACTACTGGAAGACACTGAAATGTTCACAGCATTGGCTCCCATATATTTGGCGGCCAACTCAAAGGAAACCCGTGTCCGGGTACTGTTTTCGTAGAACAGGGTCATCACGCTCCGGCCCTGAAGGTAGTTGACACGTTTCATATTGCTTTGAACTATTTTCTTCATATCGCTGGCCATATCCAGAATGAGGTTCATCTCATCCGGTTCAAGATATTCAAGACCCAGAATATCCTTTGAGCGAAGCTTCATATCACTTCCGCCTTTCCTTCCTGTTTGTACGTTTATAGCCGTGGTTGTAAAAAAATAGTAAGACCTTCGTCTTACTATTTTTAAAAAACCAAATACGCTATTTTATTGGATACTAATCCCGAAAGAGAAAAGGAATACTGCCCCCTTTCCAGGTTGGGCACATATGGTTCTATCATCATTTTGCAGCCTCCAGTAACCATACCTTTTTCTTCCTCCGTTCCAATATCTTAAATATCATAGCACAGAAAAAACTGGTTGTCCATAATTAATAATAAAAATAAAGTAAATCCCCCAGGTTATCAAGGATATCAGTAATATATTCCCTGTATGCCATGTAGAGGAAAAGGATAATGACAGCCAGAACCAAAGTCATCACCAGAGTTGAAGCTGCGTAGGTCTTTAATGAACGCTTTTTAGGCTTACCAAGAGCCCAGACGAACAAAAGAATTATGTAGAGCGCCAGGAAAGCAAGCAACACAAAACCCACCGTGCTGATATTCTCAGTGTTCTCAACCGAGATGACAACCAATGTCACCGCATAGACCAATCCCAGGAAAAACGGAATGACATTGAGAATCGACAAGCCGAACCAGGTCCAAAAAGAAACAGTCTCGTCGCTCTTTGGAGCGTTGGCTGCAGCCTGTGTCGCATATTGGGGCTGTGGATTATAGGCAGGCGGCTGCTGATAGACCGGTGCTTGTTGGGCCTGTGGAGTGGGCTGTAGCTGGGGCTGCGGCTCCGGAGCGGGTTCATCCTGTGGTTGCGGTATGGTTTGAGTTGTTTCTGTGGCCTGTCCTTCAACCAGCTTGCTGCCACAGGAATCGCAAAACGCGTGATCTTCAGGGAAAGTCTTTTTACAGTTTGGACAATACATAAGATCCCTCCATATCATCAGTATGCTTCAGGCTTTCATAAGATCGGAACAAGGTTGCCTCGCGTTGGTAATCGTATCTAATCATCCATTGGTGGCTTATGATCATAGACATCCGCTTCCAAAAAATTGTATACATGCCCTTGAATCATTGTCAAGCAATGCTTAATCGGGCATCTTAGCCCGGGCTTAATTCAAATCAATATCCAGGTTTTTTTAGCAGCGTCTCCGCTTTACCCATAATCTCAGGCTGGTAGACCAGCCGATCCCAGTCTTCCCGTGGTATTTCTTCTACAGCAATGGAAATTGTTCTTTCCTCAGCACCGATTGATTCCATAACAGCCTGTGTAATCTTCTCTGACAGTTCTTCTTTTTGTTCCTGGGTTCTACCCGGAAACATTTTGACCACCACATGGGGCATGCTGCTCATCCTTCCTGCTATTTCATTTTTTTAGCATCAGTATATATTTTTATCGGGTTAA
>JAAYTP010000061.1 GCA_012518025.1 Clostridiaceae bacterium
GTTTGCGATTCCACCTTTGATCTTATGATTACGGTTGACTGCGGCATAACCGCAAAGCAGCAGGTGGAAGCCATCCAAAAAAGACGATTTGAGATGGGAAAGCCGCTGGACATAATAATTACCGACCACCACCAGTGCCAGGAAGGTCAGATTCCCCAGGCGTATGCAATTCTTAACCCCCATATGCCCGATTGCCCCTATCCATTTAAATATTTGTGCGGAGCTGGTATTGCCTTAAAGCTTGTCCAGGCTGTGGGCATTATGATGGGCAAGCCTGAAGTTTTCAAGGAGTATCTGGATCTGGCGGCTCTGGCCACCATTGCCGATATTGTGGATCTAACGGGCGAGAATCGCGTGATTGCAAGTCTTGGTCTTAAGAAGATTAACCAGAACTGTTGTCTGGGCATTAAAGCACTTATGGACACGGCAGGGTTTTCTGCAGGCATACTGGATTCGAGACGTGTTTCCTTTATGCTGGCCCCACGTGTTAATGCGGCCGGAAGGATGGGGGACGCAAAAAGGGCGGTTCTTCTTTTTACAACCCATGATCCTGTTGAAGCTCGTAATATTGCAGAGGAGCTTAATCGCACCAATACCCTTCGGCAGGAGGTTCAGGATGCAATATTCAATCAGGCAGTTAAAATGATCGAGTCGGATGATGGTTATGAAAGCAACATGGTTACAGTGGCCTGGGGAGAGGGCTGGCACCATGGGGTTGTGGGTATTGTGGCATCCAAACTGGTGGATCGGTACCATAAGCCCGCTTTTGTTTTTTCGGTAGAAGACGGGATGGCTGTGGGATCGGGAAGGAGCGTACCTGGCTACAATCTTTTTAAGTGTATGGAGTCCCAGAGCAGTCTTCTGCAAAAATTCGGAGGACACGAACAGGCGGGGGGACTAACCCTTGCTGCAGACAGCATCCCCGCATTCAAGGAAGGTGTCAACAGGCATGCGGCTGAGAACATGACCCATGAGGCGATGGAACCTGTTCTGAACATACACTGCATCCTGGACCCCGAGGATATCACAATGGAAAACGCAAAGCGGCTGAGCCTTCTGGAACCTTACGGGCAGGGGAACCCTATGCCAACCCTTCTGGTCAAGGGTGTGAGGGTTACGGACATACGGCTGGTTGGTGAAGGGAAACATCTCAAACTAAGGTTTGGAAACGACCGCAGCACCTTTGATACTGTTTTCTTTGGACAGGGTGAGTTGGAAAGATATATAAGGATTGGGGACAGGCTTGATATTGTATTCAATCTGAGCATCAATGTCTGGCAGGGGGCAGAATATCTGCAGGTTCGGATACTGGACATGAGCATGGACGAGGAGACTGTTTCAAGGAACCGGTTCCTCATGGAAGCAGCCCGGCGTTTTGAGTTACTTGATTGTGATTATGATTGGCTTTATAATGGGATTAATAATCGCTTGGTGAAAGCTGACGACATAACTGTCCAAAGGGATGATCTTGCCGCAGTTTATCGCTATGTGATGAAACATGGCATTGACAGGATGGCTATTGCTGACCTGTTTTGGCATGCCAGGGTTATTGCCGATGAATTTAAGAGAACGATGAATTTTTACAA
>JAAYTP010000062.1 GCA_012518025.1 Clostridiaceae bacterium
CATCCTGCAGCAGGCAGCTCAGGCAATGCTGGCTCAGGCCAATCAGCAGCCCCAGGGTGTACTGCAGTTGCTCAGATAATTCAATCATACAACCGGCGCAAATCAAAAGAACCGGAAAACTCCGGTTCTTTTTTATATCTTTTTTCCATTAAGTCCGCTGCTGTCGTCCTGTCTGCCTGTCTTTGTCATGACCTCCCATGAGCCTGTCTTAACGGCAGATTCCGGCCATTTATGCCCGGTTCAGCCGTTGCTCCCCTTATCATCAGCACCATTATGAGCACCGGCATCGGGACGCTGTGTTTTCAGTCTGTCGATTCCGACACGGGAGCTCATGGTGGCCAGTTGATTCTCCCTTCGGATCTCCTCATAGATCTCCTTTCGGTGAACAGCCACGCTTCTGGGGGCTCTGATCCCGATCCTCACCTGATCTCCCTGAATATCGATCAGGGATATCTCTATATCATGGCCTATCATGACCGATTGTCCTTTTTTTCTTGTCAGTACCAACATATGGATCAACCCCTTATTCGGCAAAGGCTTCTGATCTAACTACGGTTGAGGAAATACCGGATGGGCAGGGATTCATCCTGCTGAAGCACCTGTTTGCCCAGATTCCTCTCAATATTGATGACAACCGGCGCTTTAAGGTTCACACGAATGTCCTCAGGGTTTTCGGGAATGACCACAATCACGAGGGTCAATACCGTCTTGGGGCTGGCGATGCCTAAAAGCTCAAGATCGTCGTCCTCTATCTTTACCTCATAACCATTATATATGACAAAGGGATCGGTTACAACAAAACAAACCTCCGGCCTGTCAATGCTCTGCAGCCAGAAAAAATTCACAAACTCTTCACCCATGCTCAGCAGGGCAAACCTCTGCAGTTCCTCAAAGCCAGGAATCCCTTCGGGAAAGGTTATGACATCATCCTCATTGATTTCGATCCTTCCAAATTGCTCGGTATCGATATGCATAGCAGCACCTCCAAATCCATGCCCCAATTAAGTTTAAACCAGCTATCTCAAATAATCCACCAGGGACTCCTGTATGACCTTCGCACTGGTGGAGAGAGAGGCCTGGTACACACTTCTCTCATTGACCAGGTTCATGATGGCCTCTGCCATATCCACATCCTCGTTGAGGCTCATGAGCCTTGTGAAATTCACATTATCATCGTCCAGCCGGTTGCTGGTCAGTTCAACACGGTTCATCCTGGCGCCCAGACCCGCCCGGACCCGGAGCATATTGTCCACTTCCAGATCCAGATCTTCAAGAAGGGACGAGATTCCATCATAATCACCAGATTCCATTGCATCTATTACCTTGTCGAAGGTATCGACGAAGGAGCTTTTATCACCCGCAGCAGCGTTGGCTCCCCTATGGAACAGATCGCTTCCTGGCACATTCACATTAATATCATCGCCAATCCCGATCTCAAATTTGATCTGCTCTGAGTTGGCGATATTGACGTTGAAGTTTCCTTCATCGTCCAGCAAGGGTTTATCGGTCTTGTACCCGGAGAATATATGGCGTCCCGCATAGGTGGTATTGGCAAGATGTATGAGCTGCGACCTGAGCTCTTCAGCCTCTGCACGGATTTTCTGTATATCATCTTCTGAGTTTGTGCCGTTTGAGGCCTGCACTGAAATCTCCCTGAACCGATGGACCACTTCGCCTATCTGGTTCATGGTGGCTTCGGTTATCTCCATCCAGGAGATGGCATCATCGGCGTTTCTCCTGTACTGCTGTATCTCAGCCACGTCGGTTCTGAGCTTTAACGCCTTGGATGCCACAATGGGATCATCCGAGGGCATGGTGATCTTCTTTCCCGTGGCCAGCTGACTCTGATATTTCTGCGTCCTGTTCAGATTATTTGACAGGCTCAGCATGATATTATTGATGAGCATGTTATTGGTTATCCGCATAACCATACCTCCCATAATTACACTCTCTCGATGGTCGATAATCCAGCCGGCTATGTCGGCCAGTGGAGCCGGTCAACCTCGTTGCAAGCTAAGACATTATAGTCCCAGACGGTTGATCAGTATATCCAGAACCTCCCCAAAGGCCTGTATCATCTTGGCCGATGCCCCGTAGACCTGCTGGTACTTCACCAGGTTGGTCATTTCCTCATTCAGAGAAACCCCGGATATGGATTGCCTTCTGTTTTCAATCTGCCGTATGATTCCCTCCTGGGTACCCAGGTAAACAGTATACTGCTGACCATCAACCCCCATGGTAGAGATCAGGGTTTTGATGTAATCCTCACCGCTTCCCTCCATGAACATATAGGTATTGTGGCGCATATCAAGAAGGTTTATCAGGTTCTCGTTGTTGCCGGTCTGCCCAGCTTCCGATGAAGCCGAAATATTCTCCACAGGATCCTCGTCAATATCAAAGCTGATGGAGAAGTTCTTGGCAGTGAGGTTCTGATATCCCCAAACAATCCTCTCATCGTAGTCGGTATCGGGATCATCCTCAATACCGTTTGCCTCCGCCTGTTTGTATATCCTGTTTACAAAGTCCTCACTGCTCATGGGGTTACCTTCCTCATCCAGCATGGTGAAAAAGCGGATGCCTGAGCGAGGATCGCCCTCAATCGAGCTAAGCTTATATCCGTCCGCATGCCCGCTGATCTTATCCAGGCTCCCATCCCCGTCAGCATCAATGATCCCTTCGTTGAAGGTGCGGGCGAATACCTGGACAAACTCATTCATCTTGCGCTGGTAATATGGTATCCCCTTGGCATTCGGGCTGTATCCCTCACCACTTAGTGCCGGCATTCCGTCATTGCCGTCCCTCATATCCAGATATCCCTTGAGTTCCCCGGACTTGATGTTGATGGTATTGCCATCCTCCCATAAAACTTCGTAGAGATTGCCCAGATCCTCGGCATTCAGCTTCTCTTTACGGTTCTCGCATTTGAGATGGACGATGTGCTGATGATCCACTAAAGCCTTGCCGCTTATAGTCACAACAAAACGTTTCTCGGGCATCCCATTGGGCAGCTTAAGACCGGTTTCCACCTCATAAGCGCTGCAATTGACTATCTGGGACAGCTTGTCCACCAGATGGGAGCGCTGGTCTCTGAGATCATTGGCCATATTGCCCATTACCTCGTAATTATAGATCTGGAGGTTCAGGTTTTGTATCTGATCCGCCAGGGTATTGACCTCGGATACCTTGGCAAAGACCATATTGTTCAGGTCCTCCTGAAGGTGGTCAAAATGGGCAGCTGCGCTGTTAAAATATTTTGCCACCATGATTCCCTTTTCCTTCGCAGCATTCCTGACACCGGGGCTTGAAGGATCGGTGGAAAGTTGCTGTAATACAGTGTAAAAATCGCTGATAATCTTTGCAAAACCACTGTCGGAAGGCTCATTGTAAATAGCCTGCATATCGGTAAGGATTGTGTTTTTTACAGACCATTCACCATAGTACTGAGCCTCACTCCAGTACTTTTCATCCAGATAGGTATCCCGAACCCGCTCCACCGAGACCACATCGGATCCCATTCCCAGCATACCTGCCTTGTTGGCAACCAACATGGGCCGGGCTGCTCTCTGGTTGAGCACCTGTCTTGAGTATCCCGGTGTATTGGTATTGTCCACGTTATGGCTCACATTGGCCATGCCCCTTTGAGAGGAATAGAGACCTCTTAAGGCAATCTCCATCCCCATGAAGGTGGTATTGTTCATATGTTCATCCCCCTCCCTTTAAGGGATAATCCAAAGGCAAGCTATCTTCCCGAGATTCCCAGGCGGAAGATAACGGTTTCCAACATGCTGTTAATAACACCAATAAGCTTGGAATTGGCGTTGTAGGCATATTTGAACCTGATCATATTGGTCATTTCCTCATCCAGGGAAACCCCCATGACGGTTTGTCTTAACTGATCGGACTGGCTGACCAGAAGCCTGTGGCTGTTGGCCATGTTATCGGCCTCATGACCCTTGTTGCCTATATCCAGAATGATGTTCTGGTAATAGGTATCCAGGCTGAGTATCTTGTTATTGCCCGTCATCAGATTGGCATTTCTCAGGCCGGCTATCTTGAGGGCAATGGTATTGTCACCATTGGCATCGGTGGTTGAGGCAGCAATATTATTCAGATCCTTAAGGTCGCTGCTGATGGCCAGATTCCCCATTTCCAGGGGTATGGCGGGATCCAGTGCTACAAAAAAGCTGCCTCCGTCCAGACCGGTCAGGGTCTTGCCCGTCTGATGGATATAGTTGACCTCACGGGCCATGATGTTAAGAAGAGCATTGAGCTGCTTCTTGACAGAGGATATGATGTTCAGATCCTCTGGAATGGTGGAAATCTTCCTGTTGACATCGTCATTTATATCCTTGCTGATGGATTTCATAAACTTCTCGTAGTCAGAGCTTGAGATATCATAAAGCTCACCGTTGGTCTGACTGGTTATGGAGGACCAGCCCCGTTCGCCGGCATCGCCTTCATCGTAATAACTTGGGTCAGTGGCAACCGACAGGGTGATTCCATGTTGGTTAAGCCTGGATATGTAGTCGCTGATCATGGGGTCTGTGGCCAAACTGCCGTCCCCGTTCAGGCTTTGACCAGTAAACATCAGCATATATCTGTTGACACCGGGATCCGGCTTGGATGCGGCTTCGTCGATGATCTGCCCGAAATCATAGACATCGGGTTCATAGCTACCTGTTGGGATAGCATCCACCAGGGCATCGATATCCTGGCCAAAGCTCACGCTCTCCAAAGGATTGCCGTCCCCCGTGACCACAAGCCGTAAATGATAGTTGAGTCCTCGCTTTCCCAGATCCTCCGCCATCTGCCGGATATGGTTCTGAATCTGGGTCCTGTATTCTTCGGAGGTGTTGGCAGCATCCACCACTATGGTGATATCCGCAGAGGTATTGGGCGTGCCGTTATCATAGCTTCCCTTGGCACCGTCAACCTCTCCCCTGGCTTCCAGCAGGCCTTTGATCACTCCCTGCCCCACATCGATGGCAACATCAATTCCTTCCACCTTAGGGGTATAGAAACTGGAAAGATCCTGGTTGGGCGCAGCATAGATCCGAGTCTGGATTCCCTTGCTCACAAGGAAATAGCCGTCAACAATGATATCCATATTCCCTTCCGGGCCAATCCATGTCTCTGCAGCTACGAGGGTGGAAAGCCTATCCACCAGCATATTTCTCTCATCGTAATAGTCATTTGGGCTGTTGCCTGCTGCCTCGGCGCTCATGATCTTCACATTGAGTTTGGCAATTTTCTCAGTGATATCATTGACCTCATCAATCCTGAGCCTGATCTCATTGTTAAGATCGCTCTGCAGTTTGTTGAGCTGGGTGCCTATGTGGTTCATGCTCTCCACCAGCGACTCGGCTCTCTGCTTCAGCAGGGCACGGATGGTCAGGCTCTCAGGTGCCTTGGACAGCTCCTGCCAGGCATCCCAGAAATTATTCAGTGAGTTCTGAAAACCTGCAGTCATGGGCTCACCCAGAATGGATTGGACATCACGCACAGCCTGGCTTCTGGCCTCCCAGTAGCCCAGGGCATTGGTTTCAGACCGGTATATATTGTCGGTAAAGGTGTGGCGGATTTGCCGGATCTGCTGAATATCCACACCCATTTCAACCTTCCAGTTTCCATATCTGCGTGTATGGGCAGACGCCATGATGGCACTCTGGCGTGAATAGCCGGCAGTTCCAAGGTTGGAAACATTATGACCGGTTACCTCAAGTGCCTTCTGGTTGGCAGCGAGGCCGGATAATGCGGTATCCATACCAAAAAAGCTGATGGACAATCCATGTCACCCCCTAATACCTGATATCAAGCATACTTCTTTTCCCGCCGGAGGAGACTTCAGCCCCGGTCTTTCCGTAAACCGATGCCTCAGGGGCTGGTGCCGCCAGAAGCTCCAGATTGAAATTGATGTATTCCAGGGCATTTTCTATGAGCTTTTGATTGATCCCGTTCCTGATCACCAGCTTCATCACCGTCTCCTTCAGCTTTTTTCTGGTATCTGCCAATTGTGCAGCTTGGGGTTCGGGCAGATGCTTTTCTGCCTCCTCCAGGGGAGTGCCGGCTTGCAAGCCTAGGGCTGTGTTCAGTTTTTCGGCATATTGCTCACGCACCCGGGCAAGCTGCTTGCTCTGTTCCACAAGCTTGCCCTCTTCCTCGTTAATCTCCGATAGCAGGGATGTATCATTACTAACCAGGTATTCTGTTTTCTTCTCCGCAAGTTTCAGGAGCCCGCCATAGATGCGCCGTTCAAATTTCAGCGTTTTAATAAGGTTTTCGGTTAGTTTAACATCCGGCATTTTTTCTCACTCCATTTTGCTAAATGTAGCCTTCAAAGTGTTTATCGGCAAAAAAAAAGAATGGGATAACGTGAAGCTTCCTCATTCCTTTCGTTTCTCTTAATAAAACATCTGTCAGATCTTTTTCATCATCATCTCCATTATCCTGGCTGCAACATCCTCCGAAGACACCGAGTATTCACCCTTCTCGATCCTTTCTGAGAGAGCCTCTACCTTATCCCTCCGGATATCGGGAACATCCCTCAAGGCCTTCATGACAACAGAAAAATCCTTGGCAGGTCCTGACAGAGTGAGTTCATCCTTCCTGGATGCCACAGTATTCTTTCCTGACAGCTTTTCAGTTTTTCCGGCATTACCATAGATACCGGTCACTTTGGGAATATCGCCCCAAATTTTCATGGTCTATCCCTCTTCCTATTCATACCGCATTTGCTAAATCCAGCAGATTAATCTTTTGTTGAAGAGAAACAGGAACAGGTTCCCGTCAAATACTATATCGTCACCGATTATTCCTGTCTTAACCTCATTTCGAAAAATTAACGACTCTTGTCGCGTCTGTACTCATCAAGATACCTCAGACCCCGTGCTTTATCATCGGCCGCACCGCTTCTTCTCTGGTCAATTGAATCTCGGAGGGATTTACCCGTGGCCATCATCTCATTAGCCAATTTCTTGGAACAATTGACGCAGAACCTGCCACTGGTTATCCTGACGCCGCAGTTTTCACAAAGAAGCGCAATGGGACTGTCAGCCGCAACCTCGATACGTCCGTCCCTCAGGAATCTGTAGATGAGCTGGGCGCTTACCTCAGTAGCCTTGGAAACCTCCTGTATGGTGGCACCGGGATAGTCACGCAGAAACTTACGCACCTTTTCAAAATCTTCCTCTTCTTTCTTTTTGCAGAGATCACACAGCTGTGGCCCTACAGCGTGCATGAAGATTTTCTTGCATCTTTTGCAGTTCTTTAGCTCAGGCATTAACCTGCCCCCCTTTTTATGAATGCAAGATTATACTGCCCGTCCACCCGCTAAGGCCGGGAATTCAGGCATAAAGTTTTATAAAATCTGCTCTATATTTATTATATCGTCATTTCCCCGCAATTGCTATAACTGCAGCAAAAATCCATGATGCACCTGCCTCATGCAAGGCTTGGGCACAGGTACTCAGCGTGGCACCGGTGGTGACCACATCGTCCACTAAAAGAATATTGAGCCCATCGACAACCGATGGATCGGAAACTTTGATTGAATTCTCCAGATTTTTAAGCCTTTCTTCCCTGGATGAAAGGCTTTGGGGTTTCGTGTGACGGGTCTTAGTCAGTGCATTCACCACAGGTATATTCAAAATCCTACCCAGTGCTTGCCCAACTATCTCGGATTGGTTATAGCCCCTGCTCATCTTCTTCCTCCTGTGCATAGGCACCGGGACTATGAGGTCAAAATCGGGCATGAAGGGATGCTTGTCAAGCTCATCCCACATCAAGAAGGCGAAAGTCCCGGCTGCTCTGGGTCTTCCGAAGAATTTCATGGCTTGAATGGCCTGCTCTACAGAGTCTTCATAGATGAATGAAGCGAACAGGCCATTGATCCAGGGGATCCGGGGTGCCCGTTCAAAGCCCCTGCCGTATCTGGGAAGACATGCATAACAGGGTTCACAGGTGCTGATTTTTGCGGTTTCAGGAAGTATAGCTCCGCAAAAGATACATTTCTCAGGATATACCAGCCTCAGCAGGCGTTCATGGAAGCCGGGTCCTTTAAGACAATCGGTTTTGAGCACATAATCTCTCCTTCAATCCGGAATAGCGCTCCCGCTCATTGCTGTCTTCTATCATCCGCCGGAGTATGTCGGGGTTTCCTATGATCACCACTAATCTCTTCGCTCTGGTTATGGCAGTATACAGAAGGTTTCTGTATACAAGCATTGGAGGAACCTTCAAAAGCGGGATTACAACCGCCGGGAACTCACTGCCCTGGCTTTTGTGAACTGTCACCGCATAGGCATGCTCCAGATTATCCAGAGTGTCAAAGGTATATTCGCAAATCCTCTGATCTTCGTACCTCACCGTGATGATCTGATTCTTTAAATCCACATCGGTAATGACGCCGGTATCTCCGTTATAGACGCCCAGACCCTCACTGAGTTTACCCTGCATGTCCATCTGGGTCCATACCTTGTTATAGTCATTCTTAATCTGCATTACCCTGTCACCCACACGATAGGCTATACCACCCGCCAGCTTCTGGGGCTTTCTTTCGTGAGGCGGGTTGATCCGCTGCTGGAGCCTTGCATTAAGATTGTAGACGCCGGTATCCCCTTTCCGCATGGGAGTAAGTACCTGGATATCCCTCATAAAATCATAACCGAATCTGTCAGGGATATGGGAGGCACAGAGCTCTATGACTGCTTCAACCGTCTCTCCCGGATCCAGCCTGGGTATAAAATAGAAGTCGCCTTCTTCGGTGTTGAGAATGGGCTCCATTCCCTGGTTTATCCGATGGGCGTTGACGATGATCATGCTTTCTTCGGACTGCCTGAAGATTTTATCCAGCTTTACAACCGGCACCTCACCGCTCTCTATGATATCGGACAGGACATTCCCCGGTCCCACTGAGGGAAGCTGATCCGCATCCCCAACCAGTATCAGTCTGGTACCCGGCTTCATAGCCTTTAAAAGTGAACTCAGAATCACAATATCTATCATGGATGCCTCATCCATGATGATCACGTCGGCATCCAGCGGGTTTTCTTCATTCCTGGAGAAATAGGCTCTGTCCTCCTGCCCGATCTCATACCCCACTTCAAGGAGACGATGAACGGTTTTTGCCTCATAGCCCGATGTCTCACTGATCCTCTTTGCGGCACGACCTGTGGGCGCACACAGCAGAACCCCAACTCCATGCTCCTGAAATATTTCAATAAGGGCCTTGATAATGGTAGTTTTTCCCGTTCCCGGTCCGCCCGTTATCACAGTGACGCCATTTTGAAGAGCGGTTATGATGGCTGTCTTCTGGTTCTCGTCCAGAGAAATCCGGTTCTGTTCCTCGTAATGCGACAACCATTGATGGACATGAACCATCAGACCATTCTCAATAAACTGGTTCAGAGCGGTCAGCCGTCTTGCGCTGTATCTTTCAGCCTCAAAAAGATAATGGGCATAGACTCTGTCGGCATACTGTCTTTCAATATGTATCTCAGACTCAAGCAAGAGTCCGTCAAAAGCATTACGGATCAGCTGCTCAGGTACATTTGTCAGTTTATGTGTCTCACTGATAAGATCTTCCTTCAGGTAATAGGTGTGTCCGTTGAGGATCGAATGGCTTAATCTGTGCCATAAGGCGCTTTTCAATCGAAATTCGGAACAGGGATCAATGCCCAGCCTAAGGGCAATACTGTCACATGTCTTAAATCCCAGCCCCACATCGGGATCCATGAGCCGATAAGGATTCTTCTGAATCTCCCCTTCGGCAGAGGTGCCAAACTTCTTCCATATTTTTGTTGCGTACAGGGAGGATATACCGAATTTTTGAACCAGCATGACCACACCGCGCATGGACTCATGCTCCGAGAAGGCTTGTCCAAACGCCAGAGCCTTTTCTGGCCTAATCCCTTTGATCTCTGCCAGACGAAGGGGATCGGACTGTAAGACCGCAAAGGTTTCTTCCTTAAATCTTGACACTATTTTTTTAGCAGTGGCCGACCCCAACCCCTTAATAAAACCACTTCCAAGATATCGTTCCATTTCCTCAAGCTCAGTAGGTATCTGCCTTTTGCACTCGGAAACCGAAAATTGCGGGCCGTAGTCCGGATGGGTCGTCCATTCACCCATGGCCGTAATGGATTCACCGGGCATGAGCAGGGGCATGGTGCCAACCAGGGTGTGAGCCTTCCTGCCCTCTTTGATCTGGCAAATGGTGTATCCATTGCTTTCGTTTGTGTAGATAATGGTTTTGACAATACCCGTAATCTGTTCCATCTTCCACCTGCTGGTTCAGCCATCGGCATTAAGCTTACTACCAGTTATGATACAATACCTGTCTATCAGGGGCAACACTTCGATGGGGTACATCTGCTGCATACCCCTGATTATCCGGGTTACTTGCGGGTTTTCACCGGAAGTGCAGACGTAAAGCTTGCCATCGGTCATGAGCTTATCAGGGATTTCCTCAGAAAAGGTCATCCTTATGACCCCCTCAAGATTATCTGCTGCATCCTCAGGAATGGCCAGAATAATCTTAAAACCTGCGTTACAGTTTTTACGGGGCTGCTTTTTGAGGATTTCCATAACCGTGAG
>JAAYTP010000063.1 GCA_012518025.1 Clostridiaceae bacterium
AAAGGCCTTCTCCACATCAATGGATTCGGAGATGAAGCCATTTTCAAAAAGCCAGTCGGTGTAACGCTGCCAGACCTCTTTTTTCTGCATACCCCAGTAGGGCGCATCGTCCTGGTACTTGCCAGCAAGATATTTCTGGCTCTCCCTGATAAGCTCGGCATCAGCCTCGGGCACAGCCTTAATAAATATTTCGGCCGCCTCCTCAGGATGCTCCATGGCAAAGGCATAACCCTTTATGGTTGCCCTCATAAAAGCCTCAACCATCTTGCTGTTTTTTTGTATCATATCCTCACTGGTTACAATGACTGGTGTGTAGTAGTCAAAAACAGGATCGGTCTGACCCAGATCAATATAATCCATCTCAACGCCCCTGATTTTTGCAGCAACTCCATCCCAGCCTTCAAACACCCATGCAAAGTCTATCTGACCGCTGCTGCTGGCCTGAAAGAAATCGGCAGTTCCTATGGACAGGATTTCCACCTTTGTGGGATCGGCTCCCGCCTTTTCCATCAGATATTTTATGGTGGCTTCTTCTATGGGCGATCCCCAGCCTCCGTATTTCTTTCCTTCAAAATCTGCCGGGCCTTTGATATTTTTTTCTTTGAGCGCTCCGAAACCAGAAGTGTTATGCTGGATAACCGCAGCTATGGAAACCAGAGGGACATTTTCTGCGCGGGCAAAGGTGACGCTCTCCTGATAACTGATCCCAAACTGGGCAGTTCCGGAGGCCACCATGGTATCAGCGCCCATATCCGAAGGCTGTATGATCTCCACATCAAGGCCTTCCTCCGCATAATACCCCTTTTCCAATGCTACATACACACCGGTGTGGTTGGTGTTGGGGGTCCAGTCCAGCACAAAGGTTACCTTCTGTGACCCGCCGCAGCCAGTTGAGATAACCATCATTATCAGTAAGCTTATCACAGCAATATATATCTTACTTTTTTTCATGTGATATTCCCTCCATTTGACAAGTCTTTGCAAACCATCTGTTCAACCCATTCCACAATTTTGTACAGGACGAGGCTGAGCAGAACAATAATAAATACATCAGCAAAAAGCGCACCTGTTCTGAAGCTCTTCATGGCTCTCGTCATAAAGACACCAAGCCCTTTTTGCGCACCCACCCATTCGGCCAGAACAGCACCTACAATACCATATGTTGCCGCAATCTTAAGGCCGGAGAAAAAGTATGGGAGAGCCTGTGGTATACGGGATATCCTGAAGATTTTCCAGCGACTTGCACCCATCACCTTTAAAAGATCATCCATTCCGCTGTCCGACCTCACGAGCCCCTGGGCAAAGGTCACGGCTATGGGGAAGAAGCAAACCATGAAGACCACAATGATCTTTGGCAGGATTCCAAAGCCGAACCAGAGTATGAACAAGGGTGCCAGAACAAACAGGGGAACGGTCTGGGTGATCACAAACAGCGGGTAGACCATTCTTCTGAATGTTTTAAAATAGCCCATGGCAAGGCCAATGGCCGATCCCAGCACAATGGACGCCAGAAGCCCCAAAAACGCTTCGGTGACAGTGACAAGGGTATGATCCAGCAAGATCTGCCATGAACCAATGAGTTCCTCAATGACCCTTACAGGAGATGGCAGGATGAACTCCGGCACGTCACGTATAACAACAACCACTTGCCAGATAACCAGGATCAGCAGGGAAAACCCTATTGGGAGCCAGTCTATCCCTGATTTACGCTTCTTTTTGATATTTTCCGATCTTCTCTTCAATGGTGACACCTTCCGGCCGATAATCGATTTTGACTACAGATATGACTCTTCTTGCCCCTGCCTCGCAGCATACGGTCTGAGCCTTCTTTACAATCTCCATGAGCGTGTCGAATTCACCCTCCATAGTTGTTTCCATAGGTCCTACTATGTATTTCACTCCGCTGTCCCGAATAAGCTCAATAACCTTGTCCACCACAGGATAGATGTTCTCCTGCGCCACGCTTGGCAGCACCTGAAGGCTGACATTTACTATTGGCATGTCCCATTCCTCCAACTATTATTTTTGGGATCCCATCTTGAAATTCATGCGGGGAAACCTTCGAACACACAACCCGTCGATTGTGTTGACCCGGCTCAATGAGAGATTGGCTGAAACCGCCGTCGGAAGACCGGAAGATA
>JAAYTP010000006.1 GCA_012518025.1 Clostridiaceae bacterium
CCGTTTTTCACTACCTGGAATTATACATGAAATATTTACGTGTATCCATGTGAAAATCATGTGCTTAAAAACACAGAAAAGCCTGTTAAATCAGGCTTCTCATTGTGGCGGAGAGAGTGGGATTCGAACCCACGGTACGCTTCAAACGTACACACGATTTCCAGTCGTGCGCCTTAGACCAGCTCAGCCATCTCTCCGTATCCATTGTCCGCTCCATATTAGGAGCCACTATTCGGTTATGCGGATTAATAGGGCATCTAAAAGAAGATGCGGTGCAAACCCGCTTTACTATTGTACTAGAGAAGCGGTGGGCTGTCAATAAGGGGTTGAATTTTCCTTGAACGCTGGATGTGAGGCGACTTTAGAGGGCTAATCCCCGCTGATGGTTTCGTGAGGCCAGCTGTTGATACCACCAAGGTCATAGACATTTTCATAGCCCATATCCCTGAGAACATGTGCGGATTGGGCGCTTCTTCTGCCGCTTCTGCAATAGACCACGATCCTGGCATCCTTGTCAGGGATCACATCGGCTGCTCTGTCCCTGATCTCATAGTCAGGAAGCAGAATGCTGCCCGGTATTCTTCTTTCCCGGTATTCCTGCGGGGTTCTCACATCGATAAGGATGATATCCTCATCGCTTCGGACCATATCTACGACATCATTCGACATATTGCTACCTTCCTTAATCAAGTTTCCATTCCATACAAGCAGAAATCCAGCCAAAACGACCAGAGATATAATAATTCCAAAAATATATTTCATAAATTGCCACACCTTTCAGGAGATTATTCATAGGAAAGGGTATAACCGATTATAACCCCATGGCTATCTGTCTTGAAGTGATTTTATCACAATCGGGGCTGGGAATTCAGTGTTTTTGGGAACAGGGTCAAAAGGTGCATGGTGACAAAGATAGATGGCAAAAGGTAAAATATAGCAGATATTTCCCTCTCGAGGATCAGAGATGGCATAAAATAGCTACAATAAGCCAAAAAAATAAAAAAATTAAATAAAAATTGCAAAAAACAATGGCTTTTTATGTTGCTTTATGAAATAATATGGGTATAAATCAGATTGGCAGAGGATGCCAGTATAATTTCCGAAAGGAGAGACCATTAATGAACAAAGCAGATCTTATTGATGCAATTGCCAAAAAGGCAGAGATGACCAAGAAGGATGCAGGTGTAGCGCTGGATGCTATCATTGAGAGCATAAGCGCATCTTTAGCAAAGGGTGAGAAGGTAACCCTCGTGGGCTTTGGAACCTTTGATGTTAGAGAGCGTAAAGCCCGCACAGGCGTTAATCCCCGCACCAAGGCTAAGATCAAGATTCCTGCTTCAAAGGCTCCTGTATTCAAGGCCGGTAAAGAACTTAAGGAAAAGGTCGCCAAGAAGAAATAAAACTAAAAAACCATTTATAATTAAAAAACGGCTAATAGGCCGTTTTTTTATGCAGACGTAACAGCACCTTTCAGAAATTACAGCCTGTTAAAGGAAGCCAACATGGTGTAGAATGGCATTATGGCTATATTGCTTCTGAAGAATCCATCAATAGGTTTGGAGGATCAATGGATACCAACTCATTTATTTCTGTCAGGGATGTGACCAAAAAATACCGCAGTAGAATAGCTCTGGATCGTGTGAGCATTGAGGTCAGAAGGGGTGAGGTGTTTGGGCTCATAGGCCCAAATGGAGCCGGAAAGTCCACCTTCATATCTATGCTCGCAACTATAAACAAGCCCGATTCAGGAGATATTCTGGTGGACGGGGAAAGCATTGTCAAAACTCCAGGGAGAATACGTGAGCGGATTGGATATGTTCCTCAGGAGATAGCCCTGTATCCTATGCTGTCAGCCTACGATAATCTGGATCTGTGGGCCGGTGTGTATGGTCTTAAAGGGCAGCAAAAAAAGCAGCGAATCCGTGCTGTACTGGATTATCTGAGGCTGGGGGACAGATCCCGGGATAGGGTGGCAACCTTTTCAGGGGGAATGAAGCGAAGGCTGAATATTGCCGCATCCCTTCTTCATAAGCCTGAGATACTTATTATGGACGAGCCCACGGCAGGTGTTGATATACTCTCCAGAACCACCATTTCTGAAATGATCAGAAGCTTGAAGAACAGGGGCTGCACTATTATAATTGCCAGTCACTATATAGACGAACTGGAGTCTTTATGCGATCGGGTAGCCATATTGAACAAGGGAGTCCTGCTTCACACCGGCACATTGAAGGGTATTCTGAGTAAGACTGGTACGGAAAGTCTTGAAGCGCTCATGCTGAATCTGGAGGAGATGTAATGAGTGCTTTTCTATCCATACTCAAAAACGATGCAAAGATAATCATACGCGATGTGAAGGCCCTATTGCTGCTATTAGTGATGCCTGTCCTGGTTATTGGGATCTTTGCCAAAGCCCTTGGCCCCATGCTGGAGAGGACTGCATTTGTAGAGCCCTTCAGTATAGCCGTTGTGGACAAAGAGGATTCTGTGTGGACCGGAGTTTTGATTGCTCAGCTGAGGAACCTGGACATCCTGGACAATATCTACAGAACCGATGAGGATGAAGCAAGGGAACTGATAGAAAAAAATGAGATCGCAGCGGCCATCGTAATTCCGGAGAATATTACCGATAGTGTGGAACGCTGGGAGCCCGAACAGGGAAGGGTAATAGGCAACAGCCTTTTACATCTGCAATCACAGCTGGTGAAAAACGTTGCTGTGGTTGGTTCCACCTCGGTTTCTTCGGGACTTGCAGCGCTGAATGCCATAAATGATTATGAGTATTGGGCTGGTTTTGATCCGGGCCAGGTCTATCAGGACATTATTCAAGCCAATGAAGAGTTCATCAATACCGTTCTTACCAGAAAGGAAATCTTCAGGGAAACCAAACAGGGAAGATACAGTGTTAGCCCGGTTGAGCATTATGCCGCATCCCTTCTGGTTGTTTTTATCATGTTCTCATCGGTTCCCTGCATTAAAATGCTTGCGCAGGAGAGGACACTGGGGATATCAGCGCGCTTAAACGCTGCCCCTGCCGGAGGATGGCAGTCTATAAGCTCAAAACTGATTCTTTCAGTCGGGATATCAACTGCTCAGTTTCTATTGATTGGTTTTTTCCTGAAACTATCATCGAAAAGCTTTGGCCGTATTTCGGCCGGTCCATTTATTCCGGTTTTTCTGTGCACCACCATTGCGGCAGCGGCTTTTTCAGTCCTGATCGCATCACTTGCCTCATCAGCAGCGACAACTGACCTGATTGCCAATCTGTCCATACTGCTGATGGCAATTGCAGGGGGAAGTGTCTATCCACTTACTTCCCTCCCTGATCTGTGTAAGGATTTGAGTGTACTAACCATTAACCGTTGGTCGGCACAAGGCTTTCTGGTCGCCTTGAACGATGAAAATACCGGCGGAATCCCTGAGAGCTGTTTGGCTCTTATCCTCCTTGCCTTATTCTATTTCATTGGAGCCCTTCTGGTTCACAGGCTGAGAAGGAGGCGGGCGGCATGAGATTTCTGACAATTTTCAAAAACCGCATAAGGGTTATCCTGTCGGATCGGATGTTCATTGCTGCCATGCTGATTATTCCGCTTATTCTGGCTCTTATCATGGGCTATGCCCAGCGGGAAGAAAAACTGGGCTATGTCCCTATGGCCATGGTGGACGAAGATGGAAGCACGCTTTCAAAAACTCTTGTCTTAAGGATCTCCCAAAAGGAGGGCCTCAAGGTTTTTCCCGTAAACCGGGAAGAGGCTGATGAACTGCTTGAGAATGAAAAAGCAGAAGTGGCCGTTTTCATCCTCGAAGGGTTTGAGACCGCTGTTGAAAGCGGAAAGACCCATGGAATCCTGGAGCTTGTCAGATCTCCATCCACTGTTTCCGGGGAGGTCATCAAGGAGATTGTGGCCGCCGAGGTCATGCGGCTGAAGGCTTCTGAATTTGCCTATGACTGGATCAGCAGACGCTATCAGGAAAATAGTGTGAAGAGCAAGGTCAGCCGGCAGGAAATCCGGGATCACGTTGAGAGCTACTGGAAGCCTGTTCCTCCCATGACCATAGCATACGAGGAGATAAAGGGAGACTTCGTATCCATGGAGGATGTGTCAATTCCCTCCCATGCGGCGGCATCTGCCGGGGTTCTGGTTCTGTTTGTAATGCTGACACTTATTTTTGGCAGCGGCTGGATCTGTGAAGAAAGATCCAACGGCACCTTAAGCCGCATATTCTCTTCACCCGGAGGCTTGTTGCCCGTGTTCATGGGAAACACCCTTGCCCTGTTTGTATTGGGGTTATTTCAAACCCTATTCTTTGTTGCCATACAGCGGATTTTATTTGGGGTCATCATGCTTGAGGGTATCTATCCATGGCTGGTTATGGCTTCATATATTCTGTGCGCCGCAGCAGTGAGCATGCTGATGTCTTCCCTTTTCAAGACCGCTGCCCAGCTACAGGCCGTTGCCCCTGTCTTTTCCATCATTACCGGGTTGATGGGTGGATGCCTCTGGAACCTTGGAGGCATACCCAGGGATTTGCAGCCTATCTCGCGCCTGACACCCCAGGGATGGGCTCTAGCGGCTATCACAGCACTCTACGCAAGCCCGGATCAGTCAGGTTATGCTCTGCCCTCCATCAGGATTCTTTTGGCAGCAACGGTGGTCATGCTGATTCTATCCTATCTGTTCCTGAGGATCAGCAGGAAAGAAGGTACAAGCTGACGGAAGATTATGATAAAGCATACAGCAAAAAGCCGGCCATCAACCTATGTGAAAGCCGGCTTTTTTACAAGGATATAAAAGTCAGTCAGAGTCTATAGGGTTAGTACATGTAACGTGCCAATTCCATGATGCTGTCGATGGTTTCCATGATCTCCATGATAAAGGCATCCAATTCCTCTCTCGAAGCTGTAGCCAGGTCTATGGCGCTTTCCGACCAGTCAGGGGGTGTCACGGTGACATCATATTGGATATCACTTTCAAAAACAGTGGTTAAACCAACGGGCTGTGGCAGGGCGGATGGTATATCCAGGGATATATCCGCTATTACTTCGATATTCTCAGGCAGACCATTCTTGTTTCTGACCTGACGGGTGTCTGCTTCTATGCTGAAGCTGCCCGACTGATCATTTATCAAAAAGTCCAGGGCAAGGTTGACCTTTCCCTTGACCTCCTTGGCACCGTTAGGATCCTGATCGGAATTAAATGTAAGGTGGATATTCCCCGGAACGCTTCCGGCCAAATCCGCATTGAACTCAACAAGGAGATCCTCGGTATCGCTTTTTTCATCATATTGTTTGTCTATGTTCAGGTAAGCAGCAATATGGTCTCCGCCGGAATTTACATCTATGCTGAACCCCTTTTTAGATTCGTTTCCGTCAATCAGGTTTTCATAGGAGAATATGAGCTTCTCGCCCGGTGTGGTCAGGGGTAATTCCAGTTCATACTTCACCACATCGTATCCTTTTATGTAAACCTTTATCTCCATGTATTTTGGGAACATATCCTTGGAGAGGCTGCGCTTTAAGCTCGACAGAAGCATACGTATCTGGGATTTGCTGAATAGGCTTTGCATATCAGCAGACCGCATGCCCTGAGCCAGAAGCGGGTTGCTTGACGCCATCATCTCCAATATCTTGGCACCTTTGCTGAATACGGCATCATACAGGACATCGTCATCCTTCATGGTGTCCAGCAAGGATCCTATCAGATCCATTTGTGCCCTCTGGTCAAGGGTGATGGTGACTTCCTGACAACTTATCTTTTCACCAAAGAGCTGGGTGGTTCTCCTCCTCTTGATGGACATGTCGCTGCTGTCAATACTGTTGACAAAGAGCATACCGTAAGTTTCCATCAGTTTCTTCAGATCTTTACGGTCGATAGTGAACTCTTTGGCCATGCTGGATGAGAGCCAGGGATCAAAGCCTGAAAGGGAATCCAGCCCGGAGTATCTTAGATCTTCCGGATACAGTTCCACAAGTCTTGGCAGATCCTTGAGGCGACCTGCAACGCCTTTCTTACTGAGTTCTGGCAATGAAAGCCCTATACGGTCATTGTCGATAAAACCGTTGAGCGAAAGCATGGGATTATTCAGGTAATTCAGACTTATGCTGATATTCTCCTTCTTATTTGGCATATCCACTTCTGTTACAGCCTGAAAGGTGAAATCATTTATGAAACCTACCAGGAGTTCAGCTGTTTGCTTATCCAAGCCAAATGAGCTCAAGAGGTTGGAATCCATAAGTAGATTGATCTTTGTGTCGCTTTTTATGGATGTATCATAGAGAGCATCAACCTTTTGCTGTGTTCGCATAAGAGCCTGGTCAAGCTGCTGCCAGGATTTTTGCAGGCTAAAGTACTGGGCAGCTTTTAAGGTCATCTTGGCCGGCAGGAATGTATGATACCCGAGTACTGCTACTCCTGAAATCAGAACAACCGCTGCAAGAAAGACAGCTATTATCTTAAGGGCAAGCCTCTTCTTGCGGGGCTTTTCAGGTTCGGATGCCGGGGCAGCCGGAGCGGTTTGGGGATAGTCCGCATAAATATCGGGTGCTTTTTCCTCAACCGGTTCATTAGGAGTGTTTTCTACCGGAGGAGTCTGGCTAAAATCTGCAGGGGTACCGCATTTATCACAAAACTTGGCTGCCTGTGCCAACTCCTTGCCGCATTTGGGACAAAACATACTATCATCCTTTCGATTCAATATATGGTTTTAATTCAATGGTAATTCAAGTGTCCAGTTTAAGATATATGATACCATAATCTGAAGTTATCACAAGTTGAGAAGGGTAGGAATAATTTCAATCCGGCATATAACTTTGGTTGCATGGAAGGGGGGTGCTGTCCTGGATGAGGGTTAATTGAAATTACTGAAAACCGGCCTATTTAGGGCAAGGCGAAAGATGGATACCGAACAAACTGTAACAGAAAGGAAACAGACTGTTAACATAAATAACCTATCTTGAAGGGTGATTATATGCTAAACTTTTCATATCTGGTACCATATTCTTCAGGAGGTTTCATACATGAGAAAAAGCAAGCAGAGAGTTACCAAAGCTGTCTTATCATTTCTTATCTGCATCTGCCTTGTTTTCCAATTTACGCAAAGTCTGCATGCCTATACCGATGGAAATGGCTTGGGCGATCTGGTGTTCAATGAAAGGAGAGAAATTGCTCAGGGCGTCTTTTTGGATACCTGGCTGGGCAAGACCCCTTCAGGAACACCAAAGCGTGGCCACACCATTTCTTTCAACCCGAAAACCTCCGATGCCCAGGTGCTGACCTTCTATGGGGACACTGTAAGCGGCAGGGCGACCCTCTCGAGGATGATTGCGGACGCCGAAGCACAGGGCTATATGGTAATCGGCGGCATTAACGGAGACTTTTATAATCTTAATAATGGAGTGCCCATTGGCCTTATGATTAAGGATGGCAGGCTTATCAGCAACAATGCTACCAAGTGGGGCGCCATAGGCTTCAAAAGCGACGGTTCTGTTGTTATAGGCGTTCCTGGTATTGAGGTAAAAGCCATACTTGACGAAACCGAATTTGACATTGCCAATTTCAACAAGGCCCAGGGAGACTGGGGTCCTTATATGTACACTTCGGATTTTGGACCAACAACGGGGAGCACCGAACCCAGTCTGGAAGTGGTTGTGGATATCGGTGTGGGAACGCCGGAGCTTGGGAATATGATGATTGGTGTGGTTTCATCGGTCAACACCAATGCCAAGGCCACCCCCATTGGTGAAAATCAGGTGGTTCTCTCCGCTCGCCATGGCAAAAATGGTGAATATATGCTGAGCCAGCTCAAGGTGGGGGATGCTATAGGCTTTTCCTTCAATGATCCTGAAGGGAAGTGGCATGACGTCCAGCAGGCTGTAGGTGGCGAGAAAATCCTTCTCCAGAACGGCCAGATACCTGACGGGATCCCATCCGGTGATGTGAATCCCTATACCGCTATTGGCGTGAAGGCCGATGGAGAGGCCGTTTTTCTGCAGGTGGACGGCAGAAAGGAAGCCAACAGTGTGGGTATATCCAGTATGGATGCAGCCAGGTTTTTGAAGGATCAGGGCTGTATAGACGCCATCTCCCTTGATGGCGGAGGATCTTCCACCATAGCTGCACGTCTTCCAGGCGATGTATCACCCAAAGTAATAAACAGTCCTTCAGACGGTACCCAGCGAGCCAATTCAAACTCGCTTCTGCTGGTATCCAGGAAGGCAATCAGGATAAACAGCGGTGAGGATAGGCTTTCACTGGCTCTCAAGCTATTACATATCTATCCTGGAAAGACATATATGCTGCCGGGTTCAAAGGTTAATTTCAATGTGAAGGGTACCGATGAATACTTCTTTCCTGTTGCTGTCTCTGAATCGGTTGAATGGCAGGCTACAGGAGGAAAGATAGAGGAAAGTGGAGAATATACTGCTCCCGATGCCCCCGGAACCTATACGATTACTGCCCGTAGTGGTGAGGCCATAGGCAGCGCCACTGTTGTGGTGATCCCTCCCAGCAGAGTTACAAGCATTAAGCCAAGTGCCAACAGTTTTACCATTCTGCCTGGTATGTCCCAGCGGATTGGTCTGACGGCTCAGATGGACAATCTGCCCGTGGCCTCCGTTAACCAGCAGGCCCAGTGGAGGGTTGAGGGCAATGTGGGCACAATTACGCAGGACGGCGTGTTTACCGCCGCTGAAAACGGTGATCCCCAGGGAACCATCAAGGTAACCATGGGAAAACAAACTGCCAGCATTACTGTGAGAATTGCTCAGGCTCCCATTGTGGTAGAGGGCTTCGAAAATGGAACCGCCTGGGGCTCGTCGGGAGTACGAGTCGCTTCACATAAGGTACAGGTAGTTGATAACCCGGATATGGCAGCCTTCGGAAATAAGATGCTGAAGATAGACTATGACATGACTCTGGCTGCCGGTGTGGAAAAAGGTGTGGCAGGCGTTTATGCCTATCCGCTGGATTCTGATGGTTTGAACTCCGGTATTGTCTTTGATAGCGCTCCAACAGCTATCGGGATGTGGGTGTATGGAGATAACAGCAAAACATGGCTTCGTGCCAGAGTCAGGGACGGAAAGGGCGAGACCTTTGATCTTAACCTCACCCCTGATTACAGAACCGATACCCTGACCGGAGGTATCGACTGGACGGGCTGGAGATATGTTGAGGCATCCATCCCTGCCGGCAAGGAAGGCCCCCTCACACTGGAGATGCCTGTCCGACTCATGTGTTCCCGCGATGAGATGCGAACAAAGGGCACCATCTACATAGACCAGATCCGCGCTGTCTATGGGGTAAAGAATGATGATCTCGTACCGCCGTCGGGAACTATCCTGTCCCCCAAAGAACAGACTGTTTTCCAGACAGGAAAGGTGGAATTCAAGGCTCAGATCACTGACAACAAAGCTATTGATAAGAACAGTATCAGCCTGCACCTTGATGGTGGAAAGGTGAACGATCTTAAAATAACCGAAACAGAACAGGGATATCAGGTAGAGACCCTGCTGGGTTCAGCCATTCCCCTGGCCGATGGCCTGCATGTGGCCACACTGAGATTTACCGACCAGTTTGGTAATAACGGATCACGGTCGGTTACCTTCAGGGTTAGCACAGGCGGTCCCGAGGTTATTGGAGCAATAGGTGAAAGCACCGATGTTGGTGGGGCTTATGATTACACCATCAGTGTCAAGAATCCCAACAGCCTGAGGAAGCTATACCTTAGTTTTGCTTACGACAGGGACAACGTGGAGGTTGTGGATGCTGATCCTAACACTCCGGGAATTCAGGCCGCGCTTGAAGGCTGGATGGCAAAAGGAAGGATTATTAATAATATCATAGACACAGACAACGGCAGGATCATGATTGAGGTAGACAACCTAAATGCCGCTACCAATGAGTCTGTTGTCAAGGCGGCCACCATCAGGTTCAGAACCAGATCATCATCTACATCGGGTACCGATATCACTCTGATTATGGGAGCCATGATCGTAGGCCAGAACAAGGGTGGTTCCTGCTTCAGCCTTTCACCTGCTGAAATTAAAGCTGAGCATGATCTGATTTTGAAGGTGGACGGCTTCTCCAGGGGAAGCGTCACTGAAATCAGGGTCACCGATAAGGAAGGAAACCCCATTGATAATGCTGGTATCTACTATAACGGGATGATGGAGTTCCCCATCATTCTGACCGGCAGGGATGGTATTGCCCGTTCCGATGTGTTTACCGATATGGCACCCGGTAATGTGGTGACCTTACAAGCGAGCAAGGATGGGCTATTAAGCAACATATTCCGCTTTACCGTAAGCGAACCGGCTTCCGGCCTTAATCCTCAGGCGCTTAGTATATCCTTTGATGACAGCCCGTCAGTTTTGAGGTTTAACTATATGACGCCTCCCACACATACGGGCACCATCATCCAGCTTGTTGAAAAGAGTAAATTCAATGGAAACTTTAATAGTGCGGTATCCTTCAATGGAACTGACAGTGAAAGCTATATCATCGATCAGAACCAGCCGGTTATGGTGAGAACACATTCGGTGAGCGTGAAGGGCTTAAAGCCCGGAGTTACTTATGTATACCGTTTCAAGGATGGCGCAGGAAGAGTGAGCGAGACATATGAGCTGGTCTGGCCCGATACCTCAAAGCCCTACTCCTTCCTGTTCCTGACCGATCCTCAGGCATACAACGCCGCAAGCTATGCGGTTTATGGCAATGCCCTGGAGCGGGCATATGCTGTTGCCGATAACCCTGCATTTGTCATACTGGGCGGGGACATGGTGGATAGGGGCAACAACAGGTCGCAGTGGGACATGTTCTTTGAATATTCCCTGGGCGTGTTTGCAAAACTTCCCATGATGGCAGCCCCGGGCAATCACGAGACCTATGATGATAAGGAACTTGCCAATTACCGGGCATATCTGGGGCTTCCCGAAAACGGGCCTGAGGGGTATGAGGAAACAGCCTATTCCTTCGAGACCGACGATGCTCTGTTCATGGTACTGAACACGCAGAAAGCTTTACAGCCCCAGCTTGACTGGATGCAGAAAAAGGCGGCATCCACAGCCAAGAAGTGGAAAATTGTAGTGATGCACAGGGGGCTGTATGCCGGGTTCTATGATGAAACCGAACTCAGAAGTCTCATAGCACCGGTCATGGACAAGATGGGAATCGACCTGGTGCTCAACGGACATGACCATTTATATCTTCGCACAACCATGAAAGGTGGCGTTAAAACTACACCCGGTAATGGAACCACATATATAACAGGAGGAAGCTCGGCCAATAAATACTATGACGCCGAAAACCGCCCCTGGACCCAGGTGTTGTTTGACGACAACAAGCCGGTATTTACCGTGCTGAATGTGTTGTCTGACAGGATATCGATTACCTCATATCATATTGATAATGGAAAGACTGTGGTACATGACAGATTTGATATAAAGAAATAGATAAGGTGTGCGACAGGGATCCTCCTTTCAGTTACAGAACTGATTAAGGATCATGATGAACAGGCCGGATATTCGAAAGATATCCGGCCTGACCCTTAACTATAGCATTACTTTCGTTTACAGTTGTGAACGGTATTATGGATGAATGAATAGAATGAACCAAGGTAAATTTTGCAGGTATTGCCTCATGAATAGGTATAGGGAGATCAGCCCAGAGCTGTTGGGGGTTTATGCCTCCCTGGTGTTCGTAATAGGGTCGCTCATTACCCTGGCGGCCTCAATCATCAGTTACAGGGAGAATAAAAGGTCAAGGATTATACCAGCTTCTGAGACGGCTGATATTCCTATTCTTATCAGGTAATCTGTAACATCAGACCATACGGATAGCAAATTCACCGCATGAGCTGACACAGTAGCCGCAGGTCAGACACTTGGTCTCATGGATAACAGAAACCCCTTCGCTCTCAGCGATAGCTTCATTGGGACAGGTATCCCTGCAATTGCCGCAATTTGTGCAAAGGGCTTTGACTACAATGAACCGCTTTCTGGCCTGAGCAGTGTTTATTACATCAGCATCGTCCAGTTCACCGTTAAAATAGCGTATGTTGTATAAAAGCTCCTGAACGCTCACCATGCCCATGGCAATCGAGGCGACTCCCGGGATGCTCCTCACATAGTCCAGAGCCTGCCTGTAAGAATCAATGAGGGTGCCGCCGCTCAGCGCCTTCATGATATATACACCCTTGTCCTTGTCGATGCAGGATTTGATGGCGTCTTCCATCTCTTCCCTGGTCCCGTGAAGAATTCCAAGCCCGTTGAGATTAAGGATTGGAAAGACGATGTCCATATCTTTGTTGTGGGCAGAGGCTCTCACGGATCTGACCGAATGGGTGCTGATCCCCACAGCCTTAATGATGCCTCTGGCTTTATAGTCCAGAAGGCATCTTATCGCCCCAGCCCTTTGGCTGAAGACCGATTCGTCGGTCCTTGCGGCATGGATCAGGAAGATATCTATGGTATCAAGATTAAGCTGCGTCAGGGCATCTTCCACGGCCTTCTGCATATCCTCGTATGTACCTGCGGCTGATTTGGTAGCAATGATGGGTCGAATGCCGGTCGCTTCCATAGCCCGGCGGATGGGCTTATAGGTCAGATACATCTGGGCGGTGTCGATGAAGTTAATTCCCGCCTTGAGGGCCTCTGAAAGTATCTCAGTGCATTCATCCACAGGCATGTTCTTTTGAAGCGGGCCAAAGGGAAGCGCACCAAAGCAGAGCTCAGTTACATATAAATCGGTTTTGCCAAGCCGGTTTTTTTTCATAACGTTATCGAACCTCCTGACAACTATTGAGAAAGCATATCCATGATATCTTTCAGACCCTTCCCCTTCAGATTGGAGCGAAAGTATTCCAATTCCTGCTCAACAATCTTGTTGAGGGATTTCTGTCCCAGAATTTCAACGGGAGCCAAATCATCGGTGAGTATCAGATCCGAATCTTCGACTTCTGATATATTGTTGCCCACATACCTTGATATGGAGTAGAGATCGTGATCCTCCGACATAGTAATCCTGGTGTTTCTCTCATAGTTTTCCAGCATATTTGGGTTATCGCTTACAAAGAGCACCGAGTTGGTCACATTGGTGAGATCCACCCGGTAAACGCTGTTGAAGCAACTCTTTACCGTTCCCGCCAAGTATTCTGGTACGCCTTCGAAATCGCCGGATCTCATGTTGATGTTTACAATGAGGATGCCGCCGGGTTTCAGATGATTTTTAACGCTTTGGAAGAACTCTACAGTAGACATATGGAAGGGAACGGTGATGTCCTGATAGGCATCTGCCAGAATGATGTCATAAAGCCCTGCGTTCTCTGTTTCCAGAAAGCTGCGGCCATCATTGATGTAGATGTTGGCTTCATCCTCTTTAAGGTTAAAATACTCCCCGGCAAGCCAAGCAATTTTCTCGTCTATCTCCACCGAATCGCAGGATGAATTGGGGAAATACTTCTTAAGTTGCTTGGAGTAGGTGCCAGTTCCCAAACCTAATACGAGAACATCAAGATCCTTGTCAAAAGAGGCCTCATCCATAAAGAAGGGAGCCATCAGGGCATATTCGTAATAGTACCCCGAGAGGGAGCCGTCCTTCTTATAGATGGATTGAACACCGAAAGCCACATTGGTGGAGAGTATGACCGAATCCTCGGTTTCGCTTACCTGGAGATAATTATACAAGGACTCGCTTTCATATATGATATTGCTTTTCCAGAAGGCGAAGGAATCCTGAAAGGGCATGAGAAGAAAGACAAGGAGCAGGATGGATGTAACCACATTCTTGATATTGCGCTTTTTATGGAATATGAAGTAAAGGGCGCAAACCACGTTGAGCAGGAAGGCAAACAGAAAGAAGGTCTTTCCTGTTCCTATGAGGGGAATGGTTATAAAAGTGGGTATGAAGGTTCCTATGATGCTTCCGATGGTTCCCATAGCATATATCTTACCGGCGATCTTTCCGCTGTTTTCCATATCGTATATGCCCAGCCTGACCAGATAGGGAGAGACCATACCAAGCAAGGCCATGGGAAGAGCAAAGATGATCAGGCAGGAAAGAGCGGAGCCTGCCACAACGAACTGGCCGCCGGGAACAAACAGCAGCAGTAGCCCTATGATCCCCGAAATCAGGTACTTGCCCACAAAGGGGATGGCTGCAATCCAGAGGGAGGCTATCCAGATATAGAAATACAGGCGGCTGAGGCTTTTATGCTTGTCCGCCAATCTGCCCCCCAACATATTGCCTATGCTCATGGAGATCATAATAAGGCCGATGATGATGGTCCAAACTATCTGTGAGGAACTGAAATAGGGAGCAAGCAGTCTGGAACAGGCCAGTTCAACAGCCATGACCGTCATGCCTGACAAAAATGAAGTGACATAGAGGATCAGGTTGTTTGGTTTGTTCATTAAAATCATACCTTTCCCAATGGATTCAATTGCATTTGCTTCTATATTAACATGTAGACAGAGGCCATGCCACAGTGAATTTGAACCGTCTGTACCCGGGAGAGTGTGTATCTTTAAAAGGTGCCAGGGCAAAAGTCAAACTGAGCCTGTTGTATCGTCATGGTACAGGATCATGGCAGATCTGGGCGGAATTGTAATGGCAGTGTCGTAGATGGTGTACAAGGGAACGGTTCCTGCCCTGTTCTCGTCGGCGACAACATGCCAGGGCTTAGAGCCTGGGAGGTTTACTGTCTCGGGCTCGGATCCGGCATTGATGGCCACCATGATTGTTTGCCATGGGTCACTATTGGCGTGATGGTTCAGAGTGAATACAATGCTGCTATCTTTTGAAGGTAGAAAACTCAGGTGCCTCCTTATATCATCCGCCATGGCCATTCTGAAAGCAGGGTGATTTCTTCTGAGACTGATGAGGCCCTGGTGGTAGGCAAATACCTTGCGGTATCTGGATTTGTTGCTCCAGTCAATCTGGTTTATCTCATCGGGGGCGTTATAGGAATTATGTTCACCTTTTTTGGAGCGCATCATGTCAATCCCAAGCATGAGAAAGGGAATCCCCTGGGATGTCAGGACAATGGCTCCTGCAAGATTGACCAGTTTCATGTATTCCTCGTCGTTCAGGTCAGGCCTGCTGGCCTTAAGCTTATCGTACAGGGTCAGATTATCGTGGGAAGCAGCATAATTGACACAGTGCCAGGCATGACCTGCCCAGGGAAAGCTGTTGTAAATAACCCGGGAATAGTCAATGCCGTGATGCCATACTGCCCCCGCAATTCCGAACTTAACGCTCTCCTTCATATAGTAATTTCCTGTTATGAAGCCTGTTTGCTCACTGTGGAAGTTGTCACCCTTGATGGCATCCCGGGTGTTGTCATTGAAAAAGCCGATACGTTCCAGCTTGGGAGCATTGGTTTTAGAGGCTGCCACAGAGCTGTCCAGCAGCGAAGGACCCCCAGCCCACCCCTCACCGTAGATGATGGTGGAGGGATTAATGGCATCCAGCTCTTTTCTGACAAGATTCATGGTGTCTATATCGTGGAGCCCCATCAGATCAAACCTGAAACCGTCCACTTTATACTCACGCACCCAGTACTTCACTGAATCCACTATAAATTTTCTTACCATTGACCTTTCGGATGCAGTCTCATTGCCACATCCCGAACCGTTGGAGTAGCGGTTGTACAGATCGGTGCGATAATAATAACCCGGTACGATCTTGTTAAAATCCGATTCGGCGGTCTTGTAGGTATGGTTATAAACCACATCCAGAACCACGCCAATACCGGCATCTTTCAAAGACTTTATCAACTGCTTAAGCTCTTTCACCCGTAGGATGCCATCCTCCGGGTTGGTGGAATAGGAACCGTCGGGCACATTGTAGTTGACCGGGTCATATCCCCAGTTGTACTGTGGTTTGTCCAGCTTGGTCTCATCAACTGTAAAGAAATCAAAGACGGGCATGAGGTGGATATGGGTAATTCCGAGCTCCCTGAAATGTGAAATGCCTGTGAGTTCCCCCTGGGGCGATTTGGTTCCTGCCTCTGCAAGCCCTGCGAATTTACCCCGCATCCTGATGCCTGAGCTTTCATGAATGGTTGCATCACGGACATGCACCTCATATAGAACTGCATCGGTTGGATTTCTAAGCTCAATATATCCTGTCTTTTCCCAGTCCGGTGGATTTGTCCTATCAAGGTCGATGATCATGCTTCTGCGGCCGTTTATGCCCGATGAGCGAGCATAGGGATCGGCTGCTTCAAGGGTCATGCCCATGACAATAACCGTGTATGTATAATACTTGCCGGAAAGATCCCCCGGTATTCTGGCAACCCAGGTGCCTTTCTGGTCACGAACCATCTCTACCACGGTTTCAAGGTTTGGACCCGATCCTTTTTGAAAGATATTGACATACACAGAGGAAGCAATGGGAGTCCATACCCTGAAGCGGGTTTCCTCGGGTGTCCAGCTCGCTCCCAGGTCATCCCCTGTATAGGTGAATTTATCCTCAAACTCCTGGGTGTCATAGAGTATGCCATAAGCCACCGCACCAATGCGAAAACCGGGTTTGGTGATCATATAGGAGCTTCCCATGACCATATCATCCTCAAGGGAAATCATGAATTCGCGAGCACCCCTGATCTGGGTCACATGCCGTACAGGGATCTCAAGGCCGTTTTCAAGCACTTTGAAGGGCTCCTGGTTGAGGGGAGCCGTTGCAGGAGCCTGGAGTTTTACATGGATCTCCCTGAAATTCTGAAACACGGCGGTCTCAAAGCCCGGTGTAAGACACAGATCCTTTTGGGAGTACATGATGTCTATGGTATCCTGAACGATATATATATCAGCTACTCCCGTTCTTGCATCCTCCCCTATATGGAAATAACGATCAATATGGAGATCCCTTTCATGCCAGCCCCCGCGCCTGATAATAACCCCGGCCTGATTGCTCTTAAAGGATGATACATCCACTTCAGCCACCATGGTTATCCTTCCGGGATCCTGGTTCAGTATCTCATGATGCTTAAAACTGTGAAGGGAGCCTTCCTGGCCTTTCTCCCATATCCACAGATCCCAGCCCGTATAATCCTGATCATATCTGTAATAATGTATCCTCAACATAATAAACCTTGCCTGGGCGCCGGCCTTATTCAGCCGTTATTATTTTGTATCTATTATAACCTTACATTCCATTATATTGTATAAATTATTACCAGAAAAAACTTGACGCTGCTCAATTTGGGTAGTATAATCTATGCATCGCTTGTGTAATGCTTTAACGTGATAAAGTAATAAAGTGTCGAAGGGGTATCAGCCATGAAACGATGGAGCATCTATACACCCGAAGGGGTACAAGATATACTGTTTGGCCAATGCCGTATGAAAAGAAGGCTGGAAGCCGGGTTGAGAAGGCTGTTCACCAGCTACGGGTATATGGAGATGGAAACTCCCACCATTGAGTTTTATGACGCCTTTGGCGGGGAACTTGGGCTTATAAAACAGGAAAGCATGTATAAGTTCTGCGACGCAAAAGGAAGACTTCTGGTTTTAAGACCCGATATGACCATCCCCATAGCCAGAGTTGTGGCAACAAAGATTAAAGATGAGCTGCTGCCTCTTAAGTGCTGCTATATCGGTAACACTTTCTGCTTCGACGAGTTGGGCGGTGGCAAACAAAATGAGTTTACCCAAGCCGGGGTTGAGATCCTTGGCATCCATTCGCCGGAGTCCGATGCAGAGATCATTGCCATGGCGGTAAAGGCTGTAAAATCGTGTGGCCTTAAAGAGTTTCAGATTGACATAGGCCAAGTGGATTTTTTCAAGGGTATAATGGAAAAAACAGGGCTTTCGCCTGATGAGGTGGAAGAGGTCCGGGAACTGATAGACAGAAAGGATTTTGTGGCAGTTGAGCAGGTAATAAACAGGCATAAGGTAAGTGAGGATCTGAAGGCACTCATATTGGATCTTCCCAGACTGTTCGGCAACAAGGATATTCTGGCGGGGATCAGCAGAGACCCAATCGGTGAGAAGGCATCAGCGGCTCTTGACTACCTCCAGAAAGTACTGGATATTCTGGAGGACAGGGGGCTTGCACGATATGTTTCCATTGACCTGGGCATGGTTCAGAGTCTCAACTACTACACAGGAATTGTGTTCAGAGGTTATGCCTATGGGGTAGGGTTTCCCATATTAAGCGGGGGACGCTATGACGGGCTGGTGTCTAAGTTTGGGAAGGATTGCCCGGCTACCGGCTTTTCCATGGGGGTCAATATGGTTATGATGGCTCTGGAAAGGCAGAACAGAGCTGATAATGGGAGCCCCGCCGGAATCCTTGTCACCTATGAGGAAGGCGGCCGTAGATTTGCCGATGCTTACTGTGAAAAGGCAGTTGAAGATGGTCTGACCGCCGAGTTGGATATCGGCATGGGCGGTCTTGAAGCCTGCCTTAGGTATGCCCGAGCCAAGGGACTTGGGAAGGTTGTGTTGTTCCATGCCGATGGAACCTTCAAAGAGTTTGAAAGGGGCACGGATCTATGAGATATATAACCATTGCTCTGTCAAAGGGACGATTGACCGAATTGTCCATAAGTCTTCTTGAAGGAGCCGGGATTGATTGCTCCGAGTTGAAGGAAAGTTCAAGGAAGCTGATTCTCACCGATGAAAAGAACAGGATAAGGTTTTTCCTTGCAAAGCCTGCCGATGTTCCGGTTTATGTGGAGTATGGAGCTGCCGATATCGGAATTGTGGGAAAGGATACCCTGTTGGAGGAAGGACGCGACCTTTATGAGGTGTTGAATCTGGGCTTTGCCAAATGCAGAATGTGTGTTGCCGGCCCCAAAGAATTGGAGGGGAAAATGGACAGTATCGCCATCACCCGAGTTGCCACAAAATACCCCGAGATAGCCCGGACATATTTCAGGCATAAGAGACGAGAATCGGTTGAGATCATCAAACTCAGCGGGTCTGTGGAGCTGGCTCCGCTGGTAGGCCTTTCTGAGGTCATTGTGGATTTGGTTGAAACAGGAAGGACTCTTAAGGAGAATGGCCTTGCGGTATTAGATACCATAGCCGATATCAGTGCCAGGATGGTGGTCAACCGTGTAAGCATGAAGATGGAGAACCAGCGCATCAGGAAGCTGATTGACGCCATCCGCGAACAATTGGAATAAGCCCCCCATTGTCATTGCGAGGGGAGTGGAAATCGATGAGATTGCTTCGTCGGCTGCACCTCCTCGCAATGACATATAAAAAGGTGTCATTGCGAGCGAAGCGAAGTGAAGCGCGGCAAACGATGAGATTGCTTCGTCGGCTGCACCTCCTCGCAATGACATATTAGAAGTGAGAAGCGTAGGAAGGAAGATCAATCATGAAGATATTTGAATACGGCAAGGATGATGTGGAAAGCTTGTTTGAATCCCTGCAAAGACGCACACCGGAAGGGAAAAGGGATGTTGAGGAGAAAGTATCCGAGATTCTTCGCAACGTGAGGGAGCGGGGGAACCAGGCCATTTATGAATATACACAGAAGTTTGACGGTGTATCAGTACCTATCCATGATTTGGAAGTATCCAAAAAGGAGATGGAGAAAGCCCTTTCAGATATGGATAAGGAACTGATTGAGACTATAGAGAGAGCAGCAGCCAACATACGGGCTTATCATGAAAGGCAAAGGGAGAACTCCTGGTTCATGACCCGGGAGGACGGAACTATTCTGGGGCAGAAGGTAACCCCTCTGAGCCGTGTGGGTGTCTACGCACCTGCAGGAACCGCCCCCTTGCCATCAACAGTTCTGATGGACATTATTCCAGCCAGGGTGGCCGGTGTGGAAGAGGTTATCCTTTGTTCGCCGCCTCAGAAGGATGGAAAGGTTAACCCCGTTATTCTGGCCTGCGCAATGGTCGCCGGTGCTGACAGGGTATTCGCGGTTGGAGGGGCCCAGGCCATTGGAGCCATGGCCTATGGTACCCGGACAATTCCCATGGTGGATAAGATCGTCGGACCTGGCAATATATATGTTGCAACTGCAAAAAAACAGGTTTTTGGCATCTGTGGCATTGATATGATAGCCGGACCCAGTGAGGTGCTGATTATAGCTGACGAAACGGCCAACCCTGAATATGTAGCGGCAGATCTTTTGTCCCAGGCCGAGCACGATCTTTTGGCATCCTCCATACTGGTGACCACCTCAACAACCCTTGCTGAGGCTGTGGTAAAGGCTATTGAGGCTCAAACCCAAAAACTTACCCGCAATGAGATTATTAATAAGTCCCTGGATGCCTATGGTGCAATAGTGGTGGTGCCCAATCTGGATGAGGCTGTGAAGATATCCAACCGCATTGCTCCTGAGCATCTTGAGATCAATACTCAGGATCCCTTTGCTCTGCTTTCGGGCATAAAGAATGCTGGAGCAATCTTCCTGGGCGAGTATTCCCCTGAGCCAGTGGGTGACTATTTTGCAGGTCCAAATCATACCCTTCCCACTGCAGGAACAGCCAGGTTCTTCTCACCCCTGGGCGTTTATGATTTCATAAAAAGATCCAGCATCATCAGCTATACCCGTAAGGCTCTCATGGATGCAGCGCCTTATGCGGCATCATTTGCTGATGCCGAGGGGCTTCAGGCTCATGCCGAATCAATAAGAATCAGATGCAGGAACCAATGAGTAGAAAGGAAATCAATATGAACCGGTTTTGGAGTGATATAACCAGAGAAATAACCCCCTATGTTCCCGGAGAACAGCCAAGGGATAAGGTGAGGATCAAACTGAACACCAATGAGAATCCCTACCCGCCGTCCCCCGGGGTGATTGAGTGCCTGAAGAATGCGGCCAACGAAGATATCCGCCTCTACCCGGATACAGAATCCAGGGCTTTTTGCGAAACTGTGGCACGCTATTATGGTCTGTCTCCTCGCCAGGTTTTTCCAGGAAACGGGTCCGATGAAGTGCTGGCATTTTTGTTCCAGGCCTTTTTTGGCCCGAATGAACTGATTGCCTTTCCGGATGTGACCTACAGCTTTTATCCCGTATATGCGAATCTTTACCGCATTCCTTACAGGGAGATACCCCTCAGGGAGGATTTTACCATCGATTTTTCAGCCTATCCTCAAGGCCTCAAGGGCATTCTCTTTGCCAATCCTAATGCTCCCACGGGAATATATATTCCTCCGGAGGAAATTGAATCCCTGCTAAAATCCAGACCCGACACCCTCATCGTGGTGGATGAGGCCTATGTGGATTTCGGGAACGAATCGGTGGTTCCCCTTGTGAACAGATACGACAACCTGCTGGTGGTACAGACCTTATCCAAATCAAGATCCCTTGCAGGTATGAGAATAGGTCTTGCCATGGGACATCCACAGCTGATTGAAGCCCTGAACCGGATCAAAAATTCCTTTAACTCTTATACTATGGACAGACTGGCGCAGGCGGCTGCCGTACGTGCCTATGAGGACGAAGGGTACTATAGGGAAATAAACAACAAGATCATCAGGGAACGTGAAAGGTTTAAGAAGATCCTCGGTGAGATGGGGATCCCATGCACCGATTCCAAATCCAATTTTGTCTTCATTACCCTTCCCGACGTTAAGGGACCGGATGCCTTAAATCTTTTCAGAGAACAGGGTATCCTGGTAAGAAATTTTGCGAAGATTCCCAGGATTGCTGACTGGCTCAGAATAACCATTGGCACCAAAGACGATATGGACAGGGTGGTGGAAGCCATTAAAAAGATCATGGAACGGTGAAGGCTTCCAATGATATAATTAAAAAAACCTATTGAAATGGCGGGGTGAGTTTGTTGAGAAGAGCAGATATTGCCAGGAAAACGAAAGAAACAGATATCAGGCTTGCGTTGAATCTGGATGGCGAGGGTAAGAACACCATTGCTTCAGGCATTGGCTTTTTGGATCATATGCTGTGTTTGTTCTCAGGTCATGGGCGTTTTGATCTGGAACTTAACTGCAGCGGAGATTTGGATGTGGACACACATCACACTGTTGAGGATATCGGCATTGTCCTCGGGAAGGCTATTTTTGAGGCATTGGGCAGTCGTGAATCCATCAAAAGGTATGGGAGCGCTCTGATTCCCATGGATGAGTCACTGGCTCAGGTATCTCTGGATCTTTCCAACCGGCCCTACCTTTATTTCGATATTCCCTTCAGCAATCCCCAGGTGGGTGGAATGGATACAGAGATGTTTGAGGAATTCTTCCGTGCTTTGGCGGTTAACGCCGGCATGACGTTGCATATCAGTATTCTGCACGGAAAGAACAACCATCACATGATAGAGGCTGCATTCAAGGCTTTTGCCAGAGCCCTTAGGGAAGCGGTAACCATAGATCCATCCATAAAGGGTGTAAATTCAACCAAGGGTATGCTTTAAGGAAAAACAAATACAACATAATCACACCAAACTATATTGCAAGACGGAGGAAAACAGCATGCTGATTCGAGACACAAATTTCATCAAGCTGCCCGTATTCATCAGGGGCAAGGTCAGGGATGTGTATGAGGTAGGAGATGATATGCTCCTCATGATAGTAACTGATAGGATTTCGGCTTTTGACGTGGTTTTTGACGACCTGATACCCAATAAGGGCAAGGTTCTCAACAGCCTGTCGGCATTTTGGTTTGAGTATTGCAGTGATATAATCGGGAACCATCTGGTGACCACCGATGTTTCCGAATATCCCATGGGTCTTTCAAAATTTAAAGAGGAACTCCAGGGCAGATCCATGCTGGTGAAAAGACTGAAGATGGTGGAAGCCGAATGTATTGTCCGGGGTTACCTGGAGGGTTCTGGTCTTAAGGACTACAAAGCCACCGGCGAGATCTGCGGAATCAGACTGCCTGAGGGCATGCAGCAGGCTGAAAAGCTTCCGGAACCCATCTTTACCCCCTCCACCAAGGCTAGCGAGGGGCATGATATCAATGTCAGCTTTGATTATGTGGAGAAGAAGATCGGCAAGGAGCTTGCAGCAGAGTTGAAGGAAAAATCCCTGGCTCTCTACAATAAGGCTTCTCAGTATGCTTTGAGCCGTGGTATTATCCTTGCCGATTCCAAGTTTGAGTTTGGGATCATGGACGGCAGGCTTGTGATAGCCGATGAACTTTTCACCCCCGATTCTTCACGGTTCTGGGAACTTTCGGACTATAAGCCTGGCAAGGCACAAAAGAGCTTTGACAAGCAATATTTGCGGGAATATCTTGAGACCCTTGATTGGGACAAGAAACCTCCGGCGCCTAACCTTCCCCGGGATGTAATTGAAAAGACAGAAATGAAATATATTGAGGCTTACGAGCGGATTACGGGTAAGAAATTTGAACCATGATCGCCTTTTCAGACGGCGATATAGCCTTAAGACTATCAGAATTTTTATGAAGGTGGCATACAGATCATGATTATTTATCCGGCTGTGGACATAAGGGATGGCAGATGCGTCCGCCTGAGACAGGGCAGTTACAGTGATATGACCGTATATGGGGATGATCCTGTGGAAATGGCTCTTAAATGGCAGGATGCAGGATCACAATACCTCCATGTGGTAGATCTGGACGGTGCAAGGGGACAGGGAAAACACAACAGAGATATTATCGGGAGAATGGTAAAAGCTCTGGGTATTCCTGTGCAGACCGGGGGTGGCATCAGAACTATGGCCGATATTGATGAGGTTCTGTCGCTGGGAGCCGCTCGCGTGATACTGGGCACCTCTGCTGTAAGGGATCCCGGGCTTGTGGAGGAGGCTGTTTCCAAGTATGGCAGCAGGATAGCTGTAGGGATAGATGCAAAAGAAGGTCTGGTTGCCATTGAGGGCTGGGAAAAGACCAGCCAGTACACAGCCATTGAGTTTGCAAGGCATATGGAGAAGCTGGGTGTAAAAACCATAATATACACCGATATAGCCACCGATGGTATGCTCACAGGCCCCAACCTTGAGGCTATGATTGAAATGCAGCAGGCGGTTTCCATGGAGGTTATCGCTTCAGGTGGCGTAAGCAGTATTGATGACCTTGTAAGGCTCAAGCAGACCGGCGTTGCTGGAGCCATTGTGGGAAAGGCCATATATACCGGGGCAATTGTACTTGAAGAGGCACTTAAAAAGGTGTAGTATCTCCTCTACAGAACCAGTCACGGAATTTTAATGATGAAGGTGGTACCAATATGTCGGCAAAGAGAATCATACCATGCCTTGATGTGCATAATGGCCGCGTTGTCAAGGGTGTTAAATTTGTCAACCTTGTGGACGCGGGAGACCCTGTCAGCTGTGCGGCCGCCTACAACAAGGCCGGAGCTGATGAACTTGTGTTTTTGGACATTACCGCCTCGTCCGAGTCCAGGGATACCATGACAGATGTGGTAGCCAGGGTGGCCCGGCAGGTCTCCATTCCGTTTACTGTTGGTGGCGGTATCAGAACTGTTGAGGATATCCATCGGGTTCTTATAGCCGGTGCTGACAAGGTGGGCATCAATTCTGCCGCATTGAAAAGACCTGAACTCATATCGGAGGCGGCAACGCGTTTTGGCAGCCAATGTGTGGTTATAGCCATTGATGCAAAAAAAAGATCGGATGGCTCGGGTTGGGATGTCTACCTGAACGGCGGGCGTGTCAATGCCGGAAGAGATGCCATTGAATGGGCTATTGAAGCCGAAATACTTGGAGCGGGAGAAATCCTCCTCACCAGTATGGACCGGGACGGTACCAAGGCAGGTTATGACACAGAACTCACCAGAAGCATCTCTGATGCCGTAAAGATACCTGTAATCGCATCGGGAGGCGCCGGGACCATGGAACATTTCAGGGAAGCCATCATCCAGGGCCATGCAGATGCGGTTCTGGCTGCTTCATTATTCCATTTTGGGGAGTTAAAAATACCTGTTTTGAAGAAATGGCTCAAAAGCGAAGGAATAGATGTCAGGCTATAATGTGCCCCTTACCAACCAATTGACAAAAAAATAACAAGCATGATATAATTATTTCATGCTAAAATCCAGATCACAATAATAAAGAACTGGATTTTCAACTGCAGTTTACTTTTGTAAGTAAGGGGTTGATGTCAGGATGCCGGAAGAAAAGAAAATATCCATGGCCGTAATAAGAAGGCTGCCAAGATATTTTCGTTATCTCCAAGATCTCATCAAATTAGACATTAAGCGTATTTCTTCAAGGGAACTCAGCGAACGGATGGGTATTACTGCTTCACAGATAAGGCAGGATTTGAATTGCTTTGGAGGCTTTGGACAACAGGGATACGGCTACAATGTAGAGTTTCTGTTCAATGAGATCAGCAAAATTCTGGGTGTGGATAAACGGTTTTCCTGTGTCATCATTGGTGCCGGGAATATGGGTACCGCACTTGCCAATTATGAGAATTTCAAGAAGAGGGGATTCGATATCTTAGCCGTCTTTGACGTGAATCCTGACAAGATTGGCAGCAAGGTCAACGGAATCGATATCCTTTCCATGGATTCACTGGAAGACTTCACGAAGAACAATAAAGTGGATATTGCCATGCTTACTGTTCCTAACAGGTATGTTACTGAGGTTGCAGAAAGGGTAACAAGCATAGGTATAAAGGGGATTTGGAACTTCTCTCCGCTTGAACTGCGGCTGGAAAATGGTGCAGTGGTTGAAAATGTACATTTAAGCGATGGCCTGATGGTGCTGGGCTATCGTCTGCGGAGTATGGGCTAATAAATCTAAGATGAACTAAAACGGGCTGTCCAGGACAGCCCGTTAGTTTTACGCTTTTATACTTCACTCAGTCTCTTTTCCAAAGCGGCAAGCTGTTTGTTCAGCTCCTCGGGGAGACGCTCGCCATAGGAACGATAGTGCTCCTTGATGGATTCAATCTCGGCAAGCCACTGTTCCTTATCCACGCGGAGGATCTCCTCCATGCGTTCGCTGCTGACATCAAGTCCGCTGAGATCCAGTGCGTCAACGGAGGGCATGTAGCCGATGGGTGTTTTTACTGCCTTGCCTTTTCCGGATACTCTCTCAAAGATCCATTTGAGAACTCGGCTGTTTTCTCCGTAACCGGGCCAGATGAACTTATTATTCTCATCCTTGCGGAACCAGTTGACATAGAATATCTTTGGCAGCTTGTCAGGATCGGTTTTCTTGCCCATGTTGAACCAATGCTGGAAGTAATCGCAGACATGGTACCCTATGAAGGGAAGCATGGCAAATGGATCGCGGCGCACCTGACCGATCTTGCTTGAGATAGCAGCTGCTGTGATCTCAGAGCCCATGATAGAGCCCAGGAAAACACCATGGTTCCAGTCAAAGCTTTCGTGTACCAGAGGAATGGTTGTGGGTCTGCGACCGCCCACCAGAATTGCTGAAATCGGCACGCCCTTGGGATCCTCCCACTCAGGGGCGATAACCGGGCACTGGCTGGCCGGAGCGGTGAACCGGGCATTGGGATGGGCAGCATGATCCTTGGAGTCGGGTGTCCAATCCTTGCCCTGCCAGTCAATAAGATGATCCGGTGCGTCATGGCCAATGCCTTCCCACCATACGTCACCATCATCGGTGAGGGCTACGTTGGTGAAAATGGTGTTCTTATTAATTGTTCTCATGGCGCTTGGATTGGAATCCATTGATGTACCAGGAGCCACGCCAAAGAAACCGGCTTCGGGATTGATAGCATAAAGCCTGCCGTCTTCGCCAAATTTCATCCATGCGATGTCATCGCCGATGGTCTCGACCTTCCATCCGGGAAGGGTGGGCACCATCATGGCCAGGTTGGTCTTTCCGCAAGCGCTAGGGAATGCGCCAGTGATATATTTTACTTCACCCTCAGGGCTGGTAATCTTCAGGATGAGCATGTGCTCTGCCATCCAGCCCTCATCACGAGCCTGTACCGAAGCAATTCGGAGCGCAAAGCACTTCTTTCCCAGCAGAGCGTTTCCGCCATAGCCGGAACCATAGGACCAGATGGTCCTTTCTTCAGGAAAGTGGGAAATGTATTTTTGTTCTATGGGTGCGCAGGGCCATGCCACGTCCTTCTCGCCCTCGGCAAGTGGAGCACCCACTGAATGCAGACAGGGTACAAATTCGCCGTCTTCACCCAGTATATCCAGAACCTCTTTCCCCATACGGGTCATGATGCGCATATTGATCACAACATAGGCGCTGTCGGTGATCTCTACACCAATTTTGGAAATGGGTGAGCCCAAAGGTCCCATGCTGAACGGAATGACATACATGGTTCTACCCTTCATGCAGCCTCGATACAGATCGGTCATGGTCTTTTTAAGCTCAACAGGGTCGATCCAGTTGTTTGTGGGTCCTGCGTCTTCTTCCTTCTTAGAGGCAATATATGTTCTTTGCTCAACCCTGGCCACGTCTGAAGGATGGCTCCGGAAAAGATAGCAGCCCGGACGCTTCTCCTTATCCAATGCTACGGCACTGCCTGATTCAACAAGTTCCTGAATCAGGCGCTCGTTCTCTTCCTCTGAACCGTCACACCAATAGACCTTGTCGGGCTGGCACAGCTCTTCAACCTCTTTTACCCATGCAAGTAGTTTTTTGTGTTTAACCATATCTAATCTCCCTTCTGATAAAATGACTTGTATAGCGAGAAATAAGGGTTTTGAAACCTTATAAAACCTTCAATTTATAGCTTTAGCAAATCTTTCGCCAGGTATCATGTAATAATCTGGCTCAAAACAGCTTACTTCTATTATATCCCACTCATCAAGGTTTTGAAAGATAGATTGTGAAAAAATTCATAATGTATATTATATACATGGCTCAGCATACATACGAAGCACATTGTAATGGCTTCAAACAAGACTTACAGGGTAAACGCCATGAATCGGCTCCCGCGCAAAAGTGGGAATACCTGCAAGTATTTTTGTATCAATATTCAAAAAGCCAAATACTTGGATTGTTAAGGTTATTTACCACCGCTGTCCGGCTCGTTATCATGCCTCATTGGCAACCAGTGATTTAGATGTCCATTTTCGGCTATGCCACCTGTGCAGCGCAATAAAACCTCTGAGCCATTCGTCAGCAGCCATGGCAATCCATATGCCCA
>JAAYTP010000064.1 GCA_012518025.1 Clostridiaceae bacterium
ATGTCCATGCCCTGGCTGACGGTGAGGGTGAGGGTGGTATATATACTTCCCGCCTTTATGGAGTTTCCGGGAGGGATACTCTGATCCATTACAATATCCTTTTGCACCGTATCGCTGCTACGGTAGACTATATCATAGGGTTTGATCCCCTTTTCTTCCAGTTCGGCCACAACCTCATTGATGTTGCGGTTAACATATTTTCCAACCAAAATGGCCTCGGGTTGGTGGGCTTCCTGTCTCAACTCGCTGACAATGGCGCTCACAAATAAATATATTCCACCTGCAATCGCCAGAATAAGGATCACATAGAGAAACGGAAGCACAACCTTCATGGTTTTATTGGTGCTCCTCCTTGAAGGTGTACGGTTGATCCTGGCCAAGTCATCATCCTCCAATACATCGAGTTTTCTGGTATCATACCGGTTGCGATCCTGCTTCACGTTGGGAAGTAAGATTTCAGTAGCGTCGCCAGGTTTTCCTGTGAGGTTTTCCAGATCCTGAATCATTTCCGAAACCGACTGGTAGCGGTCTTTTCTGGATTTGGCCATGGCTTTGAGAATAATCATGTCTAAAGCCGAAGGTATACCGGGCTTGATATCGGTGGGAAGCGGAGGAATATCCTGTATGTGCTTTAGAGCCACCGAAACCGATGATTCGCCATCAAAGGGCAGCCTCCCGGTTACCATCTCAAAGAATGTCACTCCGATGGAATAGATATCCGATTTTTCATCGGTGTAGCCGCCACGAACCTGTTCCGGTGATGAGTAATGCACCGAGCCTATGGTGTCTATCTTCATTGTCGCAGTATCAGCCGAAGCCGCCCGGGCAATACCAAAATCGGTCACCTTGGGTATGCCGTCGGAGGCTATGAGAATATTCTGGGGCTTGATGTCCCGATGAACGATCTTTCTGCTGTGGGCTTTACTTAAAGCACTGCAGATCTGTATGGTGATACTGACGGCCTCCCTCCAATCCAGAACGCCCATTTCGTTAATGTAGTCCTTAAGGGTAATCCCCTCCACCAGTTCCATTACTATATAATAATTGCCATTGTCGGTTCCAACATCATATATCTGGACAATATTTGGATGGGTCAGGCTTGCAGCCGCCTGTGCCTCAATTTCAAAGCGCTTTAAAAAATCAACATCATCCTTGAACTCGTCTCTTAGGATTTTCACTGCCACATATCGTTGAAGGTATTTATCCTGAGCCTTGTAGACCCTGGCCATACCTCCCGAACCGATTTCGGACAGTATATTATACCTATTTCCTAATACTGTTCCTACCATTTGTACACCTCTTTACCTTGCCTATACCCAGGCAATAATCACGGTAACGTTATCCTTTCCACCCCGCTGGTTTACAGCTTTGATCAATTCAGATGAAGCCTCTTCTATAGGACCTTTCAGTATAATTTCACGTATCTCATCATCAGACAGGTGCTCATACAGGCCATCCGTACAAAAAACAAAAATGTCATTCTCTTTTATTGCCTCGCGGTAAAAGTCGGGTAGATAATTCTCTTTAAATCCCAGTGCCCTTGTGATCTTGTTCTTATCAGGATGGTTAAGGGCTTCGTTGGACGAAATAATACCGCCTTTAACCAGCTCCGCCACATAGGTGTGGTCCTGGGTGATGGGACGGATGACCGAATCGCGGATCAGGTACACTCTTCCATCGCCTATGTGGGCAATATAGAGTTCCTTACCCTTGACAATACCTATGGAAAGGGTGGTTCCGGACCTGAGCCCCCCCAGATTCCTGTTGGAATATTCCATGATTTGGCTGTTAATGGACTCTATCCGATGATTGATGATCTCATACATGGTGGGAACATCACTTGCCTCAACGCATGCCATCACCAATGATGAAATTTCTTTTACGGCAATACGGCTTGCTTCCTCTCCGGCAAGGTATCCTCCCATACCATCGGCCACCACAAAACCCACTGGGTTTCCATCGGCATCCAGTATGATATTCCAACTGTCCTCGTTTTTTTCCCTTTTCTGTCCGATATCGCTCAATGCCGAATACTTCACATCTTACACCTTCCCCGACCCAAGCATGGTATCCCTGCGCAACTGACCACATGCTGCCATGATATCGCTTCCCAGCTCGCGTCTCACCGTGACGGCAATACCCTTCCTTTCCAGGATCGCCCTGAATGCTTCAGTTCTCTCGCGGCTGCTCTTGTCATACCCGGCTCCCTCAACCTTGTTTACAGGTATCAGGTTAACATGGCACAGAGTATTTCTAAGTTTTTCTGCCAATTCCTCCGCATGTCGGGCGGAGTCATTGACATCCTTTATGAGAGCATATTCATAGGTCACACGCCTTGATGTAAGCCGGGCATACTCATTGCAGGCCGCCAGCAGTTCTTCCATGGGCCATTTTCTGGCGATGGGCATAGTTTGCGCCCTGATATCGTCGTTGGGAGCATGCAGGGACACCGACAGATTCACAGGAAAACCTTCACGGGCAAAGCGCAGGATTTTTGGCACAATCCCGCAGGTGGATACAGTCATTTTCCTGAAGCTGATGTTTAAGGTGTCCTCTCTGTTGATGCGCCTCAAAAAGCCAACAACGTTCTCATAGTTATCGAAGGGCTCACCAATACCCATTAGTACCACATGGCTGATCCGGTCTTTGATGTCGCGGGTCATACACAGTATCTGCCCCAGCATCTCCCCTATGGTAAGGTTCCTTAAAAAACCCAGCGGCGATGAAGCACAAAAACTGCAACCCATCCGACATCCCACTTGTGTGGAAAGGCATGCTGAATACCCGTAATTATACTTCATGAGCACGCCTTCTATGATATTGCCATCATCCAGTTCAAACAGGTACTTTCGTGTTCCGTCTACCTTGGATGTGAGTTTTTCCCTAATCCTTATTCCTCCGGTGCTGTACCGCTCCGAAAGCATATTCCTCAGGCTCAGAGGCAAATTGCCCATCTGCCGGAAATCCAGTTCCCCGGCATAGAGCCACTTCCAAATCTGCGTGGCTCTGAAGGGCTTTTCTCCTAAAGAGATTAGCTCTTCTCTTAGTTCCCCTGCCTCCAGTTCCAACAGATCTTTTTTATTCATCATGCGGTTTTTCCTTTCCCCTGAAGGGCAACCGTAAATGGCTGTTTACAGCAGAATTATTATATAATATTTTAAGCCTAATCACAACTTGTGCATTTAATCAGCAAGATATTGAAACATTATTTTAAAACCCGCGTAAAAAGTCTCATGAAATTTTCACCGGCTATCATCCGGATGTCCTGATCGCTGTAGTTGGCTTTACCCAGAGCTTCCAGTACCAGATACAGGCTTTCAACTCCCATTATGCCCCCGGGCATGGGATTTGCCCCGTCAAAATCGCAGCCCATACCAATATGTCCGGTTCCCACCAGCCCTGCTATATGTTCGATATGGATGATTATATCCTTAATTTGGGCTTTTCCCGTATTAGTAAGAAAATATCCGTAAAAATTGATGCCTACAACGCCGCCAGTCTGGGCGATCTGAATGATCTGAGCATCGGTAAGATTCCTGGGATTTCCGCATATGGCGCGACAGTTTGAGTGGGTTGCAGCAACGGGGGAGTTCACGCATGAAAGAACATCCTCAAAGGTTTCATCTGAGGCATGGGAAAGATCAATAACCATGCCCAGTTCCTGCATCCTTTCCACCACCTTAAGGCCAAAGGGAGAAAGGCCGTGATGGGTGCGCTTCCCGGCAACGCTGTCGCAGACCTCATTGTCATAATTCCAGCAGAGGGTAACAACCCTCAAGCCCTTTTGGAACCAGCGTTCCAGTTCCTTTAGGCTTCCTTTGAATATCTCAGCACCTTCCGCCCCAAGAATACCGTAAACCCCACCCTTATAGGCAGCCTTAAGATCCGACGCCGACCTGATGAGTCTTAGCCGATCCGGATATGCGCCCTCAAATGCTATGGCCTTCTCAAGGTGGCTGGCCATAACGGCTTCAGGCCTGGCGCGAAGATAATCATCAGCAAAGGAAGCCAGAACCTGTATGTAGGTTCCATACTTCCCGGCACGCTCCAGATCCCAGTGGAAGCCGTTTTTCATAAGATCTTCGGGATTATTAATCCTTGACAAAGTATCGCAATGACCATCGAATATCAGCATAGGCCCTCCCTGGTAGAAAATCTTTCGCCGGAACGCTGTCCCCTTTCAAAATGCATTCTTGATGTGCTTTACAGATTTTATGCTGCTGTCCCCTTCCAAATAGACCTCAATAACATCGAAGCGCAGAGGCATGTCGTGGATCTCATTTCTGCTGGCATAAACCTGGGCAACCTTGATGATGGTATTTCGCTTAATAGGTGATACAGCCTCCGCAGGAGTGCCGTAACGGTCTCCTCTTCTGGCCTTAACCTCTATAAAACACAGGGTATCGCCGTCTTGAGCTATAATATCGATCTCACCCATGCGGCTCACCCTGTAGTTTCTGGCAAGGGGTTTAATTCCACGGCTTATGATATGCCTGACAGCAACGTTCTCTCCGATTCTTCCCAGTTCCCTATTATTCATATTCTACCATCCTGTCATTATTAACCATCAACTGATTCCCTCACCTTAAATATCCGCTGTCAAGCCTGCTGATAAAGGCAAGAACCTCTGCCACCACCTCATAGAGTTCCTGTGGTATTTCGGATCCAATCTTTATACCCGATAATGTCTCAGCCAGATGCTCATCCTCGTAGACGGGAATCCTGGCTTCCTTTGCTTTTTCAATTATTTTATCCGCTATAACTCCTTTACCTGAAGCCACCACTTTAGGAGCCCTGTCTTCCCCAGGCTTATAGGAGAGCGCTGTTGCTTTTTTCTTCTTATCAGATCTATCCCTCATAATTTTTCTCTCCCTATACCCTCAGATCCACACGGGCATTCATACCAAGCACGGATTCGGTTGCCTCACCGGCGTTCAACAGGTTGACAGGCTCATCTTCAAACACCCTGCATTTCATCTCCGCCAGCTTGTATCCTTTTTTTTCCAGAGCTTCATAGAGATCCTTCCGCTGAGCCCGTACAAAATCAGCCAAATGGGAGCTTCCTACCCTGAAATGTATGGTCACATAGCGAGAGGAAGCATTAAGAAAGGTTTCAATCAGTCCGAGATTCTGTGTGTTAAGCGAGATGAACAGGGTGAACTGGTTGGGGTCAATCCTGCCCTTGCGGGCTCTTCGCTTCATGATATAGAGCTCGCCCGTGGTTTGATGTTGATTGATGATCAGAGGAACATGCATGAAAACATGATAGGTGTTGACCTGGCTGAAAAAGCGAAGGGCATCCGTAAGTTCCTGAGCCAATGGCCGGATGGCCTGGCCTCCTTTTTCGTCAGTCAGCATCGCTGTATCCGCTGCAAGACTCAGAACCTTTTTTAAAACCTCTGCCTTCTCCTTAAGATCAATGGATCGTATATCGCCATCTTCCGCCCTGACATAGGCCTTCTCGAAAAAATTATTAATGATCTTTTTTATATCGGGCGACTCCTGCTTGAAAAGCTCTCCGGTCTTTGCCGCGACTCTCTGAATAACTTCTATGAAATCGCCCAAAACCTCCCTAATCGGGTTATCCTCAATATTCAAACCGCCTGACAGTGGATTCTTGCCTTGGCTGAGATTTGAAAAGACGGATTGAAGCGTATCAAAGACCCGTCCCTCGTCCAGGGGTTCATGGCCAGTAATGGAGCCACTCAGGGCATCATGCAGTTGCCGGGCAAGAAAAAGCTTTGCCTCCTGCCCAAGGGGTATACCTTCCTTCGATGTTTCGTTATGTAATTCTATGAGCCTTCCTGCCATCTCCCGTACGGCTTGTTCTGCCTCCTGCTCAAGAAGAAGAGGCCTTAAAAGGCTCTCCTGGCTTACCCTGTCCGCCCCTGATAGCGTATCCTCAAGAATCCGGCTCAAAGTCTGAAGATTTTGGTTTAGATCAAATTCCCTGTTTGCCAGCTTCGCCACAGTCTCCAGCATAGCCGGGTCGGATTCCATTCCATTGGCAGCCAGAAACGAGGCTTTATCAATCCCAAGCCCCGGGTTCTCATCCAACAGATCCAGCACGCTGGAAACCAAAACCTCTGAGGGCTTGATGTTCAAAGCCTGAAGCTGCCTGGTGATTTGGGATATCTGATTGTTTGATCGCTCCGGGGTGTCCATCCTGACAATCCTGGCAGTGATCTGATCCCCCGCCCGTTCCCCAATTTGAAGGGTCAGCAGGGTTCCGGGAGGTACATCATAACCTTCCGGGATATTGGCCGAAAAGCTGGAACCATCCAGGAGCGTAACCAGGAGTAACCCATTATCAAGAGCAGTCACCCTGCCTTGAATCAGGTCTCCAACGCTCAGGCCTTCAAGGGCTGTTCTGGATTGTATCTGAAAAAACTGCTGGGGCAAGAGCCCATCGATCTTCAACCTTGTTCACCCCAATGATGCACCGTGGCAACTTAACTTATACCGCAGTTTCAGACTCTGTCAGGCCGGAGGTGAAGCTCCTGCGGTGTATGGGACAAAGTCCCAGCTTTTTTATGGCTTCAACATGAGCCTGGGTACCATAGCCCTTGTGCCTGGCAAAACCATATCCGGGATACTTGATGTCCATCTTTTCCATAATTCGATCCCTGGCCACCTTGGCCAGAATGGAGGCGGCGGCCACCGAAACGCTTACCGCATCCGCCTTCGGAACGGATTTCTGCACGATGTCCAGATCCAGTTTAACCGCGTCGATGATCAAAAAGTCGGGTCTTACCTTCATGGAAAGGATGGCGGTTTCCATGGCCTTTTTTGTGGCATTGAGTATATTGACCCTGTCAATATAGGTGTGGTCGGCTATGCCAATACCATAGGCAACAGCCTTTTCCCTTATCTCGTCATACAGCTTGTCCCGTTTTGCAGGCGAAACCTTTTTCGAGTCGTTCAGCCCGTAAATTATGGTGTCCTCGGGAAGAATGACGCAAGCTGCCACTACAGGCCCCGCCAGAGGGCCTCTGCCTGCTTCATCCACACCGCCTATGTAACAATAGCCCTTGTGCCGGACATCATTCTCAATGGCCATCATGGCATTAAGGCGCTCTATTTCTTTTCTCTTAGCCTCAAGCTTCTTATAATATTTATCGGCTATTTTTTGCACCGAGTCCCCAAATTCCTCCGATAGTTCCAAAAGCCAGCGATGGGCATCCTCCAGTGCCATCTCCTCTGCCTTTCGGTTGATTTCCTTCAGGGTTGGCCTTTTCATGGCAGTTCCTCCCTAATCATTTTTTCTGGCGGGCTTTCCAGGGTGATCTTTCCTATCCTGCCCCCACGGAACTCATCCAGTACGATGGCGGCTGCCCTGTAGAGATCCACTTCTCCTCCCGAGACAAGGCATCCCCTCTTCCTCCCCGCTTCTTCAAGGAGCATATATCCTGCCCGATCCTGAACCTGATCCAGCTTGTAGCGCTCCATGAGCCTTTCGGGATAGATGGTTGCCAGCCTCTCCATGAGCTTCGCAGCCAGTTCTGTGGTGTCCATAATCTCATCCTTGATTGCTCCTGTAAAGGCCAGATTGAGACCGGTTTCGGGATCATCAAACTTTGGCCACAGTATACCCGGTGTATCCAGAAGCTGGATCTCAGGATTTATTCTGACCCACTGCTTGGATCGGGTAACCCCCGGTCTGTCACCGGTCTGGGCACTGGCCTTCCCGGCTATCTTATTGATAAAAGCTGACTTTCCCACATTGGGGATACCCACCACCATGGTCTTGACAGCCCTTGCTATCCGGCCTTTGGCTGCTGCTGATTCAGCTTTATGCCGGGTCAGATCCTTAAGTTTATTCTTAAGCTGGCCTATGCCTGTGCCGGTTATAGCATTGGTGTAAATAACCTCTATATTGTTCTTTTTGAAGTGTTGAGCCCATAACCTGTTCTTATCAGGATCAGACAGATCGCTTTTATTGAGCGCAATGATCCTGGGCTTGGAGCCCACCAGTTTGTCTATTTCAGGGTTGCGGCTGGACAAGGGTATTCTTGCGTCCAAAAGCTCAATAACCACATCCACCAGTTTCAGATTCTCCTGAATCAATCTGCGGGTCTTGGCCATATGGCCGGGGAACCATTGAATATTCAAAGCGTGTATCTCCTTTCGCAAACCCTCATTACAGCAATCCACACCCTTTTATTCTATCCATAAACCGTTCCCTGATCAAATCGGTGAAACCGGGAAAGACTATAATAAAAAAGAGGACTTACGTCCCCTTTTCCATTGGAATTAATCGATTGCTGTTGAAAGATCTTCCTTGACGCGAGCCTTCTTACCAACCCTTTCGCGCAGGTAGTAAAGCTTGGCTCTTCTGACCTTACCCCTGCGGATGATCTCAAAGGAGTCAACCTTTGGGGAGTGAACCGGAAACACCCTCTCAACGCCTATGCCATAGGAGAGTCTTCTGACTGTGATGGTCTTTCTGATCCCGCTGCCGCGCATGGCGATGAGTGTTCCTTCGAAGGACTGTATTCTTTCGCGATTTCCTTCCTTTACCTTGACGTTGACCCTCAGATAGTCACCAATCTTCAAGTTTGGAAGATCCTTTTTCATGCCTTCCTGTTCCAGTGCACGAATAATGTCCATTCTATTTTCCTCCAATTCCTAGAGTGTTCATACCGGTATTTATCTTCTATACTAACGCCCGGAAGCGGACCACCCTGTATTCACGCCGTAATATTATAACATGGAGTTTTGATTCTGTAAACAAAAAGCAATAACATTTTGTCTTTA
>JAAYTP010000007.1 GCA_012518025.1 Clostridiaceae bacterium
ATACTTATACAGCACTTTGTATAAAAATTATCAAAGCTCTTGATGAACATTGAGATATGGTTTAGAATAATAATGCAAAGTCGATGACGGAGCAAGTAGCCCCTTAATCTGCTGAAACAGAGAGCTGATGGATGGTGTGAATCAGCCGGCACAAGGGTCGAAATCCACTCAATAGACGCTGGTGATGAGCCAGACCGGAGCACCGGTTATCGTGCACAGAGTGAGCCGTGTATTCGGCTAATTTGGGTGGCACCACGGGTTTGATCTCTCGTCCCTGATTCTATTTCAGGACGGGGGTTTTTTATTATAGGGTTATAGTTTCATACAAGGAAAGTGAGGTATATTCCATGAAACCGAACAAGAAGCCTGTCAGACCATGTTTTTCTTCAGGTCCCTGCGCCAAATACCCCGGCTATACCCTTGAAGTGCTGAAGGATGCCCCTTTGGGCAGATCCCATCGAAGTGCACTGGGAAAGGCCAAGCTGCAGGAATCCATAATCAGGACGAAGAAGATTCTTGGCATTCCTGAAGACTATCTGGTGGGAATTGTGCCCGGATCCGATACGGGAGCATTTGAGATGTTGATGTGGAACGTATTGGGCGCAAGGGGTGTTGATGTTATTGCCTTTGAGTCCTTCGGCAAGGGCTGGGCGTATGACATTGAAAAGGAGCTCAAGATAGCCAATATCAACAAGCATACCGCCGAGTACGGAGAGCTGCCCGATCTTTCAAAGGTTGACTTTAACAATGATGTGGTTTTCACATGGAATGGCACCACCAGCGGTGTGAAGGTGCCCAATGGCGACTGGATTCCTGATGACAGGGAAGGTCTGACCCTTTGTGATGCAACTTCCGCTGTTTTTGCCATGGAAATACCATGGAATAAGATCGATGGGCTCACATTCTCCTGGCAGAAGGTTCTGGGAGGAGAGGCCGCCCATGGAATGCTGGTTCTTTCGCCGAGAGCCGTTGAACGCATTGAATCCTATACACCTGCCTGGCCTCTGCCTAAGGTTTTCAGGCTGAAAAAGAAGGGTGCCATCAACGAGGCAATTTTCCAGGGCTCCACCATCAATACGCCTTCCATGCTTTGCAACGAGGACTATTTGAAGGCTTTGGACTGGGCAGAATCTGTGGGAGGGCTCAAGGGATTGATCTCAAAAAGCGAAGAGAACCTCAGGGTGTTTGAAGCCTTTGTGGACAGTCACCCATGGATTAGCTTTCTTGCAAAGGACAAGGCCTGCAGATCCAATACCAGCGTATGCCTGAATGTGGATCTTAGGGTCGATCAGATAAAGGCAATGGTCAAGCTGCTGGCCGATGAGAAGGTTGCCTATGATATCAATTCCTACAGCGAGGCACCTGTTGGATTGAGAGTGTGGTGTGGTGCTACCGTTGAAAAGCCGGATCTGGAAATACTGTGCAAATGGCTGGAATGGGCCTATGAACAAGTCAAGAACCAATAAAAAGTTAGACAAAACATGATGCCGGAAGGATATGATTCCGGCATCATCATTATCAGCATAGGGCAATTTGCATAAAAGCTGAAGACCTAAGAGCTGCAATGCGGCTGCAGCCTTGGTCTTCAGTTTTTTTTACTTGTTGCATGAAACCTTTGACGCAACTACTTAAAGCGCTTGCGGTGTTTTTGCTGTACCTTGTACAATATACCCTTGACATTATTGTGCAATCTGCTATAATTAACTCAGCCAAAACATATATAAATGAAGGAGGATAACTATGAAACGTATTCTAGCTCTAGTCCTTACACTGGCTATGCTCTTTACGCTTGCAGTCGGTTTCACCGGTTGCGGTAAAGAGGCAGATCCGACTCCGGTAGCTCCGGACACAAGTTCTCCGGCTGAGACTAGTTCTGCTCCTGCAGACACCAGCACTCCTGCTCCGGAAGTAACCGACGACCCCGACGTCAAAGTTCTCAACCTCTGGAGTTTCACCGACGAAGTTCCGAAGATGCTTGACAAGTACAAGGAAATCTACAAAGAAAGAACAGGAAATGATTTCCCGTACGAAATCAAGACAACCATCATCGCTACCACAGACGGTGCTTATCAGCCCGCTCTCGACCAGGCTCTTGCTGGCGGTGGCTCTGATGCACCCGATATCTACTGTGCAGAAGCTGCATTCGTTCTGAAGTACACACAGGGCGACGCTTCACAGTATGCCGCAGCTTATAAAGATCTCGGCATTGATGTCGACAAGCTCGTGGCTGAATCGGAAATTGCTCAGTACACCGTTGAAATCGGAACAAGAGGCGATGGTAAGCTGGTAGGTCTTGGCTATCAGGCTACCGGTGGTGCATTCATCTATCGTCGTTCCATCGCGAAGGACGTATGGGGCACCGATGATCCTGCAGTTATTAAGGATAAGGTTGGTCCTGGCTGGGATAAGTTCTTCCAGGCAGCTGAAGATCTGAAGGCTAAGGGTTATGCCATCATCTCCGGTGACGGTGACCTCTGGCACGCTGTTGAGAACAGCTCCGATCAGGGCTGGATCGTTGACGGCAAGCTGGTTATCGATCCTAAGCGTGAAGCATTCCTTGATTACTCCAAGAAGCTCAAGGACAATGGCTATCACAACGATACTACCGACTGGACAGACGCTTGGTATGCTGACATGAAGGATGCCGGCGGCAAGAAGGTATTTGGTTTCTTCGGTCCTGCATGGCTGATCAACTACGTTATGGCTGGTAACTCCGGCGGAGAAGCTCCTGGTGAAGGTACATACGGCGACTGGGCAGTATGTGAACCTCCTGTAGGCTTCTTCTGGGGCGGTACATGGGTTCTTGCTAATAAGGACACCAAGATTCCGAAGGCTGTTGGCGAGATCATCGAATGGATCACCCTCGACAACTCCGAGACCGGACTCCAGTACTACTGGGCTAACGGTACACTCTACGGACCTGGCGGAACCAAGGACACTGTTGCCTCCGGTGCAGTTATGAAGAAGTCCGACGGTACTCTTCCGTTCCTCGGCGGCCAGAATATGTTTGATGTATTCGTTCCTGCTGGTGAGTTTGCTAATGGTAAGAACCTCACCCAGTACGACGAAACAATCAACGGCTACTGGCGTAATCAGGTTAGTGAGTATTCTAACGGCAACAAGAGTCGTGATCAGGCCATAGCTGACTTCAAGCAGCAGGTGGCTGACAACCTCGACGTTATCGTTGAATAGTTTTGGCTATCAAAAAGGGCGGGCGGATGCCTTTCCGTTCGCCCTAACTTTTTATAAACAAGGCACCAGACTCTTTACCGGAGGTGAATGCTTATGAAAGGCAAGAGACTCAAAAGCGTCAGCTATGCAAAATACGGATATATTTTCTCTATACCTTTCGTGCTTGCGTTTTTGATTTTTACTGCATATCCAATCTTCTATACTGCTATTATTGGGTTTACCGACCTTAAAGGTCTGGGCAAGACAGATTTTACGATCTTGGAAAACCCGTTTCACAATTTCCAGTTAATACTGAAGAACCCATCATTTCAAAGATCATTACAGAATACAGCCATTATGTGGACCATCAACTTTATTCCACAGATACTGCTGGCTCTCCTGCTTACTGCATGGTTTACCAACCAGCGTCAGAAGCTGAGAGGCCAGGGGGCATTTAAAGTTCTGTTCTATATGCCCAATATCATTACCGCGGCTACAATAGCCATACTTTTCAGTACGCTGTTCGGATATCCCATGGGACCTGTCAATGACTTGTTCAAGATGCTAGGTCTTGCGAATGAGCCCATAAATTTTCTTTTGGATAAGTGGACGGCAAGAGGCATCATAGCCTTCATACAGTTCTGGATGTGGTATGGACAAACGATGATTGTGCTTATTGCCGGTGTGTTGGGAATCAACCCCGCTCTATTCGAGGCCGCAGAGATAGATGGAGCAACAAGCAGACAAGTCTTTTTCTATATAACCCTTCCGAGTTTGAGAACAATCATGCTCTTTACACTGGTTACCAGCCTGATAGGGGGCATGCAGATGTTTGATATACCCAAACTGTTCCTGAACGGTGGTCCAGACAATGCTACGCTGACCGTTAGCGTTTTCATCTACAACCAGGCGTTCAGCGGAAGCTATCTGTACAATCGTGCAGCAGCAGCAAGTATGCTTCTGTTTATCATCATAGCGATATTGTCTGGAATACTATTCTATCTGTTGCGTGATAAAGATGCTATAAAGGCGAAGAAAGAGATGAAGAAGCTTAGAAAAGCCCAGGCGGCAGCAAGGAGGGCGGAAGCATGAAACATGAACCAATTGCAGGCCGGGCAATTACCAGGACAATTAAATATATTGTCTGTATCACACTGGCCATTCTTAGTGTAATTCCATTCTGGATCATGATTATGAATGCTACACGCGGGACTTATGAGATCCAGCAGAGCGCCATCTCACTGCTACCATCAACTTTCCTGAAAAGTAATTTCCAGGTGTTTGAGGGTAAAGCCTTTAATCCATTGGTGGGCTTTATGAATTCTTTCATTATAGCCGGCGGCGCTACAATCCTGGGAGTTTACTTCTCGTCCCTTACCGCATACGCCCTGGTAGCTTATCAGTGGAGATTACGTCAACCATTCTTCACGTTCATCATGGCTGTTCTGATGATTCCTGCACAGGTTTCAGGTATTGGATTTTATCAGTTTATGTATCGCATAGGCTGGACAAATAGCTATTTCCCGTTGATTTTGCCGGCGATTGCTGCGCCAGCAGTGGTGTTCTTTATGAGGCAGTATCTTGCGGGAGCGTTGTCCGTTGATATCGTGAACTCAGCACGAATAGACGGGGCTGGTGAGTTCTATACTTTCAACAGGATCGTTCTTCCCATCATGAAACCCGCCATGGCAACACAGGCCATCTTCTCATTCGTTGGAAGCTGGAACAACCTGTTCATGCCTTTGATTCTGTTGACAGACAAATCAAAATACACCATGCCCATCATGGTCAGCTTGCTGAGAGGTGACATTTACAGAACAGAGTATGGTGCTGTTTACCTGGGGTTAACCTTGACAGTACTACCGCTGTTCATAGTGTATTTTGCACTTTCAAAATACATCATTGCAGGTGTTGCATTGGGTAGTATGAAGGAATAACCCTTGCATTGATTATGCTGGGTTAGATGAAAAACAACCTGCGGATATTTGAATTTGGAAAGCTCCTGGTGCAGTATCGTGCCAGGAGCTTTTTATAACCAAAACCAAGTAAAGAGTTCCTAAACACTTTTTCTTTTATTATCCTGCGTAGTATAATACAATACGGTTGAGACATGAAAGAAGGTGGTTTTGTGCAGGAGAAAAGGGAGACTTTTAAATCGCGGATTGGTTTTATCCTGATATCTGCTGGCTGTGCCATAGGGCTGGGAAATGTTTGGCGTTTCCCATATATTACAGGTGCCTATGGTGGAGGAATATTTGTCATTATATACCTGGTCTTCCTTCTGATTTTTGGTTTACCCATCATGGTTATGGAGCTTTCAGTGGGACGAGCCAGCCAAAAAAGTGTTGCCAAATCCTTTGATGTGTTGGAGCCAAAGGAGAGCAAGTGGCACCTTTTCAAGTGGTTTGCTATGGCCGGGAACTATTTGTTGATGATGTTTTACACCACAATATCGGGCTGGATGCTGGCATACCTCTTTTATATGATAAGGGGTGATTTTACGGGGGCATCACCATCAAGAGTAGAAGAGATCTTTGGCGGACTTACTTCAGATGCCGGCGCAAGCGTACTTTGGATGGTAGTTATATGCATACTGGGTTTCCTGGTTTGCTCGTTAGGATTACGAAGAGGCGTTGAAAGAATAACCAAGGTTATGATGTCCTGCCTCCTTATTATCATGATCGCACTGGCCATTCGTTCCCTGACACTGCCCAATGCAAGAGAAGGACTTGCTTTTTATCTTACCCCCAACCTTGATAATTTTGTTAATAACGGCATCTGGACAACGGTTTATGCTGCCATGGGGCAGGCCTTTTTCACGCTGAGCCTTGGCATGGGCAGTATGGCCATATTTGGGAGCTATATTTCCAAAGAGCGCAGCCTGCTGGGTGAAAGTATCAGCATTACAGTCCTGGACACCTTTGTTGCCATCACAGCAGGGCTGATCATTTTTCCGGCATGCTTCTCTTTCGGAGTAAATCCCGGAAGCGGTCCAGGTCTGGTATTCCTTACACTGCCCAATATTTTCAATTCCATGCCCTTAGGACAATTGTGGGGAGTTTTCTTCTATATATTCATGGTTTTTGCCGCATTATCCACGGTGATTGCGGTGTTTGAGAATATTATTTCATTTGCCATTGACCTGTTTGGATGCTCAAGAAAAAAATCTGTGCTGGTCAATGCCATACTGGTCATTATTCTCTCCCTGCCATGTGCCCTTGGCTTTAATCTTTGGAGTGGTTTTGCGCCTATGGGAGAAGGCTCTACCATTTTAGACCTGGAGGATTTTATTGTCAGCAATAATATCCTGCCTCTAGGCTCTCTGATTTATGTTCTGTTTTGTGTCAGCCGTTACGGATGGGGATGGAAGAACTTTATAGGTGAAGCCAACAGCGGAGCAGGAGCTAAACTACCGCAAAAAACAAGGTTTTACCTTACCTGGATCCTGCCGGTTCTCATATTCTTGGTCTTCATTTTCGGGTATATCGAAAAATTCAGTTAACCACAAGATTTGGCGAGTTATAATAACTTCAGACCTGGAAGGACGCAGGGGAATGTCTCTCCTGCGTCCTTAAGTTTAAAACCGATCATCTTCTCTTTCAATCTTTAGTATTTGCCCGTCAGCGGCATTAACATGGACTTCATATATGCCTGTTGGAGTGCGTATATCAATTTCATAAACCAGTATGCCGTTTTCATAGTCCAATTCAACTTTAATCACCTGGCCGGGAACCCGCTGCAGTGCAATTTGAATGGCTGCCTCGCTGTTAATTCGGTTGCTCCTCCAATATCCATCCCAAATGCTGTAATACGGATCACGGTTGTAAAAGCTATTAAACATAAGCACGATGCCTCCCAAATATGAACTCACGTTATCATAGTATTTATGGATGTCCAATGTGTTACAGACATGCACATAACGCGGTTCATCACAGCTATAAAGAAGAGGCTATGTCGGGCGTGGTAAGCCCGAAAGTTTTTAAATAATGGAGTTGTTCTGCTTCCAATACTGTTAAGTTATTGCTATAATATTAGGTTGTAGATCGAATACTATCGCAACGCTATAGTTTGGTTATATATGAGGTAATCATGAGAATTATACAGGTGCTGGCACCAATTATAAACATCCTTCCGGAAAGAACCATTCGATATATTGGCAAAAAAGCTGCCCAAAGCCTTCTTCAGAAATATGCAAAGATAGAGGTAACGGGAGAAGAAATCCTGTTTGAGAGGGTGGGCAAACCAACAGTTTTTATCGCAAATCATTTGAGTAATATGGATGGCATTGTTCTCAACAAAGTGCTTGAGAAAAACAATGTCACCTTCATGGCGGGTATAAAGCTGAAAGCAAATCCATTTACATCAATATTCCTGAAAACAGTTAAGCACATTCCCATAAATCCGAATTCGGCTGACAGAAAACCTATCAAAAAGGCATTGAATGTATTAAGTACGGGGGAGTCAATTTTGATATTCCCAGAGGGAACAAGAAGCAGAACTGGTTCCATGATCAAGGGCAAAAAGGGGTTTCTGCTATTAGCAAGACTTTCTAAGGCCGACATTGTTCCAATAGCCCTTGAGGGAACAGAAAACTTGATGCCTATCAACAAGAATGACATGGGCAGGGAAACTCCACATCATGCCACAGTGAGAGTAAAGATAGGACAGCCTTTTAAAATCGAAGAAAGAAATCCTAAAGGCGCTAAGTCGGATGAAGAATGCTTATATAACGCAATGCGTAAGATTGCAGAAATGCTGGAACCCGAATATCAGGGAGTATATAGAGTTGACTAATTCCATGTCCCTGGAGATGGGAAATTTACACATCAAATACAAGATGCTATAATCTTCGTCAGTGGACACAAATTAGAAGGAGGAACACACCTTAACGGGTGTAACCATGCAGATGAGGAACAAATTAAAGGATAACCTGGCAATAGTATTAAAAGGATATGTCATTGGCTCGTCCATGAGCGTTCCCGGTGTGAGCGGCGGTACTATGGCCATTCTGTTAGGTATTTATGACAGGCTTATCAGCACTATCAGTAACTTTTTTAAGGACATAAAAGGTAATGTATTATTTTTAATAAAGTTCTGTATTGGAGCCGGAGCCGGTATTTGCTCCCTTTCATTTTTAATAAAGTGGATGTTGGAAAAATTCCCGGTACCTGTATCGGTGTTTTTCCTGGGTGCGGTGGTTGGTGGCATACCTGCGCTTTATAAAAAGCTGAAGGGATCCCCTTTAAGGATATCATCAGGTGTTTATTTTTTGCTGGGTCTTCTTATCGTGTTGTCAATCGGCTTTATTCCGGCAGGAAGCGTAAATATAGGTTTCGGTTCAGGAGCTGTTCAATACCTGATGCTTCTTATCACCGGTATTGTCATTGCTCTGGCTTTGGTGCTTCCGGGTATCAGCACCTCCCATATGCTGCTGGTGCTTGGTATGTATGATGCCATGCTTACAGCAATAACAGAGTTTGATATTGTTTACATCGGGGTTATTGGAATTGCAACATTAATCGGAATTTTTCTTATTACAAAGCCAATTGAATGGATTCTTAACGCATACCCTCATCAGACCTATTGTATGATCATAGGGTTTGTACTTGGCTCCACATCTGAGATTTTCAGGGACAAAATTCTGCCTGCGATCCCTGAAAGTGCAGCTTCACTTTGGTGGATCGGGACTGGCATAATGTCCATAGCTGCTTTTGTCTTAGGTTTCATGGCTATTAAAGCTCTGTCGAGATTTCAAAATGACTGACAGGGTGGTGTTTATTATTATTGGCTTTTCTTTACCGGTCTATTTTGGCTAGTGGCTATGTGTTTCACATAGTCATTATTCTTTATTTGGGTATAATACGTTATATCTTTATTTCAGGGCGGTGAAACCTTTGAGGAATCCAAAAAGAGTCCCCAATAGATTAGCAGAAGAAAAATCGCCTTACCTTCTCCAGCACGCCTATAACCCCGTGGACTGGTACCCCTGGGGAGAAGAAGCATTCCAAAGGGCCAAAGCTGAGGACAAACCTGTCTTCCTGTCAATAGGATACTCCACCTGTCACTGGTGCCATGTGATGGAGAGGGAAAGCTTTGAGGATGAGGAAGTGGCTGAGCTTCTCAACCGGTTTTATGTGAGCATAAAGGTGGATCGTGAGGAGAGGCCGGATATCGACAGTATCTACATGTCGGTCTGCCAGGCTATGACGGGGCACGGCGGGTGGCCGCTTACAGTATTCATGACACCTGATGCAAAGCCCTTCTATGCCGGAACCTATTTCCCCAAAAAAGACAGATTGGGCATGCCCGGTATTATGACTCTCCTGAAAAGGGTGCATGTCCTGTGGAGGGACAGGAGGGAGGAGTTGACCGAAAGCACAGAGAAGATTGTTGAGGCCATGCAGGAAAGAATTAGCGACACTATGAGCATGGATCATAATGAGATGATCACCAAGGCCTATGAAGTCCTTCGCATGAGCTTTGATAATGCGTACGGTGGTTTTGGAAGCTCTCCGAAATTTCCTACACCCCATAACCTGATTTTTCTCCTTCGTTACTGGTATACCTATAACGACAGCATGGCCCTTTCAATGGCTGAGAAGACGCTGGATGCCATGTATCGAGGTGGGATATTTGACCATATAGGCTTTGGATTCTCACGCTATTCAACAGACAGCAAATGGCTGGTGCCCCATTTCGAAAAGATGCTCTATGACAATGCGCTTTTAGCCATAGCATATCTTGAGGCCTACAAGGCCACAGGAAATGAGAAATATGCCCATGTGGCTAAACAGATTTTTACCTATGTTCTAAGGGACATGACCTCCCCGGAGGGGGCATTCTATTCCGCAGAGGATGCCGACTCGGAAGGGGAAGAGGGAAAGTTCTATTTATGGACCCTTGATGAGGTCAGGTCGGTTCTTGGCGACAAGGATGGCGAACGCTTTGCCAGGCTTTTCGATATCACCGACAGAGGCAATTTTGAAGGAAAGAATATACCAAACAGGACAACGATCCAGGCTTCCGAGTCTGATAACGAATTTATTGAAACATGCAGGGAGCGGCTGTTCCAGCACAGGGAGCAAAGAACGCATCCCTTTAAAGATGACAAGATCCTGACTTCATGGAATGGTCTTATGATGGCGGCTCTGGCCATGGGAGGAAGGCTCCTTGGGGATACACAGTATACTGAGGCTGCAGAGAGAGCCTGTCATTTTATACTGGAGAAAATAGTGCGGGATGACGGGCGCCTTCTTACTGCTTACCGGGAAGGTTCGGCAAAGATTACTGCTTTTGCGGATGACTATGCATTTTTTATCTGGGGTCTTCTGGAGCTTTATGAAACTACCTATAAATCTGAGTACCTGAAAAAAGCCCTGGAGCTGAACGGAGATTTCCTGAAGCTGTTCTGGGACGGGAAGGAAAACGGACTGTTTTTATATGGAAATGATGCTGAACAATTGATCATGCGGCCTAAGGAAGTATATGACGGGGCTATTCCCTCTGCCAATTCTGTGGCAGCTCTTAACTTTCTGAGGCTTTCCCATCTGACAGGAAGGGCTGATCTTTCTGATCTCGCCCAGAAGCTATTTACGGCATTCAATCCGGATGTCTCCTTTTCACCCCATTCCCACACACTATTTCTGTCAGCCCTTATCTTTTATATATCAAAGCCAAAGGAAGTCATCATCACAGCGGATACCGAGACCGATGATCTACGAAGGATGCTCCGGATACTTCACACAAGTCCGGATCCATTTATCAACAGCATCCTGTATACCAATGAACACAGGGAATTGGCCAGCATCATCCCCGCTATTGGTGAGTACCAGGCCATCGATGGAAAACCAACAGCCTATATCTGCGAGGATTTTTCATGCCAGCCGCCGATCACCGATTTAAAGGAGTTTGAAAAGAATATAAAAAAGAGCCGCTAGGGCTCCAGGAGTCATGTTTGCGGGCTGTTAAGCCAAAGGTCAGCCCGGTGGGTGAAGGCTCAGTAATAAACCTTGACAAATTTAATGGAGAAGAAGTCACATATAAGAATATCGTCTGTCTCTACCTCATTGATAACAATATAGTTGGCTCCCACAGCCAGAAGAACACCGGTTCTGTCAGTGAAGGTGTTGGTTCCTATCAGGAATTCCACCGTGACTTTTCTGCCTATCATGGTTCTTAAAAAACCATTAATATAGAGAGTGCTTTCGGTTGTAACCGGTATGGGCTGGTTGAAGGGGGTAAGGGGTGCCAAACCTGTTGCTCCACCGGCAGGCATACCTGTAGGCATTCCCCGCATGGTCTGAGCAGAGGGCAGGCCCGCCAAAGGCGCACCTGTTGCAGGAAAACCCGTTCCGGGCATGCCTGTGGGAAGGCTTGTTAACGGGGCGGCACCGGCGAGACAACCCATACCCTGCATGCCTGCAGAAGGTAAACCTGCGGCTGTGTAGCCTGATGGAGGATATACCTCCGCTCTGCCTGCCATATCAGGCATGGCGGGATCCATGGCGCCCATGGCTGCAAGATACCCGCCGACTGACGGCGCATAGGGCATCTGATTGTTTGATGTTTCCATGGGTGGCGGCGGAAGCTTTTCCCGCTTCTGCTTCATATGGCTCGGCGGATCGTAGGGATTCAATCGGGGCGTTTTAGCATCAAGGTTACTATTGTCCATACTGGATGTCTCCTTTCATGAAGTTATGTCTGTGCATATCTTTCTGTCGGGGTATAAAAGCAATGCTGCGCTATCCTGTTATGGATTACTCCCGTACCTGTTATAGGGAAGATGTCTGCGCAGGTTGGGCTAAAGGGGTTGTAGTACCAAAGACAATTGTCCACACCAAGCAGGACATTGCCTGCAAGAGCCCAGTCGGCTATCTCATAATGCAGTTCATCGGGACGCATATTAAATATGTTTTGGGGATTGTACTGACCATAGACTTCTTCCATAACACATGTAAACTGCCTGGGCTGGAATATCACATTACGCAGGTCACCTTGGTTGACCCTCTGATATTCGCCATAGGGCACATGAACCCTGTTCATGACAACCGAGGCAACAGCCCTCATACCGTTTAGTCCTTCGCCTTCGGCCTCGCATTTGATAAGCCTCGCAAAGAGTTCCCGGGTGGATAGAGGCATTTATATCACCTGTTTCCCAGCCTTGTTTCATCAGCCTGTCTGAATGTCACAATAGTATTATATTAATGGGGGAGGTATTGTGTGACGCATGGGGCAAGCCGGTCCAGGAAGGATGAGGCATAAATCGGCTGCTTAGCAATAGATTATTGTGAAGGAGCAATGGTGGTCGGAATGGTTTTCTCATATAACCCCAAGATCGGGACAGCATATGCCAGAGCCTATGCCCTGTATGACCGGGTGCCTCAGCAGAACCGGCTGTTTTTCTACAGCACGGGAAATGACTGCGCCAACTTCATAAGCCAGTGTGTATGGGCTGGGTATGGAGGTTGGATAGAAGGGATGGATCCAAATACTGTTGATGCCAACCGTCAAAGAATTAAAAGCCATATCCGTATGGCGCCCTTCATATGGTACGGATCTGCGGATTTCAGCGGTTCAAACAAATGGTGCAGGGTAGTGGAGTTCCATACCTATGCACTGTCTGATAAGAGTTTTGGACCGAAGGCCGTAAAAATTGCCGAAGGAGACTGGAACAGCATATCGCCCGGTATCATACGGGAAGGAGATGTCCTTCAATTGGTTGTTCAGTCCTACATACCCGGCCAGTACGGCCACAGCATATATGTGACTAAAGCCGGGCGAGCATGGCATGATATCCTCATCTGTTGTCACAGTTATGACAGATTGGACGTACCCTTGAGCTCATTTGTCATGCTGGCGGATCAGTATCCCCGGGTCCGCATATTGCGGTTTGTAGGTTCCAGATTTTATAAATAGAGCAAGATTTAATTAATAAATTCTATTGTCATTTTCAAGAAAAAAATAATGGTATATGGTATAATATGAGAAACAAAAGAGCCTGCGTTCTTTTAACACTATCGGAGGTATCTGGATGACTAATTATAAGCATGATCAGGAATCATCGGGCTTTCTGCTTATGTCTTCCATTGTGTTTTTTGTATTCGGGTTGATCTGGACTATATCAGCAATCCGCATGTCATCAGACGCCCCCTTCGGCATAGGTATTGTTTTCATCGTCCTTGGCATTATCTTCGTAATTGTCGGAGTGGTTCAGGGCGTTTTGTATTTTTTAAGGGCTTTCAGAAAAAAAGGCTTACCACTGTTTAATAGAGGAACAAAAGAAGATTCCGACTCATGGATCAAGGATGAGACTCAGGATAATTGATGAATGATATCATGGGATCAAACTGCCAAAGCTGGAGTGAAATGGCTCAGGGCCTGTTCCGGATGTGGTGCCGGGTGATTTGACTTAGGGAACCAAACGGGAAGGATGCTGAATAATGGACCTTGCAACTAAAATATTCCTTGTGTTGCTTAATATGATTATTTTTAATACGGCCTATCTGCTCATACATATCTCCAATTTCAGCAGGGTGACAAAGATACTCCTGCTGATCGCAGGGAATGCCATCATAATTGGAGGATCAATCTATATCTTTAATTTCTGCGGTTTATGAACCGATCGGGATGAGGTATTATAAAATACATAGATTTAACCAAAGGAGGATTCATCCATGCAAACCCCTATGATTCTTGACGGAAAGGCACTGGCTAAAAGCGTTGAACAGGAGCTTCAGGTAAGAGTTCAGAGAATTAAGGACAAAACTGGTACGGTACCCGTGCTTGCTACTATCATTGTAGGCGATGACCCGGCTTCTGTTACTTATGTGAGGATGAAGGGCAATGCCTGTAACCGGGTGGGTATCCGTCCGCTCAAAATAGAGATGCCCGAAGAGAGCACCACAGATGACGTGATCCGACAGATTCAGGCGCTTAACGAAGATCCGGATGTTCACGGAATACTGCTCCAGCACCCTGTTCCGGGACATATAGATGAGATGGCATGTTTTAACAGTATTGATCTTTCAAAGGATGTGGACGGTGTCAATACCAACACCTTCGGGCGCATGTCCATGCAGATTGATTCATATAAAAGTGCAACACCCCTTGGTATCATGACCCTTTTGAAACACTACAAGATACCCATTGAGGGAAAGGAAGCTGTTGTGATCGGCAGAAGCCCCATTCTGGGCAAGCCTGTTGCCATGATGATGCTTAATGAAAACGCCACAGTGACCATATGCCATTCCAGAACAAAGAATCTCCCCGATGTGGTTAGAAGAGCTGATATTGTTATTGCAGCGGTAGGAAAGCCCGAGTTTGTCCAGGCCGACTGGGTGAAAGAGGGCTGCGTCCTTGTGGATGCAGGGTATAATGCCGGCAATATCGGTGATATCGATCTTAAGAATGCCATAGCAAAATGCTCGGCCTACACTCCTGTTCCCGGTGGCGTGGGGCCCATGACCATCAGCAGCCTTATAAGACAGACTGTGGAATCAGCAGAGAGAAAGTTTGGCATCACCAATGACTGAGCCTACCGTAAATTGTATTAAAAAAGGCCTGCAGGCCTTTTTTAATACAATAACACATACCCCGTCAGTAATTCTTAAAGGAAAAATAGAAGATCCAATCCCTGGTATCATATCTTTCAAAGAATCCACTGAATTCATCAAATGTCTTACCGTTGAGCCGGACGTTCTCCATAATATAGTTTCCATACTCGTCCAGCTTAAAACCGGCTGCCAATAGATCATTTCCGTATTCCTCAATATCCTCTTCGGTCATTTCTATAAAGCGCAGATCACCCCAGACTGATTCCCCCGTCTCCAGGCCGACATAGGTGAGGTATCCTTTCCTTGGCGGGGGCATGAATCCCAATATATCATCAGGCCATTCCTCCGGCTCTGTCTTGTAGGAGTTTATCTTAAGCTTATCCTTTGAGCTGAACTCAAAGTGAACTGAAAAGAGATCCTTGCTGTAGTAACCGGAACTTTCATAAAAACCTCTGGCCTGAAGTTCCATCATATATTCATCAAGATCCTCCTGATTGGTGTCTTTGATAATTATGAAAATATCATAGGGATTATAGTTATCCCATGTGTTCCAGCTGGAGATCCTGCCCTTTGTATAAACCGGCATATCCGGATGCAGGTATTCTGCCGGCCAATCATCCTTAATGCCCGTGAAATCATCTATTGATGAACCTCCGGGTGGTGTAAGGGGATCAGGTTCGGTTAGCGAGTTCAGGTACAGCATTTCCATCATGTCATCCTTCAACGGGTATTCCGATATAGCTTGGAACTGGTTGGCAAAGATGGTTTCACCTTTTGGAATATCCTCAAAAACCCTACTCTCAATGGAAGTATTATCAGCCGGATCATCATTGGCCACACCGCAACCCGTGATAAGACTGATGACGAGAATGACGGGAAGAATCATTTTTTTCATTTAGCATCATCCTTTCAACCATAAAGAGGCTTGTTCTCTGTCGGGGAAGGGTTGCGTTATTCATCGGGAACCAGAGGCCATATGATTATATCATCAATCAAGCTGCCCTCATCCCCGGGCGAAATATCCTGACTTGTGACTTCTCCTTCCCGCCTCGGGTCATCAGACTCATTTTCAAGCTTCTCGCTCAGTTCTTTTTTCCAATCCTCCAGCACCTTCTTCTGAAGTTCCCTGGCTTTCCGGAGAGCTTCCTCGTCCTGTTCCTTTTTTACACGCTCCCGTTCTGCTTTATCTATATCACTCAAGGGCATTTTTTCCAACATGGCTGGAAACCTTATATCGCCGCCGCCCGGTTTCATATTCAGAAGAACCAGCTGATAACCTCCGTCAGCCGGTTCAATCCTGATATCCAGGGGCATGGGCATGGAAGTGTTGAGGAATTCTTCACCCACGACCAGACCTTGGTAATAGTCGTGTATGGCGGGATCTACCACAGCATTGGAAAGGGTTTCTATGGTGATGATCGTTCTGGTTCCGTCGTCTGCGGGAGAATCCACGTAAAATCTTGCATCACTGTTGAAAGCATCAAGGGATATACCTCCGGTTCCCTGAAGATGTTCAATGCCTATCTGATCTGTTACCTCCTTCATATTCTGCTTAAGGCTGAAGGAAACATAGCCCACGTAGGGATTATGATCTCCATCGTTGTAAACCGGAAGAGAACTGCCTGTGTAACCGCCGAATTTAATAGCCATAAGACTGAACTGGGCTGCAAATTTTACACCGCCCTCAAATACAAAGACCTGCTCACAAACCCCCGGAGTACGAATTATCCAATCATATTCCATCAGATCCTCTACTGGTATGGAGGGTACCGGGGTTGCCGGCTCGGTTGTGTCGGGCTCTGATGAACCGGAATCATCCGGTGTGGAAGAACCCGAAGCTTTTGGTAATGGTGCAGGCCGACCAAGCAGTATTCCAGATTCGGCATCGTCCTCTTCGGTTTCTTCAGTGTTCATAGCGGGTTCAATTGTGCCTGGTTCATCATTTTGAACCATTTGCCTTTGACAGGCCGTAAGAATAACCGATATTCCAACAAGCAGGGTTACCAACAGCATCATTGATTTCTTAACCATAAACACCTCCTGGATGGAAGATATAAGGTAGTGGTGAAAAATCGTATATTATAACAACAATATACCACTGAACCAAGATAATAACATCATATATATGTATTTATTCAAATAATAAATTATGCTGAAAATTGTCAACACTGGAGCCGGATGATGAGCCATCTTCTTCAGGTTGGTATTATGCCTTGCCATAGCAAGGAAAAAAAGATAGAATAGGCTTAATATTTTTCCGGGAGGGATAACAGGACATTGAATGCAAGGGGATTTACAGATAACAAAAAGGTACCTGCTGAAGAGCTTAACAGTCGGATGAACCGGTTTAGGAAAATTATGGATCAGAGGCATCCCAACTGGCGGCTGGCACTGTTTGTTAGCAAGGTGAACATGTACTACTTTACCGGAACCATGCAGGATGGGTTTCTGGCCATACCCAGGGATGAGGAGGCTATGCTCTGGGTAAGGAGAAGTTATGAGCGGGCGCTGGATGAATCTCTCTTTCCCTGTATACGACCCATGAGAAGCTACAGGGATGCAGCCAATTCTATGGGGAGCTGCCCTTGCCCTGTTCATATGGAAACTGAACTGGTACCTCTGGCCATGTACCAGAGGATGAAGAAATACTTCGGATTTACAGACTGCCTGTCTCTTGATGCGGAAATCATGGCCACTCGCTCTATAAAAAGTCCTTATGAGATATCCTGTATGCGCCGTTCTGGTAAGGCTCACAAAACCGTTCTGGAAGACAGGGTTCCTCATGTACTTAGGGAGGGGATGAGTGAAGCTGAGCTTGGAGCCGTTTTATTCAATATCATGATGGAAGAAGGTTTTCACGGTTTCACCCGGTTTGGCATGTTTGATACCGAGATGATTCTAGGGCAGATCGGCTTTGGGGACAGTTCCATATATCCTTCCTACTTCAATGGCCCTGGAGGACATATCGGACTCAGTCCAGCTGTACCGGCTCTGGGGAGCCGGGAAAGGCGGCTCAAAAAGGGAGATCTTGTTTTTGTGGATATCGGTTTTGGGGTTGACGGATACCACACCGACAAGACCATGACCTATATGTTTGGTCAGAGGCTTCCGGATTACGCCATTGAAACCCATGAAAGATGCGTTGACATACAGGACAGGATTGCTACCCTCTTAAAGCCCGGTGCAGTACCTTCCAGGATCTATAATGATATTATGTCGGGTTTGGAGCCTGAGTTTTTAGATAATTTTATGGGATTTGGAAACAGGACTGTAAGGTTTCTCGGCCATGGCATAGGGCTTTTGGTTGACGAACTGCCCGTTATAGCCCAGGGATTTGATGATGCCATTCAGGAGGGGATGGCCTTTGCAGTGGAACCCAAGAAAGGGATCGCCGGAATTGGGATGGTGGGCATAGAGAATACCTTTATTATAACCGCTGATGGTTCGGAATGTATAACCGGCACGAGCAGAGGGCTTATTCCTGTTTATTAGAAAAAAATCACCTTGACAAACCATGCGCTAATGATGTATATTATACGAGTAAATAAAGCAGAAGCAGCGCTTCTCACCTTGCTGGCTGATGTCGGCGGGTCAATATCGTAAATTATAT
>JAAYTP010000065.1 GCA_012518025.1 Clostridiaceae bacterium
ATTGCAGCTGGTGGAGGTATCGGGCAGGGTGTATGACCTTAAGGTAACCGATATTGACGATCCAGGCTGGGAGGCCTTCTTCCGGAAGGCCGAAGGAAAGCCTGAGCCATCGGGCAAGGTGTTTTTCACAGGTCCACGGAACATAAATGGTGAAAGGGAGACCCAGAGAAAACATATCCTTCCGGTCATGCCGGGCAAGAACGATGTACCGGGATATCAGAACCGGGCTGTAAAGCTGGGTTACGCGGTGAGGTTTGAGATAAGAACCATAGGCAACTACTATGACAGGTATGATTTCCTTCAGATAATACCCACCTTCTATTTCGTGGACAAGGAGGGAAAGAACAGGCAGGAGGTCGATCTTTACTATTCAACCCCATCGGCTCCATTGATAAAGATAGGAAGTGACAGGGATACCCTGACCCATACCATGAAGATGGATTTTAAGCGCCGAGGGATTGAACCTAATGAGTTTGCCGATACGGCAGAAGCCATGCATCGCATAAGAGGGGGTATGAATGACTACAGTCTGGAGGAATGGGTGGATATCTTTCCTCAGATATCCAAAAACGGTGTCACCGCCTACAAGTTTTCAAAGGTTCTTTTAAGCGAGCCTGTGCGAAGCTATCTAGGACCGCTGCGCAATATTCCCGAAGGTGTGAACACTGATAAGGCTCTGGCTTCAATTCAGAAGTGGTATGGCGAGTACTGCCTGCCGGCAGATTGTCTTGTTGTTCCCAAGGGAACCGATCTTTCAAAGGAAAGGAATCTGACCAGCAGCTCCCCCGTCTTTTTGAAGGATGGATACATCATCGTCAACTTCAGGGATATTTCAGTGATCAACGATGATGACTTTGAGAAACCGTCACTGAAATATACAGGAAAAACCGGGGACGGCTGGAGCCTTGAAGGGTATGTCACCAACCAGAACGGGTGGGAGCTTGAACCGGGTGATGTGGTGGTTTATTACGCCGACAAGCGGGCTACCGATGATTACTATAGTGCGGGGACGCATTGATGCCGTCTGCAAAGGCTTTGGGGTTTGAGATTGCCACGCTCCGCTCGCAATGACGAACAGGGATGTCATTGCGAGGAGGCGGAGCCGACGAAGCAATCTCACAGATTGCCGCGCTACGCTCGCAATGACAATTCCAGAGAGCAATAGGGACGAGGGGAGGGAAAATGAACCTGTTCCCCTGTCCCGCGCTCGCATAAGTCAACTATAGCTTGAATCGGGGGCTTTCACGATCTTCCATGTTTTCAAGACGGCTCACAATATAGAGGGGCCGTCCTTTTGCCTCATCGTAGATCCTTCCGATATACTCGCCTATGATCCCCAGCATCATCAGGATGATGCCATTGAAAAAGAGACTTACGCCTATCAGCGAGGCCCAACCGGACTGGGTGGAATGAGGCCAAAAGACTCTCTGGATGAGAACCGCAATCAAATAGAGAAAGCTGAAGATGGAAAGGACAGAACCGATATAAGTGGCGAATTTGAGGGGTCTGTAGGAGAAGGACATGATACCGTCCAGAGCCAGCTTGATCATTTTCTTTAAAGGGTACTTGGTTTCACCGGCAAAACGCTCTGAACGCTCAAATTCCAGCGCCTTTTGTTTGAAGCCTACCCAGCTCATGAGGCCGCGGACGTAGCGGTTTCTCTCCGGGAGCTGTTTTAATGCCTCACAGACCTTCCTGTCGATGAGTCTGAAATCTCCTGTGTCAACCGGGATATCCACATCGGTGAGGGCTTTCAAAATTCTGTAGAAGCATTTGGCAGTAAACTTCTTGAAGAAAGATTCCCCCTGACGGGAGATCCTTTTTCCGTAAACCACTTCATAACCCTCTCTCCAGATGCGTATCATTTCCGGGATAAGCTCGGGGGGATCCTGCAGATCCCCGTCTATTATAACCATACAATCTCCTGCGGCATAATCCATACCTGCGGTTATGGCTATCTGATGCCCGAAATTGCGGGCGAAATCTATCATTTTGATATGTTCATCCTGCTTACAAAGCTGGCTTATAATCTCTCCTGTTTTGTCACGGCTGCCATCGTTTATCATTACGATCTCGTAGCTCTCGCCGTGTTCCTGCATCACCTTAGTCAAACGGCGGTAGGTTTCGTGAATCACCGCTTCTTCATTGTACATGGGAACGATGACCGAACAAACGATTCTTTCCATGGCTTCCTCCTTGACATTAGTTTTGGCATAACGATACTGCAAGTATACTACAGATCCCTCATTATTTCATCAGAGGCCGAAAGGCCAAGTCTCACGGCATAGTTCATGCCCCTGTCCTCGGGGTAGATCTGCGCCATGGAGGCAAGGTACAAGCCGTCCACCGGTGTTTTCACAGGCGGAATCAGCCTTGAATAGTGTCTGGTGATAACGGGCTGTGCATACAATGCCCTGGCAAGGCTGATCCTTTTAATCCACTCCTTGTTGAACCCGGGAAATACCCTTGTAAGCCCATCCATGAAAATCGATTCGATTTCACGGTCACTTTTTTTGAAAAGGCCATCCTGATGATCCACATATCGGGAAAGATAAACAATATGGGAAGCGTAATCATCCAAACCCACCAGATTGGTATGTTCTATGATGAGAACAAAGGGGATATCCCGTTGAGCCACGGTGATCCAATAAAAATGGGAGAGGCTCCGGTCAAGTTCCAGGGTCATGCAGATATTGCCCTTTGCCTTAAGGGCAGTGAGGCCTTTTCTGTATTCGGCCGGAAGTTCGGCTTCAAGGGCTGCCAGTTGTTGTGGGGAGCCAGTGAATAAAACCTTGTCAAAGGCTTCTTCAGGAAATCCATCCAGGGACAGACGTCCATCCTGAAGTCTGCGTATGCCGCTGATCCTGCAGCCTGGCCGGATGGTTCCCCCGGCTTCGGAGATTCCCTGGATGAGCCCCGTGATGAGTTGGGCAAAGCCGCCCCTCATATAGCCCAGTTTTTCCTTGCTGATGTTCTTTCCCCTGGAAGCGCCGCGGAGCTTGAATTTGTTCCATATCCAGGTGGCTGAAACAAGATCCGCATCCTCGTCGAACTTGGAAGCCAGCAGAGGTTCCCATATTTTGTGATAGGAATCCCTTCCTGCCCTTTTCATTAGCCAGTCCCTGGCGGTCTGGCTTTCCAAAGACACATAATCCCGGATAAAGCGCGATGTCAGTGTCAATAGGCCTGTTCGAACCCTGGATGTCAGGCTTATGGGGGTGAACCGTATAAGATCCATGGGGGAGGTAAAGGGAAAAAGATGATTGTCTATGTATATAGCGTTTTTGGGTTCAAACCATTCCACCAGATCTTCCAGCCCCAGTTCCCGGCAGAGATCCAATAAATGCTGATCGCTTGTAAATATATGATGATAAAACCTTTCAAGGCTCACGTTGCCAAGATCAATGGAGGATGCAAGACCGCCGGGCTCCTTTGCTTCTTCAAACACAGAAACTGAAAACCCCTTCTTCGCAAGCCTGTATGCAGCGGTGAGCCCGGTAAGGCCGCCGCCTATAATACCTACACGAGATGACATTTTTGACCACCATGACTTTCTCTATTTATAAATAACCTTCTTGTACAGGATGAAGTTCCAGGAAACGATGAAGAACATGATGAGGATCTTGGGAAGATACAGTACCGGCCATGATCCTTCGCCAAAACCCAGTACCAGGAGATACCGTATGCCTGAAAACAGAAGCACATTGCCCACTACCAGATTGAACACAAACAGGATACCGTAATAGAAAAGCTGCTTTTTGAAATTGCTTCTGGACTTAAACGAATAAAACTTGTTCAGAAGGAAATTGAACCAGAAGATCACGGTATAGACCATGATATTTACCAGAAGCTCATTGATTCTCCAGCTATTTCGAAGAACAATAAACAGGGTATATTCCAGTGCAAAACCCACAATCCCAACGATAAAATAGCGCATGAACTGTCCCAGGGTTTCAGGGTTTAAAAAATCCTTTAACAGCCGGCTGTTCATAAGTTTTTCCTTGATTGACATATGCTCCTCCTATCACCAGTCCCAGCCGGGTAAAACTCGCAGTGTGTCGAGATACCATCTGGGCACCTCAAGCCCGGATAATACGGGATAATACAGTATGAACAATATCAGAACCAGCGCCATCAGAATGTATACCGCACGTCTTTGGATTAGCTTTGCCCTTTCCAGATAACGCAATACTATGGCGATCATAAGAATCAAAAAAGGTACACAGGAAAAATAATGATATATAAAGGTCAGCTTCCTTGGGGCGATCGCCCAGGGAAGGTAGAGCGATAAATAACCTATGACGGGAAACCATGCGTTTTTGGACTCGTCAAATCCCATGACATTGCTAATCCTCCGGGCCGGAAGAAGCCATAGCAGACCCAAAAAGGCAATCAAGCCAGTCCACCATACCAAAGGATTTCCAAAGGAGGCTATGGAAGAGCCCATGCCCTCGGGAAGCAATGATCCGGCATAGTAATATATGGGCCTTATGATGAGAGGCCATTCGTACCAATGGGAGGAATAGGGATGAGGAGCCACAACACCCTTATGATACTCATACATGGTCTTTAAAGAATGGATGACCTCTTGCACAAGACTCCTGTCGTCATTGTGGTTCTGGATGGGGATGAAGGACAGGGTATATATGGTAGCCGGAATGATGACGAAGAACAGGACACAGAAAAGGCAGGTCAAGATAAAATACTTGCCAAGATAAGCCCTGCGAAGTCTTTTTCGGGAATCAGGGCGGATCTGATTTTGTTCCACTGCCGAATCCAGGCGTCTGTTATATTCAATGTACTCCCGGATCCGTGACGAAAAGAAAAGGACTGCCAGTCCAAAGGCGCCATACAGTGTTATCCATTTTGCGGCTCCGCCGAGTCCCAGAAAGATTCCTGAAAAGAGAAGGGGGACGAGGGATTTGAAGAAACCCTTTTCAAAGGCCCAGGAATCATAGTATTCCAGCATGAAAAGGTAAGTGGCCATTACGAAGAAAACGGTATAGCTGTCTATGGTGGCCAGCCGGGTTTGGGTAAAGTGCATGAAATCGAACATGAGAAGGAAGGTGCAGAAGGATGCCCAGAAGCTGTCCTTGAAAAGGCGCTTTCCTAAAAGATACATCAATGGCAGCATCATAACTCCAAAAAGGGCTCCCACGATTCTCCATCCGAAGGGATTCATGCCGAAAACCCGGATTCCAAGAGCCAGCAGGGTTTTACCCAGGGGTGGATGGGTGTTCTCATACAGGATGGATCGGTTTTCAATCTGCTCCAGGGCAGTTCTGGGAAAATATATCTCGTCAAAATAGGTCCCGTTAAGGTATGTGGGGCGATCCGGAACAAGATGTTGCTCATCGAACAGCAGGTTCACATCCTGATCTGACCGCACATGTTTTACAGTGAAACCCTCTATTAATTCAGACCCGGAAAAGAAGGCCAGCTCACGGTATTCTGCCTTGAAGTACTTATCTTTGTCCTTCTCCTCATCGGTACGAAGATACAGATTAGTTATCAAAAGCTTGTCGGTTTTAACCTTGTCGGTGGAAAAGTGCCAGCGAAAGACCGACTTCATATCAAGGAAGGTATAGGGCACATATTCTATGCCGTCCCAGGCTCGTATTTCAAGGGTTCCAAAACAGCCCCAGGCATGACCCAGGCCTCCAAAGAGGAGGACTTTGTCGATCTCTACCTCTCTTCCGAAGTCCACCACAAAGCTTTCATTGCGGCGATCCGGCTCCCAGCCGGTTTGGGGTGCCTCAAAGGATCCCAGATTGATCAGGGCAATGAAAAGGTAGATCAGGGTCATGACTGTTACAATGACCACATCCCTCTTGTTCATCCGCTTCCCGGTTTCAAGCCCGGTGCGCTTTAACATTTGTTCTTCCATCATAAGTACAAAAGCCTTCCTTGTGTATTTATATATATTCCCTTGGTACAGGGCTTTTTTTCACAAGCAAACGATAACCGTTGACCATAGCCAGGGCATAGGTTATCAGGGTTGCCGCGGCAATGCAGATAGAGGTAAAATCCCATCTTGGCAGCCAATAGACCTTTTTGAAGGAAATCACATAGATCACCAGTTGGTTGGCAAAGACGCACAGGCTGGTGAGGACGGCAACGGGAATGTGCATCCTGTCATAAACCGCCGCCAGGATTATGAAGATTATGGCAGGAAGAAGATACCGCTCATGCATCCTGGTCATCCACATAAAGGCGTTGAACAGCATAAGATATGAGCCGTATATAATAGCCCTGCCGGATCCCTTTCCTTTGTAGATAAGGAAGAATACATAGGCTGCTGAAAAAAGGAACAGGATGTTTCCCCACCACTGGTAGGTAAGGCCCATAAATGGGAGGGAGTCATCCTGAATCTGTCCTCCTGCCAGGGTCCAGAAATTAAAGCCATTGGCCGTGGCATAGGGATAATCGAGAATACTCCTGGAATACAGGTCGAACAGCCACCAGAAGGGATCCAGAAAAGCCGGGACAATGGTGCCGCAGAGCCGGGTGGGTTCGTAAAAGGGCAACACGATGGCAAGGTATAGCCCGATACCGGCGATGATTCCAAAAAACAGCCTTTTAATATTCTTCCAATCAAACTTAAAGTCCTTGAAATATAGGTATAACACCATAGGAACAAGCAATCCGCTCTGGGGCTTGGTGAGGACAGCCACAAGAAAAAGGAGAGCCGCCGCATTTCGCTTATTAAGTTCAAATAGGAATATGACAGCCAAAAGCATGGTAGCTGGTATAGAGTCAAACTGGCCCCAGACAGAGGAGTTAAAAAGGACGCCAGGATTCAACAGATAGAATGAAGCAGCCAAAAAGCCGATAGACCTGCGGCCGGCACGTTCTGCCATCCTGAATATGATGAGGGCGCCAAGGCCTTCGAAGAGCACAGACCACAGCTTGATAAGAAGGGTATGGAAAAAGGCTGAGAGGCCAAGGGATCTGGAAATAAGACCGCTAATCCAAAGAAAATACTGGTAGAAGGGAGCATAAACTATATGAAATCTGGAATACAGGCCAGAGGGTCCGTTGTCAGCCAGATATCTGCTCCAGGCAAGGTATCCGCCCATATCGATGGCATAGGGTTTCATCAGGCTTATCACCAGCCTGAAAATCACCATCAGGATGATGAGGATCAGATAGGATTCCTCTTTCTTTCTGCTCTGGTTTAGCATTTGACTGTCCGTTTCCCTTTCCTCCTTTTATCCATCCGGGTTTATATTATACTAAAGATCCCCGATAATGAGGGGCAGTATCTAAGGCGTCAAAAACGTATAAAAAACCGGCTGTTTAGTTCTGCCGTATTCCATACAGAATTAACCATGGCGGGGATGAAGTTCCTGATGCTGGATTTGAGCCAACTACATTTTAAACTAAAAAGGGCTAAAAAAAAAGCACCTGTAGAGGATATACTTATAAAAATAATAGCAATCTCCGGCGCTTTTCTGAAGTAAGATTAGATCAAATATACAATATATAAAAGGAGGAATAAATAACTTCATCCTTATTATACCATGGAAAAATAACACGGAATATTACTTTTAGATTACTTATTCATTAACAATAGATGAAAAGAGATTGGACAGGTTGACCCGGGTATTCATTGCTTTTTCCGGGTCTTTATATTATGATAATTCTATTGGTTTCAGTGTTGAATTTTTGCTTTCGGGAGTGTATAAAATGATGCTATACGAAAGTACCAGGGGTGGGGGGAAGGCCATTTCCTCTGCCGAAGCAATAAAAAAGGGAATAGCCGACGATGGGGGTCTCTATGTTCCAGGGGAGTTTGTCCCTATATCCCTGGAGGACATCAGATCCATGATTTCCATGAGCTATCAGGATCGGGCAAAGTTCATCCTGAAAGGGTATCTGGATGATTTTACCCATGAGGAGCTTGCCGATTGTACGGACAAGGCCTATAACACCAGGAAGTTTTCAAGTGAGGATATTGCACCGGTCGTCATGCTCAACAACAGCCTCAATATTTTAGAGCTCTGGCACGGTCCCACCTGCGCCTTCAAGGATATGGCACTTCAGATACTGCCACATTTTCTTGTGAAGGCCATGAGAAAGACTGGGGAAAAGGATGAGATCGTCATTCTGGTCGCTACCTCGGGGGATACGGGGAAGGCTGCTCTCGAAGGCTTTGCAGACGTTGAAGGAACCAGGATCATTGTTTTCTATCCGGATGGTGGTGTAAGTGAGGTCCAGAAACGCCAGATGGTGACCCAGGAAGGCAAAAATGTCCTTGTTTTTGGCGTTGAGGGGAATTTTGATGATACCCAGACCGGAGTAAAGCAGATCTTTACCGACCAGTCTTTGTTCCTGAAAATGGGGGAGCAGGGTCTTAAATTTTCTTCGGCCAATTCCATCAACTGGGGAAGGCTTGTGCCCCAGATAGTCTATTACTTTTCGGCCTATGCCGACATGGTTAAGCTTGGCCGTATAAGTTTCGGGGAAAAGATCAACTTCGTTGTCCCCACAGGTAATTTTGGGAACATTCTGGCAGGTTATTACGCCATGAGGATGGGGCTTCCTGTGAACAGGATGATTTGTGCCTCAAACGACAACAAGGTGCTGACAGATTTCATACATACCGGTGTCTATGACAGAAGAAGGGATTTTGTGCGTACCATCTCGCCTTCCATGGACATTTTAATTTCCAGTAATCTGGAAAGACTTATCTATGAGCTTTCCGGAAGGGATTCCGAAATGGTTGTCCATTGGATGAATCAGCTCAAAGCTGAAGGGTTCTACGATATTGGGCAAACAGCCCACCGCCTCCTCAATGAGCATTTCTGGGGTGGGTGGTCATCACAGGAGGAGACTTTAAAGACCATAGAATGCGTGTATGAGGACTATGGCTATGTCTGCGATACCCATACAGCCGTGGGGATTGATGTTTATGATAAATATGTGATTACTACGGGGGATCTGACGCCTACGGTTATGGTTTCAACCGCAAGCCCATTCAAGTTCAATGCCAGCGTCTGCAAGGCACTGTCCATGGATGGCACCGATGATGAGTTTGTGCTGCTTAAAAAGCTTTCAGAAAAAACAGGCCAGCCCGTGCCCGACGGACTAAAAGGCCTTGAGAATAAGCCTGTTCTCCATGGCAGGGTATGCAAGAGGGAACAGATGAAGAATGTTGTTATGGAGGCACTTGGTATATGAAAGGCGGATCCCACAGTGTCAGGCTTGGAAGAATAGTGAAGGAATTCATGCTGGAGAAGCTGGTCTACTCTCCTGAGTTTGACAACATCATGGTAACCTCCACAGACATCAACAGACCGGGTCTTCAGTTGGATGGGTTCTTTGAGTACTTTGGTAATGAGCGGGTTCAGGTCATTGGAAAGGTAGAAATGACCTATCTGGAAAGGATGTCATCACAGCAACGCTATAACAGCCTGTTTGAGCTTTTTTCAACAGGCATCCCCTGTGTTGTCCTTGCCAGGGGGATGGAGCCCTTTCCGGAGATGATAGAGGTTGCCCGAAAATGCAATATCCCCCTTTTGAGAACTCCCGAGGTTACTTCGAGGTTTGTAGGAAATCTCATAGCCTTTCTGAATGTGGAGCTGGCTCCCATGGAAACCATGCACGGCGAACTGGTTGAGGTCTATGGTGAAGGTGTTCTGATACTGGGTGAGAGCGGTGTGGGTAAGAGCGAGACAGCCCTGGAGCTAGTGAAAAGGGGACACAGGCTGGTTGCCGATGACCTGGTGGAGGTGCGCCGTGTTTCCAGCAAAACATTGGTGGGTTCTGCGCCTGAGGTCATAAGGCATTTTGTGGAGATCCGGGGAATCGGAATTCTGGACGTGAAATACCTGTATGGCGTAGGGTCTGTAAAGATGACCGAAAGCATAAATCTTGTTATAAAAATGGAGCTTTGGAATCCCCAGAAGCATTATGAAAGGCTGGGAGTTGATGAACAGCATACTGATATTCTGGGTATTAAGGTTCCTTCTCTCACTATACCTGTGAGACCCGGACGAAACCTGGCCATAATCATTGAAGTTGCGGCCATGAACAACAGGCAGAGGAAGATGGGGTATAATGCCGCGGAGACATTTACCCGCAGGATAACCGAGGATATAAACCGGGATACCAAGCTTTAAGGGTTTTATGATGCAAGGCAGTTCCATACCTGTGAAAAACCTGAAATATAAATCCCTGGGCATGAATATATAATTCTTGGATCAGAAGCGGGTTCCAGGGTCGTAAGCGGATATGTTGACCGGAGTATTTAATAAAATAACCTTTGACTCGTTTTTCAGGAGTTGAACGATTTTGGGAGACAATGCAGTCTTCAGGGATATGATTTCAATATTGGGCGAGGGTTCTGTGGCTCAGAATGTGTCCATGAAAGAGTATACATCCATCAAAACTGGCGGAACAGCCCGTTTCTTTGCAGAACCCGACTCAATTGAAAAAGTCCACAGGATAATTCAATATCTTAAGGAAAAGAATCAAAACTTTTTTGTAATGGGAAACGGCACCAATCTGATCATCCCAGACAACGGATACGATGGGGTCGTAATCAGGATCGGTAGCAAATTATCCCGGATCAACCTTGAAGGTAACAGGATCACAGCACAGGCAGGGGCATCCCTGGCAGCGGTTTCGGCCAGGGCTCTGGAAGCAGGCCTTGAAGGATTTGAGTTTGCTTCGGGAATCCCGGGCACCATTGGCGGTGCTGTAACTATGAATGCCGGAGCCTACGGCGGTGAAATGAGCCAGGTGGTTACCGGGACTATTTGCATAGATGAGCAGGGTCAGATGATCCGGCTCAATGGGGATGAGCATGCCTTCGGTTACCGAAAGAGCAGGATCCAGACCGATGGACTGATTGCTTTGGAAGTAACACTGGTACTCCGGCAGGGGGATAAATCCGAGATAAAGAGAAGGATGACCGATTTCAATGGCAGGCGGCGGGATAAGCAGCCGCTGAACATGCCCAGCGCCGGAAGCGTTTTTAAAAGGCCCGAAGGACACTATGCCGGGCAGCTTATACAGGAGTGCGGCCTCAAGGGTTATACCATCGGGGGCGCCCAGGTATCAGACAAGCATTGCGGGTTCATTGTGAATCTTGGAAATGCCACCAGCCAGGATGTGCTGGATCTTATCAGATATGTAAGAAAGACGGTTTATGAGAGAACCGGAGTCCTGCTGGAACCGGAGGTCAGGATCATTGGAGGAGAGCTATGAATCTGCTGATCATTACAGGAATGTCGGGGGCGGGCAAGAGCCTGTGCGTTAAATATTTCGAGGATATTGGATATTTTTGTGTGGACAATCTTCCACCCTCACTTATTCCTAAGTTTACCGAGGTTATTATACAGAGCAAGAATCCGCTGGACAAGATTGCACTGATCGTTGACATACGGGGCGGAATTATGTTCCTGGATCTATTTCCCGCCTTGCAGCAACTTCAGGAGATGGGAATCTCATATAAGATTCTTTTCCTTGATGCCACCGATCAGGTTTTGGTGAAGCGTTTCAAGGAGTCACGGCGTCAGCATCCACTATCTCCCGACGGACGCCTTGCGGAAGGGATTGAGGAGGAGAGGCGTATACTTCAGGCAGTCAAGGACAAGGCAGATTTTATTATAGACACCTCCAATCTCATGCCCCGACAGCTGAAGGGGGAGATTGCCCGGCTCTTTGTTGAGGGCAAATCTTTTAAGGGTCTCATACTCAATATAGTCTCATTTGGTTTCAAATATGGTATTCCCATGGACTGTGATCTTGTTTTCGATGTCCGGTTCATCCCAAACCCGTACTATATACCCGAACTGAAGCATAAGACTGGTCTTGATCCGGATGTGAGCGATTATGTGATGTCCTTTCCGGAGAGCAGGAAGTTTCTCAATAAACTCAACGAGATGATACACTTTTTAATCCCCTATTATGTGAAGGAAGGAAAAACACAGTTGATCATCGGCATTGGCTGTACCGGCGGACGGCACAGGTCGGTTGCCATTGCCCGCCGCCTCGGCCAGATGCAGAAGGATAAGGGAAGCAGCGTGGTAAACCAGCACAGGGATATTGACAGGGATGATCAGGGGGAGTAAAAAAGCATGAAAACACTCAGATGGCTTCTGATCGGTTTTCGTTTCAAGAGATATCTTATTAGCGGTATAGCTGGCGTAACTCTGCTGGTATGTTCCCTGCTGGTTCTTATGAAGGATTTGGCAATCGGGTACATACAGCTGGGTGTTGCCGTCATCCTGGGAGTTTTGGGACTGTACCTGATTATTCTTTGCCTCAACAGAATATTTATAAGGTTTGTAAATGTCTACCCCAACGGAATGCCCAAAAAGCCAAATCATGTGAAGGATATAAGGGATATACTGTACAGGAGGAAGGTTCTTTCCTCAGGTCCTAAGGTTGTGGTCATCGGTGGTGGCACGGGTATCTCCACAATGCTTAGAGGCCTTAAACATTACACCAGCAATATTACAGCCGTTATCACGGTGGCCGATGATGGCGGTGGCTCGGGTGAGCTTCGCAATGATCTGGGAATGCTCCCTCCAGGAGATATAAGAAACTGTATGCTGGCTCTGGCAGAAACAGAGCCAGTACTTGAAAAGCTTTTAAACTACCGATTTCCCGAGGGTCGCCTGAAGGGGCAGTCCTTTGGCAACCTGTTTCTTGCAGCCATGTGCGGCATATCCAACAACAATTTCGTTCAGGCCGTCACCCACATGGGCGAGGTTCTGGCCGTAACCGGAAGAATCTATCCAGTTACAGATGAGAATGTGAACCTTGTAGCCACATTGAAGGATGGCACTGTGATCAATGGTGAATCCCGAATCGGTTCCCACCATCTCTTCCATCCTGGATCCATTGACAAGGTACGTTTCGACAAGGAATCGGTACAACCCCTAAAACAGGTCATTGATGCCATAGGTAAGGCCGATATCATCGTACTAGGCCCTGGAAGCCTATATACCAGTATCATCCCCAATCTTCTGGTGGCCCAGGTTCCTCAGGCCATAAGCAGAGCCAAAGCAGCCAGGGTTTATGTCTGCAATGTCATGACCCAGCCGGGTGAGACCGAAAACTATACGGTTGGGGATCACATTGAAGCCATACATAAGCATGCGGGATGCCGCCTGATAGATTACTGTCTGGTCAACAATGGACAGATCAAGCCTTCCTTGCTGTCAAAGTATCAGGAAGACGGGGCGGCCCCCGTTGAACTGGATTTATCAAGAATACGGCGCCTGGGTGTAAAGGTGATAGAAAAGGATCTGGTTGGGATCCATAACGGCTATGTAAGGCATGATCCCGACAAACTTGCCCATGCAATCTTGGATACTTTTAAGGACAAGTGATCCATAAAGGACGAAAGGGCGTGAGATATTGTCTTTTTCTCTGGATGTCAAAAGGGAACTGAGCAGAATTGAAGATATTGCAGAATGCTGTAAAAGGTCGGAACTGACCGGGATACTAAGGGCGGGGTTAACCTTGCGCAATACTCCGGAAGGACTCCGCCTTTTATTCATCACTGAGAATGCTCCACTGTCCAGGCGTATTTTCGTCCTTGTAAAGGAGATTTTCCGCTTTGATCCCGGTGTTGACATGAAAAAGACCCGCCGCTTCAAAACTCGTGCCGTATATCAGTTGGATTTTTCAAGCCTTATAGGGGATCAACAGGGCTTGCTCAATGATATGGGTATTTCCATCAACTGCGATTTAGGTAAAATAGAGTACATGAACTACAAGGTGGAAGACCGGTGCTGCAAACGGGCCTTTTTGCGGGGAGGTTTTCTGGCAACCGGCTCCATCTCAGATCCGGATAAGTCATATCATCTTGAGGTCACCTTCAGAAGCCAGCTCCAGGCCGATGAATTCATTGAGTATCTGAAGGAGTTCGGGGTGGAGCCCCGATACATCCTGCGCAAGGGGTATTATCTGGTATACCTTAAGGAAGGCCAGGAGATCGTGGATTTTCTCAATATCACAGGTGCCCACAACGCCTTGATGAGCCTTGAAAACATCCGGATCATGAAGGAAATGAGAAACCAGGTAAATCGCATTGTAAACTGCGAAACGGCAAACCTGAGCAAAACCGTTGATGCCTCTCTCAGGCAGACCGAAAGCATCAGGTTTATTCAGGAGCATTCTGATCTTGATAATCTTCCAAAAGCACTTCATGAAATAGCAGTAATGAGGCTTGAGAATCCCGATGTCAGCCTGACCGAACTGGGCAGGATGCTGGATCCGCCTCTCTCCAAATCGGGAGTCAATCATCGTCTAAAGAGAATCGAAAAGATAGCCGAATCTCTGGGTTTCAATCCCAGGTCTTGAGATTACCCTCTAAAAAAAGGATGAATCAGGGAAATAACGAATAGGAAAGGTATACTGGTCATTAAAAAGCCGGTCAGATTCAGCATGGGTTTTCTGCAGTGGCTGAACGATCACTCCGAAGAAACAGAGGTGAAAGAATGGATGTAAGGTTTTCACGGGAAGGCAATTCCCTGGTTGTGATGATGGAAGGTGAACTAGACCATCACACAGCGTCCAGGGTGAGGGAGCGCATTGATAACAAATTCCTGATGGAGCCGGTGAAGAATTTGATCCTGGATCTTTCCAGGGTCACCTTCATGGACAGCGCAGGAATTGGCCTTATTCTGGGCAGAATGAACAGGGTAACCTTGATTGGCGGCAAAATGTTAATCAGAAAACCAAAGCCTGAGATTCAAAGGATTCTCAGGATGTCCAGGATAGAAGAGCTAATAGAACTTGATGCCTGATTTTCAAATGTATTGTGAGGTTTTGAATTATGCAGCCCATAAACAAGATGAGAACTGAATTCCTCAGCAAATCAGCGAATGAATCCTTTGCCAGAGTGGTGGCAGCCTCCTTTGCGGCCCAGGCGGATCCTTCCATCGAGGTGGTGGCCGATATCAGGACCGCCGTATCTGAAGCCGTCACCAACGCCATCATCCACGGCTATGGAGAGGAGGAAGGAACGGTGGTACTCACCTGCGTTTTGTATCCGGATTTTGTTGAGATCACAGTGGAGGATTTCGGCAAGGGGATAGAAGACGTGGAGAAGGCCAAAACACCGCTGTTCACAACCCGTCCGGATCTGGAGAGATCCGGCATGGGATTTACTGTGATGGAAACCTTTATGGACAGCCTGGAGATAGAGTCCAGGGTTGGTCAGGGCACCAGAATACGAATGACAAAGGAATTGAAAAGCAGGTAGGCTTGTTATGGATTATAGCGATGAAAACATCATCGATCTGATAAGGAAAGCTCAAAATGGTGACAAAGAAGCCCGGAGTGCCCTTATTGATAGTAACACAGGGCTTGTTTGGAGTGTTGTACGCCGGTTCAGGAACAGAAATGTGGAGACCGAGGACCTGTTTCAGATCGGCTGTATTGGTCTGATAAAAGCGGTGGACAAATTCGACCCATCCTTCAATGTCCGCTTCTCCACCTATGCAGTACCCATGATCCTGGGGGAGATCCGGCGCTATTTCAGGGACGATGGAGCCATCAAGGTCAGCAGGAGCCTGAAGGAGCTGTCTTTGAAGGCCCGGGATGCGGGAGAAAAACTTGAACAGAAGCTGAGTAGGCCGCCAACTATAAGTGAGCTGGCAGAGTTTCTGGGTGAGGAAGCTGAAAGTATCATCCATGCCATTGAGGCTTCCAGAGCTCCTGAATCTCTTTTCCGGGAATATGAGGATGACGATGGAAGCGAAAACAGGTTGATAGACCGGATTATATCCGATCAAATCAGTGATGAAACCGACACGGTGGAGCGGATTTCC
>JAAYTP010000008.1 GCA_012518025.1 Clostridiaceae bacterium
AGGGTTACGGGCTCATCGGCCCTTCCCCGGATTCTGACCTCAGCGTTCCGCTGAAGCACCATGCCGTCAGATATAAGTTTCGGGAGTATGATACCCATAAAAACCGTCCTTTCCCCAAATGTACGAACTCTGTTGGTTCCGGGCGCTTACGCGCCGGACCGGCTATTCCATAAACTGAAACCAGGCCAGATCAAGGCTGCACCCAGGCAAAAAGACAAATGAGACCTTATTCTTGCCGGAAACCCTTTTATCCAGCCTGAACACACGGCTCTCCCAGGTGTCCGCCCGGCTGACCTCCACCATTTGCCTGCACTCTTCATCTTCACCGGAGAATACGATCGAAACCGGATTCCTGGGAAGTGCGGATCGCCAGCACAACTCAATCCGTCCGGCGCCAACGCCGCCGAAATCCATGTTATCAAAAACCAGGGTTACATTATTTCCAATCTGCTCAACAGCCCCGTCCTTCACCATGAAGGAATCACCGGAAATATGGTCGCATTCTGCGGCGTGAAGCCTTTGGAAGGCTTTTTCAAGCTTCCTGAAGCGGAAGCCCTTGATATGAACCTTCTGCCGGAACACCAGGCACAGGGTGGTCACGCCCCGAAGCCGCCTGGGCAGCTTATAGGTGACCTCCTGGTAGGTGTTCCAGATGGAACCCTTGTCATAGGTTGCGGTATAAAGGTGGGTTCCGCCTTCAAGCGGCATTCCTTCCCATATCTCAAAGGTAAAAGGCTCCTTTTCCAGCGGGAACAGCGGCAGGGTCAGCTCATCCGAACCATAATCCCCGAAATCCAGATCCCTGAAACCCACATGGCTCTCGCCGTCCCGCAATGTGGCCACGCCGCGCTCATTGCCGTTTGTCAGCTCCACATTGCTGCAGTTGTACAACCCTCCCGACACAAAGCTGTAGGGATCAAGAAAGGGCTTGCCCATACCGGTGATGGTCAGCTTGTACTGAGAGATGAGGGAAATATGCTCACGCCCGTTTTTGGCGGCACAGCGCACATAGACGTCCCCGTCCCCCCTGGGTATCACAACGGCACTCAGGCCGTCCTCAGAAACCTCCAGCCTGCCCAGCGGACTGTCGACCCCGCCAGCATCAGTCAGACGCCAGTGGAGATCCCTGTATGTGGCGCATGCGGGGAAAACCTTGGCTGTAATGTTATATCCCTGCGCTGAAAGCTCGATCTTGCGGATGGGGATATCTGATTTGTCAATCGTGGCTTTAATCTGCGGGGTCATGCCGTCCTGCAGCTTGACAATGGCCAGCAGCCTGCCGCTGAAAAGTCTCCTGTTGTCAGTCCGGTACTGCTCGTAATCCGTGGGATCCCCATTGTCCAATCCCAGCAGCCTGCCGCCTGTTACCGAAACATGAACCCGGCAATTGGCGTTTTCCACGGGGCGGCCATCCCTGTCAACCGCTGTGATGGTGACAAACATCAGCTCTCCAAAGGTTTCGCTGCTGAGCCTGAGACTCTCCGCATCGCCAAAGGACTGCCTGCAGGCTTCGGCAATGATCCGGCGGTTTTCATCATAAGCAACGGCGTGCAGTGTGCCGGGTTGACAGGGAATCTGCCAGTCTGCGATATAATTGCCTTCCAAAGCCCTGATCCCCAGGCTTACATCGTTGAAAAACAGTTCCACAGCGGGTGCGTTGGAGCACACCCGCACGTCGGTCATCTGACCGGGCGAGAAATCCCAATAGGGGAAAAGATGCACCATGGGTGCTTTCCTGTAATCGGTCCAGGCTGCCTGGAACAGGTAATAGGAGTCTTTCGGGAAGCCTGCCGTATCCACATGCCCCAGGTAGGAATTCTTGGTGTGATAGGGTGTTGGCTCGCCGATGTAATCCTGACCTGCCCATATGAACTGCCCCAGCGAAAAGGGAATGTCACGGTCAGCCTTGATGCAGGCTTCAACGCTTTTTGCTCCCCAACTGGTGGCACTGTTCCCCAGGGCTGAACACTGGAGGTCGTCATCTGCCAGGATGGATTTGCTTAAGGGGAAGTGGTAAATGCCTCGGCTCTGTACGGTGGAACAGGTCTCACTCCCATATATGATCCAGTCAGGGTGGGCGGCATGATGGGCCTGATACAGCTTCTCACCATAGTTGTATCCGATCAGCTTGATGATGTCGGCGCATTTCTGCGTGTTTTCCCAGGGCATGTAGTTGGAACAGAGGGTTGCAGGTGCGTGCCCTTTAGGATCATGTTTTTTCACGAGGCTCATGAGCCGGCGCAGTGTTTCGGCCCCGCCCACCGGATCGTTATGGGTGTCGGGTATCTCGTTTCCAATGCTCCACATGATGACCGAGGGGTGGTTCCTGTCACGGCGGATCCATGAAGCAACATCTTTTTCAATCCAGTGATCGAAAAAACGTGCGTAGTCATAGGGATTCTTGGGCTGCTTCCAGACATCCAGGAGCTCCGACATCACCAGAAAGCCCATCTCGTCGGCAAGGTCCATGAAAACCCTGGCAGGCGGGTTATGGGCGGTCCGTATGGCATTTGCTCCCATGGCCTTGAAAAGTGTCAGCTGCCGCCGGATGGCATCGGGATGAACGGCGGCCCCCAGCGCGCCAAGGTCATGGTGCAGGCAAACGCCCTTCAGCTTCATGTGCCGGCCGTTCAGGAAAAAGCCATTGTCCGGATCGAAGGCAATGGTCCGGAAGCCAAACCGGGTATCCTCGGTATCCATTAACTCTCTGTCCACAATCAGTTCGGAACGCAGTGTATAAAGGCGGGGATTGTCTACGTCCCAGGCGATAATCCCGTCCTCGCCGTCCAGCAGGGTATGCCGCAGCTCATAGGGTCTGCCGCCGGTTTCAACCTCGGCATCCACCTCATAATGCCAGCGGCCGTCTTTTTGGTATGTGGTTATGTAAATACCGTCGGATACAAAATGACACGGGTTTTTAACCTTCAGAAATACATCCCTGTAAATACCGGCTCCCGTATACCAACGGTCGCTGGGTGACTGGTAGTTCACCCTGAGCAGCAGTGTGTTGCCCGGACCCCTCTGGATGAAGTCGGTGATGTCGTGTTCAAAGGCGGTATAGCCATATTTCCATTCGCCGGCATATTGTCCGTTGACATATAGGGTGCTGTCCATATACACACCGTCAAAACGCAGGAGCAGCCGTTGGCCTTCCTTAAGGAAGCCGGCATCCAGATCGCGCTGATACCAGCCAACTCCGCTCGCATACAGGTTCGTCGTGTCGGAAATCAGCCAGTCATGCGGGAGTTCCACAGGTGTGAAATTCACCGGCTCACCCTTGGCAAACCGCCAACCGTCATTCAAACGCATCTCCATAAAACCTTACCCTCTATATAACTCTATTATTTATAAGCATGAGCAGGCATCAGCCAGGTCAGGTACCCGTGCCCTGTGCTTTCCGGAGAGGACCGGGAATGTTCCATCGATTGAACTCATTATAGGCTCTCATCCCATAAAATACAAGCTGAAAATAAACTGTCCTGTAATGAATGATAATAACATTAACTGGGAAATAATTTGTGCAATATGCGCAACAATGCGTCTTTACAACGTTTTATATATGTTGAACATGTGTGATATTTTAGTATCCTAGTATTGACACGCTTGAAGGTTCGTGGTAATCTTTATTCAAGGAAGGCCAGAAGATTGTGTATTATGCTTGGTTTAAGCCGGCAGCAAAGTACAAAATGTCTTCTGCCCCAACGTCAAAATATGATGAGTAAAGGGGATACGACAGTGAAAACTGTAACATTAAGTAGTTCACCCGGAAGGGGCAAGAAAGCTGTTGCCTACCTTAAACGTTATTGGACTCTTTATCTTCTGTTGCTTCTTCCCATTACATATTTTGTGATTTTCAAGTACGTACCCATGCAATATATACAGATTGCATTCAAAAAATACAGTATTGTTCAAAATGTCTGGGAGATGCCCTGGGCAGATAACAATGGTTTCGAGTATTTCATTAAGGCGTTTGAGAACAAAGACTTTCTTAATGCTTTGCGCAATACCATTATGCTTAATTTTCTGGATCTATTATGCGGTTTCCCTGCTCCCATCATTCTTGCACTGTTGCTCACAGAATTACCTTTTCCAAGATATAAACGCGTAACACAAACAATCGCCTACATGCCTCACTTTCTTTCATGGATCATCATAGCAGGTCTTGCAAAGCAACTGTTCGCTCCCACCACAGGTCTTGTGAACAATTTTCTGGGTAAATTGGGCGTTGACCCCGTTCCATTCTTAAACGAGCCCATATGGTGGGTGGTGACCTATATAGCCCTGGGGATCTGGCAGAGTGTCGGGTGGAATACTATCATCTATCTTGCTGCCATCGCAGGTATAAATCCTGAACTGTATGAAGCTGCATCCATGGACGGTGCTGGCCGCCTCAGAAAGATGTGGCACATAACGCTTCCTGGTATTCGTTCCACGATTGTAGTTCTGCTCATCCTGAGTCTGGGCAGAATCCTGGGCAGCGAGTTCGACCGGCCGTATGCTCTTGGCAATCACATGGTCAACAATGTATCCAATGTTATTGCGATTTTTGTTTACAAATATGGTATTCAAGGACTCCAGTTCTCGCTGGCTACGGCGGTGGGACTTTTCCAGTCCGTGGTGTGCGTCATTTTCCTGTTTGCAGCAAACGCCCTTGCCAAGAGGTTCGGTGAGCGCGGTGTTTGGTAAGGATAGGCTACACCATTGTTTAGGAGGTTTGCAGCATGATTAAATCTAAAAAAACAAAATTCGGTGACGTGGTTGTTGCCTTCCTCTGTCTCGTTCTGATACTGGTATGCCTGCTGCCCATGCTCAATGTGCTGGCACGCTCATTGAGCTCTTCAGAAGCATTGATAAAAAACAAGGTATGGCTCTGGCCAAATGGATTTAATCTTGATGCCTATAAGATGGTACTTAAAGACAGCAAATATACCTGGTCCCTCATATGGACAGCCATTCTGACTGTTATCGGAACAGTTTTGTCCCTGTTAATGACCACCATCTGTGCATATCCCCTTACATACGATAAACTCAAGGGGCGCCGCTTTTTCAATACTCTAATTATTTTCACCATGTACTTCAACGCAGGCACCATACCCATGTATCTTCTGCTCAAGGATTTGGATATGCTGAACAGGCCGGTGGTTCTGATTGTTCCATATTGCCTGAGTGTGTTCAATATGATCATCATGCGAAGCTTTTTTTATAACATACCTCAAAGCTTGAGGGAATCGGCAGAACTTGATGGTGCCGGTCCGATCCGCGTTCTCGTGAGCATTTACCTGCCAATGTCCACACCTGTTATAGCCACCCTTGCTCTCTTCTACGCTGTGGGACGCTGGAACGGCTTTTCAGATTCATTGATGTTTATGAAAAAAAGGGAGTATTACCCCATTCAGCATTGGCTATACCTTCTTATCAACAGCATGACCAGGATTGAGACGTCAACTCAGGAGGGATTCTCTCCTCCCGGACTTTCAGAAACACTTAAATCGGCGACAATCATATTCGCTACAGTACCGATCCTGCTGGTCTATCCATGGCTACAGAAATACTTCATCACAGGTGCGACCCTTGGTGCCATAAAGGAATAAATCCGTGCCCCGGACACTATGTGTCTAAAAATATATATTTAGGAGGATTAATATGAAGAGAACGATTTCCATCCTGCTCGTTTGTTTCATGTTGGTCGCGCTTTTAGCAGGTTGCGGTAGCGAACCGGCTTCCTCGACACCTACACCAGGCCAGACATCATCCGCACCTAATGAAAGCCAGGCGCCGGAGACAACACCAGAGCCAGAAATTGTTGATGGAAGGTTTACAAAGACCAGATCCATCACGGTTGAGATCTATGATCGCAGCAATGACGGCGGTTCTCCACCGGAAGACAACTTCTATACCGACTTCATAAAAGAGGGCATGCTTCGTGACCATAATGTAGAAGTAACATTCGTGCCGGTCGGACGCTGGACAGAGGTTGAGGAGATCAACAACCTGCTTGCTGCAGGCGATGCTCCCGATGTCTGCGTAACCTACAGCTATCCTACCATTCAGACCTATGCCAATATGGGCGGTGTTCTGGATATGGCACCCTACCTTGAAGAGTACAAGGATTTGCTTCCCAACCTGTATGAATTGCTTACAGAGAGAAACCTGTTTTGGAACAAAGATCCTGAAAAAGGTACTGTATGGGCTATTGAGGCACTTTTGTTCAATAATGCCCGCATAAGCACCTTTGTCCGTGAGGATTGGCTGAAAAAGCTGAATCTTCCCGAACCTACAACCCTTGAAGAATTTGAGAATATGCTCAGAGCATTCAAGGACAATGCTCAGCTGCTGCTGGGATCTGAAGCATCTCAGATGATTCCTTTCTCTATCAGCTATGATATCGGATGGCGTGCAGATCATCTGCTTTCGGCTTTTGTTCCTAACGACATGACTGACAAGGAAGCCTATATCCATGGCTTTGATGACAGACACATACTGTATCCCGGAATCAAAGAGGGTGTAAGAGTACTTAACAAGTGGTACAATGAAGGCCTCATCTGGCAGGACTTCAACCTCTATGGTGCAGGCGATAACACTGAGGATAACCTGATGAAGGCTGGTTATGTGGGCTCCTTCATCCATAACTGGGACTATCCTTATCGTAATGGTGAAGAAGGCATTCATGCCAATATGCAGAAGCTGGTTGGCCCGGACGCTGCATTTATCGCAGTAAACTGCTTTAAGAATGATGCTGGTCTCTACAGGAAGTTCCTTGCCAATCCTATCGACCGTAAGGTATTCTTCCCCAGCACCAATGATGAGCCCCTTGCTTCACTGCTGTATCTTGACTGGATCAGCAAGCTTGAGAACCGAAGATTCCTCCAGATCGGTGAGGAAGGTGTGACCCATGAAGTTATGCCTGATGGCGCCATCAAGCTGTTAAGTGCTACCGGTGATAAGATTATGAACTCACCCAACAATATCGACTATACCATCACCATTAATGGCCTGGATCTTGGTAATGCCGAACTGAACGCCAAGTCACTGGCTCTCGGTTATGCTGGTGTTGACGCAAGGTTCATAGAAAAGGCATGGCCACTTTCCAAGCAGGACGGGCGTATCATTCCCCAGTTCAATGTTGGTGAGGTCAAGTCAGAAGAAGGTATGGGTCCGGCTCTCGCCGATAAACGTGATAACTTCCTGGTTCAGGCAGTATCCTGCCCACCTGATCAGTTCGATGCAGTGTTTGACGCTGGTTACCAGGATTACCTCAACTCCGGCGGTCAGGCAATCATCGATGAGCGTACAGTTAAGTTTGCCGAATACTATGAATAAACCTGAAGAACAAGTTTCTGTTCAGAACTTGTCAGGATGGGGAATTGCATTATGCGGTTCCCCATCTTTTTAATTAACTGAACTGTGGGTATGACTTGCCATCAATCCGGTTGTGTGACAGAATGAAGCAGAAGGATCATATGAGTGGAGATTGAATGGATCAGGGCTGACGGGGGTTTCGAATATGTTGGAGAACGGTAAAGAATACTGTACCTGTAAAAGGAAGAAATGCCCCCGCCACGGTGATTGCAAAGCCTGTCTGGAGCATCATAGACTGAATAGCAGATACCTGCCCTATTGTAAAAGAACAAAAAGCCGGGGAAAAAAGGCCGATAATTGAGGCTTTCCCTGGCTTTTATATGGAAGTTATAATGGGTACGGCCGATTTTATGGGAAAGGCTTAAGCCCATTATTTAGCCCTGTAATCTAATACCCTTTTACTCTTCTTTTCGCTTCGGGGGAGTTGACCAAAGGCCACCGGCTCAACATGGATTTTGATGCCGACCTTCTTCTTAAAGCAATCCAAAATCATGCTGTCAAGATCAGACCTGTCGCAGTCGGGTTCCTTTTCCACCCGCAGAGTGAGCGTATCCTTTCCGTTGCGGTGATCGATAACGATCTGGTATTCGCTGCTTACACCGGGTATGTCCTTCAAAATGCTGTCCACCTGCCCCGGATAGATATTCACGCCCTTTACCTTGACCATGTCGTCGGTTCTTCCGATTATCCGGTCAATCATGGGATAGCTTCTGCCGCAGGGGCATTTTTCAGGGATAATCCTTGTCAGATCGTGGGTGCGGTAGCGAACCAGCGGAGCCCCCTCCTTCCGGAGAGTGGTAACCACAAGTTCCCCAAATTCGCCATCGGGCAGGACTTCTCCCGTATTACAGTCGATAATCTCAAAGTAGAGGAAATCGTCAAAAAAGTGCATGCCTTTATGATGCTCGCAATCTATGGCGATGCCGGGGCCGTAGATTTCTGTAAGGCCATAAATATCAAAAAGCTCAATATCCAACCCATTCCGGATACGCTTTCGCATCAGGTCTCCCCAGCGCTCCGAACCGATAACCCCTTTCCTTAAATGGATCTTGTCCTTTATCCCACGCCTTTGCACCTCCTCAGACAGGAGAAGGGCATAGGAGGATGTGGCGCAGAGCACAGTGCTCTTAAGGTCAATCATGATCTGAAGCTGCTTTTCGGTGTTTCCCGGCCCCATGGGTACGGCCATGGCTCCCAGTTTCTCAGCTCCTGCTTGAAAACCGATACCCGCTGTCCATAATCCATAACCCGGTGTGATCTGGATGACATCTTTTTTTGTTATGCCCGCTATCTCATAGCAACGGGCAAACATCTCAGTCCAGTCCTCAACATCCTGACGTGTATAGGGGATAATAACGGGGCTTCCGGTTGTCCCGGAGGAGGAATGGATGCGTACGATCTCATCCTGGTTTACCGATAGCAAGCCTAGAGGATAGGCAAGCCTTAGCTCTTCCTTATCTGAATAGGGTATTTTGAGAAAATCCTCAGGTGATTTGATGCTCTCTGCCGTGAGTCCGGCCTCCTCAAACTTCCTGCGATAGAAGGGGCTGTTGGCAAGAACCCTTCCCAACAGTGACTTAATACTTGCAAACTGTTCTGATCTCATGCATATCTCTCCTCTTGCTATACTCAATACTATCTAAACTCTCATTCCGTGTTTTTCGCAATTATACGTCCTGCCAGGTCATGGCCGCTGTCGAATGCAGCATAATTCAGATTATGAAACCTCTGGGGCATGATTTCCTCTATGGCTTTTATGAATGAATCCCTCGAAAGGGGCAAATATCCTGCTCCAACAGCTGCTCCCAGCAAAACCACATTTACAGCCTTGAACGATCCTGCCTGATGGGCCAGGGAATAACCATCCAGCATGATAAGGTTACTGGTGGTCTTTTTTAAGGCGTCTTCCATAGCATTAGTGTCATATTCGTCCATGCCCAGGGATACGGTGACAGGATTGATCCTTTGAGTATTCACAATGAGCCTGCCGTTTTCAGAAAGACGCTTTATGTTCCTTACTGTTTCGCAAAGCTCAAAACCTATCATCAGATCGGCCTGACCGAAGGGAATGGTGGCCGATTTGCTTTCTCCGCCTATTCGGACATGACTGACCACCGAGCCGCCCCGCTGAGACATCCCAATGGTTTCCCCAGTCCTCACGGTATAGCCCTCAAGTATGGCTGCCGCACCTATGAGCCGGGATGCCAGAATCTGACCCTGCCCGCCAACACCTGCAATAAGAATATCAGCCTTCATGATTCATACCTCCAATGGCTCCAAAGGGGCATATACTGCTGCATAACCCACAGGCATAACAGGTGGATGGCTCGATTTGCACCTTGCCATCTTCCTTCAGGATCATGGATGGGCATCCGATCTCCCTGATACACAGACCACATGCCCTGCATATATGGGAGTCCACCCTGAGAGGCTCAGGCTTTTTCACCAGTGCGATACAGGGAGCTTCAAATATAATAGCCGAAACGCCCTTCACGTTTGATGCTTCCTTCACCGCCGTGATGGCCGCTTTCTGGTCAAAGGGGTTTATTTTTTGTACCCACTTAACTCCGATGGATCTCAATAGACCCTCGATATCTATTTTTTCCGATACATTGCCCATCATGGTCTTTGCTGTTCCGGGGTGGGGCTGATGCCCGGTCATGGCTGTTGTGCTGTTGTCGAGAACCACAAGTACAATATCGGTCTGGTTATAGACGGCGTTGATAACACCGGGTATTCCGGTATGAAAAAATGTGGAATCCCCAATAAAGGCAAACAGCCTGGTATCCGGTTCGACCCGCTTGATTCCCTGTGCCACACTGACCGAAGCGCCCATGCACAGGCAGGTATCCACCATGTTAAGAGGCTTCGCATTGCCAAGGGTATAGCAGCCGATGTCACCTGTAAAAACAGCTTTTTGTCCCTTCATGGCCTTTTTGACCGCATAGAAGGAAGCCCTGTGGGGGCATCCGGCACAAAGCACCGGAGGTCTCGATGGAAGCGGTGGAATGGCCGGTTCATTAATGTCCGCGCCCGGCAGGGCTGCAAAATCAGAAATGGCTTTATGTACAAGCTCATATGAAAACTCTCCGGCATAGGGTGTGGCGCCGTTCTTCTTTCCTGAAATACTGATTCTGAGTCCTTTACTTCCAGCTATCTCAAGAAGGGCTTCCTCTACCACCGGATCAAGTTCCTCCAATACCAGCACCCTATCAAGTCCCTCCAGAAAGCTTTCAGCAAGCTTTACCGGGAAGGGATAGGGTGTGCCCACCTTGAAGGTCTTAACATTCAAGCCCAGATCATTGATCACATCCTGAGCATAGGACCAGGCGATACCCGATCCGGCTATGCCCAGGGAGCCTTTTCCGGAAACCGTGTTGAACGGGCTTTTGCTGAAAATAAGTGAGAGAGCCACTTGGATCTTTTCTATCTCAATATGTCTTCTATAGGAAAGCTGGGGAAAGATAACCCAGCGGGAGTCCTTTTCAAATCCTGAAGGTATGTGTTCTTCACGGCTGTCGGAAATATCTATGGAAGAGCAGGCATGGCATATTCTGGTGGTTGGGCGCAAAAAAACAGGAAGACCAACCTGTTCCGAAAGCTCAAAAGCTGCCTGAACCATCTCATAGGCCTCTTCTGGGGTTGAGGGATCCAGGACGGGCAGGTTGGAGAATTTTGCAAAGTGCCGGGTATCCTGTTCTGTTTGGGAGGACAGAGGTCCCGGGTCATCGGCCACAACGATTACCATCCCGCCTTTTACACCTATATAGGCAAGGCTCATGAGAGGGTCGGAGGCAACATTCAGACCCACCTGCTTCATGGTTACCATGGTCCGGGCGCCTGAATATGCAGCTCCAGCAGCGACTTCCATGGCGGTCTTTTCATTGACCGACCATTCCACATAGATGGAGCCGTCATTGTTCTTAGCTACGGTCTCGAGAATCTCGGTTGAGGGTGTTCCCGGATATCCGGATACAACACGAACCCCCGATTTTATTGCACCAAGGGCAATAGCTTCGTTGCCCATCAGTAATTTAATCAAAAATAACCACCCGGCTTTCCATTAACCTGCAGCCTTTGGCAAAAGGTTTCTCTGTTGTTTTTTGCCCTGATTTATGGCAGTTTCTCATGCCGGTTCCAACAGAGAATCAGCCAATAGCAATGCTTAACAGCAAAACAGCCACGACTATGATTATAGCCAATAAGTCGAATAATGTAAATCCAAGCTTTTTCCTGCAAGAGCGGGGTCCGGTGCAAAATCCCCTTGTCTCCAGGGATATGGCCATGGTTTCAACCCTCCTGACTGACGAGATTAACAGAGGGATGCACATGGGAAGGATAACCCTGACCTTTTTAAAAGGGTTTCTGGTATCGGTTTCATGCCCCCGGGATCTCTGTGCCTGCATTATCTGATCCATCTCCTGGGAGAAGGTAGGTATAAAGCGCAGTGCCGTAACCACCACAAAGGCGTATCGATAGGGAACTCTCAGGTTGTGCGTCATGGCAGTCAATAACTCGTTCATTGGGGTCAACATCAGCATTAATGATAAGGGGGACAGAGCTGCCATCATCTTGAGCATTAAAAGCAATGAAAAGCTTAAGCCTAAATCGGTAACAGGTACACCGGGCAGTATGTAGAAATAAACACGCCCATGGGGGGTGAATAAAAGCTGAAACAGCATCAGGAACAGACCCAGAACCAACAGGGCTTTGAATACACCCATGGCTCTGCCCAGCACCCCGCTTATGCCAGCTATTACAATAGTCATTAACAGTACACCCAGAAGGAATAGATGGCTGCTGCTTATGAAGCATGCCACACAGGTCACAAACGCCCATATAAGCTTTATTAATGGGTTTAGCCGGTGAAATATTGAGTTGCCATGAACATACTCCAGCATTTGTTTCATACCCTCACACCCCCAGACACGGTGCAGGAAATAATGGTTTTAGCCATCTCCTCAGGGGAATTCACTTTGTGGAATGATGACCCAAGGCGCAGGGCAAGCTGGATGATCTGAGGCGGTTCCAGACCAGACATCCCAAGACTTTGGCTTTTACGCAGGACGATACTGGTCTCATCATCCTCCAGCACACGGCCATTATTAAGAATGATGGTTCTTTTGCAGTAATCCCCCACGACCTCCATATCGTGAGACACCATGATAATTGTCTTGCCTTGCTCGTTCAGACTCTTAACAATCTCCATGATCTCCATGCATTCCTTATAATCCTGTCCGGTGGTAGGCTCATCCAGGACCAGGATATCTGTTTCAAGCGCCAATACCGATGCAAGGGCTACCCTTTGCCGCTCACCCCTGCTCAATGTGAAGGGGTTTCTGGCCAGTATATGGTCAAGGCCAAGAAGTCCGGAAATCTTCCTTATTCTTTCATCAATCAGCTCAGGCTGGCATTTGATATTGACCAGCCCAAACCTTATCTCATCGTAAACCGTGTTACAAAAGATCTGATGATCCGGGTTCTGGAACAAATAACCGATATGGCGGGCAAGCTCACTGGTTCTGGTGGTCGCCGTATCCAGTCCGTTGATGGTGACGCTGCCGGAAGATGGCCTTAAAAGTCCGTTCAACTGTTTCAATAAGGTAGTCTTACCCGCACCGTTCTGCCCGATCAGAGCCACAAACTCACCATGTCCAATCTCAAGATTTATATGATCCAGAATCAGGGGGGCTTTTTTATTGTAGCGATAGGTCAGATTCCGAATACTGATCATAAGCTCCCTCCATTATTCTTCTTATAACCGACTCAGCCTCATTTACATCCACAGGGAATTCGCCAAAATAGAGCGAGGCATTCTTAAGGAGCTTTGTCAGAGTAACAACTCTGGGACAATTGATGCCAAGCTCCAAAAGCTTGTCGTGATGCTCCAGCACCTGCCTCACAGGTCCGTCCATAATGATCCGTCCCCTTTCCATAACCATGAGCCGGCTGCAGAACTCGGAGAGCAGCATAACCTTTTGCTCTACAATGAGTATGGTCATGCCATATTCCTGATTCAAGCGTTTAAGGGTCTTGAAGACCTGTCGGCTTCCCTGGGGATCCAGTTCAGAGGTTGGTTCATCGAGAACCAGTATTTTTGGCCTTAAGGCAATGGCGGCGGCAATGGTCACCCGTTGCTTTTGCCCTCCGGAAAGGGCAGCGGTGCTTTCGTGCCTTAAATGTTCAATTCCAGCCATCTTAAGGGCATCTGTCATCCGGTTTTCGATCTCATCTGCAGGGAGGTTGAAGTTTTCAAGACCAAAGGCAATCTCATCCTCAACAACCGTTGAAACCATCTGGGACTCCGGATCCTGAAACACGCTTCCCACATGATGGGATATCTCTCCGCATGAGCTTTCCACTGTATCCTTGCCGCAGACAAGAACCTCACCATAAAAATCACCCTTGAGGTGGTGCGGGATCACGCCGTTAATCAGGTTGACAAGGGTGGACTTGCCAGCTCCCGAGGGACCGATGATTCCAACAAATTCACCCCTGTCAATATGTGCATGAATGTTTGAAACTGCCAGTTCTTCGCAGTTATCGTACGAAAAAGAGACATTATTGAACCTGATCATTGGTAACCTTCCTTCCAAGAGCCAGCTTGATTGGTACATACAATACCTCAACTATGATGGAATTGATGGCTGCGGTTCCCAGAATAATGCCCAGAAAGACTGCCACAGGCATGGTGGAAACTTCTGCTCCGGCGTAGAAAAGGAGATAGAGTACGCCCAGGAAGGAAAAACCGCTACTCAAAGTTGCAATAAAGGTGGCGAAGACAGGCTTTAACGGTATCTTGCCTATATAAAGTTTTAGGGGTATGAGCATGAGCAGATACATTACAACTGCTCCTATGGGCTCACTGATAAGGTTCAGATAGGGTGTCCCGGGGAAGAACTGGGATACAATGCCTGCCAGGATTCCTATGATAAGGGCTTCAGACAGGCGGGGTCTGATCAGCAGGATGGCAAGGCAATACATTGCGATGATGAAATTGGGTTTCATGCCCGCTGTGAAAAAGGCTCCAACAAACAGTTTAAGGACTGCGCCCGCTGCCAGCAACACACCCACCAGGAGGATATCGGTTACCGACATGCCTTTTCTGGATTTGCTCCGAACAGTTCTTTTTTGCATGGTTTCTTGTGACATAAGAAAACCTCCTCGAAAAATGATATCCCGCAGAGGTGTGATGATAAAGAATAATAGTACAAATAAAAAAGGTCAGGAGACACCTGACCTCAGAATGCAACACAAAATAAGCCATTAGCCTCTTCTCATCTCTTCTCGATATTCTATTCCAGTCTCATCTCATCTCTGCTTTCCAATAATATACCCCGAATGAGCCTTCTCTGTCAAGGAATACCGGGTTTTTTGCATGGGCTTAATTTGATTTTCATATCATGCAAAAGCTCATCACGGATTTGTTATAATATAAAGTGATTGCTGTGAATTGGTTTGATGAGCGATAACATGTATAATAACTGATACTGATAGTTTTCAGCGGCTATACTGATATGCAAAGCTGTCAGGTATTTGCCCTTATGAAAACTGTTTGACTTGGCAACACGGAGGAAACAACCGTGAAAAAGATAGTTTTAATCATATTATCAATGGTTTTTGCCGCTGGTTTGAGCATGAATGCCGGGGCGAGTACGGAGTGCCTTGTGGATTCGGTATCCCGTGAAACAGCGATTCTGGAGTTTGATCCGGGCTGCCAGACCATAGCGGCTGTGTCGCAGCAGGCCGGCTCGGGCAGTGATCCTAATGAGGAGCCCCCGCCCGGTATTCCAAAAAGCTTTGAGGAAAATGAGGGTTCAAGGACTTCAAAAACCGGTAAGATAATCATGACCCTTCTGCTCACAACCCTGGTTATAATAGGTCTTTCCATCATGCCCATGCTCATGATCAGCCGGGCGGCAAAGACACGAAGGGAACAGCTTAAGAAGGACAGGGAAAAAGAACTCGACCCTGTGCCGGAGGATGGAACTGCAGAACCGGGGGATGAATCCGAATAAGCCGATCTTTCCGAGAAATAAAGAACAGCCGTCAGCGTTTGCCGACGGCTGTTATTGTCCCTTAAAAAACCTTTCTGATGCTATTCGGCATCATTGGTCAGCTTAAGCTTTTCAAACACATAGAATATAAGGCTCATTATAATTCCTGTGACAGCTGCCAGAGCCATGCCCTTAAGATCCACTTCGCCAAGCTTAATGGACATTCCGCTGAGGCCAACAATAAATATGACTGCCGTAAGAATCAGGTTTTTAGACTTGCTGTAATCCACCTTAGCTTCAACTATCATCCTTATACCAGATGCCGCGATAACACCAAAGAGCAGGATGCTGATACCGCCCATTACGGCGCCTGGGATGCTGTTGATGATTCCGGTCAGTTTTCCTATGAAGGCCATAAGGATGGAGATCACACCTGCACCGCCTATAACCCATACGCTGTAAACCTTGGTGATGGCCATAACTCCCATGTTCTCACCATAGGTGGTGGTGGGGCAGGATCCCGCCAGGCCTGATATGGCGGTGGAAAGACCATCACCCAGCATGGAACGTGTCAACCCGGGATCCTTGATCAGGTCTCTGTCTACAATCTTACTGGTTACGATGATATGGCCGATATGTTCGGAGATGACCACCAGTGTGGCCGGCAGGATGATGAGTATGGCATTTATATCAAAGGTGGGGGCCGTAAATTCCGGAAGTCTTGCCCATGGTTCGGCTGCTACTGTATCGAAATTAATGATTCCAGGATTATTGATGTTCAGGATGGCAGCCAGGGCATAGCCTGCAACCACTGCTACCAATACAGGTATGGTTGCGAGGAATTTTTTAAACAGCAATGTCCCCAATATGACAACCACTAATGTAAACAGGGCGATGACCACATTGGGCCAGTAGAACTGTCCGCTGCCGTCGGGAAGCAGCCCGGCGTTTCCTGCTGCAGTGCCTGCCAGTTCGAGTCCGATGAGAGCCACGATGGGTCCCATAGCCGCAGGCGGCAATACGATATCAATCCATTTGGTGCCCACTATCTTAATCAGTATAGCTACCAGACAAAAAATAACACCGGAAACGATAAAACCGCCCAGTGCTTTCGAGAAATTTGCCTGGTATTGAGTAGAGCTGGTGATTATGGCGAAGGTGGGTGCGAGATATGCGAAGCTTGAACCAAGAAAGGCGGGAGATTTTCCCTTACAGAGGAAAATGTAAAGTAATGTGCCAAAACCATTCATCAAGAGAACCAGAGCCGGGTCGATGATGGTGATGGCATTGACCTGTTCCAGTTGTGCCGGTGTCAGCCTGTCCATTGTGGTCTGAAGCACATTGGCAACATAATGGGTTCGCGCCGCGTTGTTGAAAAGAAAGGGTACCAGCACTGATGCGCCAAACATGGCGAATAAATGCTGCAGGCTCAAGGGCAGTCCCAGGAGAAAGGGCACCCGTTCTTCCACATGGTAGATCTTTCGTTGCATACAAGTGTTCCCCCTTATTAAATTAAATAATATCCAGATGACCAGAGCCATCGTAGAGGCAAGAACATTCTTAAAGAAGTATATCTAAAGACTCGTGATTAGTCCATATAAAATAAGGAAATCTCAGACAAAAACCTTCATTATGTTCCCGTAGAATCTGACAAATCATGGACGACGGCATAGCATCACTTTCCTTTGAGTTAAATGAATTATATAATATAAGGAATCAAGTTTTGGAGGGTTCACATTTGGACTTTATATTCGCAGCAGTCGTTTTTGGAATATTCGTGCTTATCAGCCTGCTCATCGACAGGGGTAAAAAGGATGACAAAGTATTGAAACGCCTGAGAGATCATTGGGGCAAACTCCCTGAGAACAGTCATACCGACTTTGATTTTAGGCGCATTTCGGTGTTTTTCAGAGAGTATGGGAAAAAGAATGCCCGATACTATATCGATGATACTACCTGGAATGATCTGGAGATGGACAAGCTCTATGCTCTGATAAACAGCACCCACACATCCATGGGGGATGAGGTGCTCTATTCTCTTCTTAGGACGCCTCTGTACGACAGCATTAGCATGGAGGAGAGGCTTGCGCTTATAGAATACTGGGAAGAGAACCCGCAGGTCAGGGAAAGTGTCCAGATGCTTCTGGAGCGGTTTGGCAAGTACAGGGATAAGGGAGCCTCAACCTTGATGGGGGATACCGAACACCTCAAGCTCAGGAAGGGCAATTGGTTCAGGCTGCTTACCTTTCTCCCCCTCCTTGCCATACCCGTAATTTTTGCTAATGTGGGCTTTGGCATGCTTTTGCTCATCCTGTCCATTGGGTTCAACGTTCTCTATCATGAAAGGGCGATTAAAGAAATCGATTCAAAAATATCCATAGTAACATCAGCCGTTGCCATCATAGCCCTTGCCGATAGAATAGCCGGGCTGGATTTAAAGGGTGTTCCAAGGATAAACACCCGCCTGAACGATCTGCTCAAAAGTTTGAGGGAGGTTGCCCGAAAAGGTTCTCCCAGCCTTTTTATCAATAAGGAGGTTATTGATGATCCTTCAACTCTGCCAAAGATGATTTTTCTGATTGATATATGGAGTTATCAGGCATCGGTTCTTCTGCTGAAGCAAAAGGTTGATGAATTTGCTCAATTGTTTGAAATAATTGGCCTTTTGGATGCCACCATAAGCCTGGCATCATACAGAAAGACGCTGGAAAAATGGTGTGTCCCAAAGATTGAGTGGGAGCACGATCAAGGTATTAACAGTATTAATGCTTTTAACGTCAGGCATCCAATGGTGAAAAACTGCGTGGGAAACCCTGTTCTCCTTAATAAACCTGTTTTGATCACTGGCTCCAATGCATCAGGAAAGTCCACATACCTTAAAACTGTTGCCATCAATACCCTTATGGCACATACCATTGGCACATGCCTGGCTGAAAGCTGGACATCGGTACCTCTTTTCCCCATTACCTCCATGGCGCTGAGAGACAGCATTCTCGATGGTGAGAGCTACTTTATTGCCGAGATCAAATCCTTTAAGAGGATCTTCTCTGCTGTTAATCCCCGTATCAAATGCTTATGCATCGTGGATGAGGTTTTGCGGGGAACCAATACCATAGAAAGGATTGCGGCATCGTCAAGGGTTCTGGAGTCTCTTGCCCGCCAAAATATCTGTCTTATGGCAGCCACCCATGACCAGGAACTTGCCGATATACTTGAGGAAATCTTTGAAAACATGCATTTTGAAGAAATCGTTACCGATAGTGAGGTAAGTTTTGACTACAGGGTCAAAGAGGGAAGGGCAACAACTCGAAATGCTATAAAACTTCTTAAAGTCATGGGGTTTGATCCAAAGATAGTCTCTGACTGCATGGACGCGGTTGCCCATTTTGAGGCCACAAGGCATTGGAAAAGGATCGAAGAAAAACCAGAACTACCTGGCTGACTGGGCGAAAGAGTATCCTTTGGCTTCAGTTGCATATATCCACCGGAAAGGATGAATGAATATGACAAGACTGATTTCATGGAATGTAAATGGCTTAAGAGCTGCTATAGGGAAAGGATTTCTGGATTTCTTGGACAGCAAATCTCCAGATATATTATGCCTTCAGGAGATCAAACTGAGCGAGGGGCAGTTGGATCTGGAGTTGGAGGGATATACCCTCTATTTCAACTATGCAGAGAAAAAGGGCTATTCCGGAACCGCTATTTTCACAAAAAAGCAGCCTCTGAAGGTATCCTATGGAATGGGGATGGAAGAGCATGACAGGGAAGGGAGAATGATCACCCTCGAATTTGACGATTACTATCTGGTGAATATCTATACCCCCAACTCCCAGAGAGGTCTGGAGAGGCTTCCCTACAGGATGATATGGGAAGATGATTTAAGAAACTACCTCTTATCGCTGGATGCCCATAAGCCTGTCATATTCTGTGGGGATCTCAATGTAGCCCATAAGGAGATTGATCTTAAAAACCCAAAATCCAATGTAAAGAATGCGGGTTTTACCCCTGAGGAAAGAAGCAAGATGACCCAGCTTCTCGAATCGGGATTTATAGATACCTTCCGCCATTTCTATCCTGACAGAACCGATGCCTATACCTGGTGGTCCTATATGTTCAAGGCAAGAGAAAAGAATGTGGGGTGGCGTATCGACTATTTCTGTGTATCGGAAAGATTCAAGTCAAGGCTTGTGGACGCTGCCATATTGTCCGATGTCTATGGCTCTGATCATTGTCCTGTGGAACTGATTATCGAATAAGCCCGATTCCTGCCAGCAGTATCAGAATCAGGGACGGAAGGTATTTGGCTAATGAAGAGGATGGTTTATTTACAAATCTCATTCCCAGTTTTCCGCCTATGATGAGGCCTGCCAGTTGACCAATACTCAGCGCTACAGGAAAGAGGATTGTGTTCTGTCCTATAAGGGCGCTGCACAGAATTAAGCCCACCGAGTCCAATGTCAGGGCAACGGACAGAAGAATGGATTCCAGGGGATCTATCCTGCCCGATTGGTCTATATCAGCTTCCGATGGATACTTTAGCACCTGGATGGTGATGCCGGCTGATTTCAGAACAAGTTTGAAGAGTGTTCTTGGTGTTGTATCGATAAGATCACTCTTTTTTTTGTGCTTTGGTTTACTGTCCAATAAGGTTGTGAGCAGCATGAATAATCCCATTATGGCAAGAATGATCTGCCCTAAAATCTCAGCAAGGCCTGATGGAATGAATTTTGTAAGTGAGGCCGAAGCCAGTTCTGAGATACAGCCAACAACCAGAGCCGTAATAAAGATAAGGAACTTCGAAACAAAGGGGATACGGATCCCTCTGGCTGAATAGGACATACCCGCCAGAACACAGTCAAAGCTCGAAATGAGGGTCATAACCAGTATCCACATAAAGACAGCACCTCATGCAGCTCTCTTCCTATGATATGCAGCCCGGCAATATGAAGTTAAGCCATATAAACATCAACAGCAGCCATCCCCTCACACACATAGTGTTTTCGCACGACGGCCGTCTCCTGTCGTAACGGGAAGCCTGTACTATTACGGCCGGAAACAGCATAGGATAGATTGTCCTGTTTGGTGGTTTTATTGCAAAGTACCTAAGGAGTGATGTTGTGGAAACGGAAAGACAACTCCCCATAATGGACAATTACAGGAATGCCGCTCATGGGCTGACTGGAGAGGAAGCTAATAAAAGACTGGAAATCCACGGAAGAAACGTTCTAAAGCCCGCAAAGCGTCATGGATGGCTTAAGATCCTGTTTTCCCAGTTTACAGACCTGATGATAATTATTCTGATAGCGTCCTCCATAATATCGTTTACCATGGGAGAAAACAGTGAAGGTATCGCCATTCTTGCCATCATTCTATTGAACGGACTTTTGGGATTTATCCAGGAGATGAGAACCGAAAAAGCCATGGAGGCTCTTATGAGCCTTGCCGCGCCCCATGCCAGAGTGGTCAGGGATGGGGTTATACGGGATATTCCTGCCGAAGAGGTGGTACCAGGAGATTTGATCGTTCTTGAGGCCGGGAATCGTGTGCCGGCAGATGCAGTTTTGCTGGAGGCCAACAATCTTTATTCTGATGAATCAATGCTCACCGGGGAGTCAATCCCTGTGGCCAAGATCCGAACTGATCAGACAAATGCCAGTCTGACCGGTGTGACATCCCGGAATATGGTTTACATGGGAAGCATGATCACCAACGGAACCGGACGAGCCCTGGTCATGGTTACCGGTATGGAAACCGAGATGGGAAAAATCGCTGAAATGATGGAAACCGCAGGCGTTCAGGATACCCCCCTCCAAAAAAAGCTCGAGAAGCTTGGAGAGTATATGGTTACCGGATGCCTGGCTATCTGTGCCATTGTGGCGGTACTGGGCATTTTGAGAGGTGAGCCTGTCATCCAAATGCTCCTTGGAGGTATCAGCCTTGCGGTAGCCGCAGTTCCTGAAGGATTGCCTGCGGTTGTAACAATTGCTTTGGCCATCGGCGTTAGAAGAATGGTTCAGAAAAATGCTCTCATAAGACGCCTGCCTGCTGTTGAAACCCTGGGATGTGCCACGGTTATCTGCTCGGACAAGACAGGAACCCTTACAGAGAACAGGATGACCGTTGTTGAGGCCTATGCCGGAAAGAACCCGTATGTGATGCGGAAGAACAACCAGGGCAGATTAAGCGCTTATTGTCGCGGAAGAGAGGTACATGTGGAAAAGACCACAGGCCTGAAGCTCCTTTTAAAGATTGGCATGCTCTGCGGCAACACCCGGATCATGGAAAGCAACAGTGATGCGGATCTTGATATAGAGGGCGATCCTACCGAGGTTGCTCTTGTGAGAGCTGCCATCGATACCGGGCTTGATAAGGAATCTGTTTTCAGTGCCTACAGAAGGGTTAGGGAAATCCCCTTTGATTCGGAGCGGAAGCTCATGTCGGTTATTTGCAGATCCCAAAGCGGCGAGCTCTTCCTTTTTGCCAAGGGTGCACCGGAGATCATCATGGACAAATGCTCCAAAATCATGATCGCCGACAGGGAAAGGGATATCACCCAGGATGACCAGGATAAGCTGCGGGATGAATGCGCCGCCATGACATCCAGAGCATTGAGGGTCATGGCCTTTGCATATCGTACCGTTCAGCCCTACCAGTTATGGCGCGATGATTTGGAATCTCAGCTGGTATTCATAGGATTGGCTGGAATGACCGATCCCCCCAGAAAGGAAGCCATCGAATCGGTGGCCAAATGCAGACGGGCAGGAATAAAGACCATCATGATAACCGGCGATCATGTAAAAACCGCCACATCCATTGCCAAGTCCATGGATATATACAGGGATGGTGATCTGGTTGTCAATGGCAGAGAAATAGATCAGATGTCGGACCAGGAACTGGAAGAGGCCTGCCGGAAGGCAACGGTTTTTGCCAGGGTTTTCCCAAAGCATAAGATGAGGATAGTGAGAGCTATCAGAAACAACGGCAATATTGTTGCCATGACAGGGGATGGAGTGAACGATGCGCCAGCAGTAAAGGATGCCGATATAGGAATTGCTATGGGCAAATCCGGGACCGATGTAACCAGACAGGCGGCATCCATGATCCTTATGGATGATAATTTCTCCAGTATAGTGGCTGCAGTGGAAGAGGGCCGCAATATTTATTCCAATATAAGAAAATTTATCAGATACCTGCTGTCTTGCAATGTGGGTGAAGTACTCACCATGTTTTTATCCATGATAATGGGTCTGCCTATTCCGCTTCTTCCAGCCCAGGTACTGGCTGTAAATCTTGCCACCGATGGTCTGCCCGCCATTGCTCTGGGGATGGAGCCGGGAGAACCCGACATTATGGAAAGACCACCCCGCAGTCCCGATGAGAGCATATTTTCACACGGGCTTGCCAGGCTGATCATGGTAAGGGGTATTTTTATTGCTATTTCTACGATAGCAAGTTTTATGATAGTAAATACTATGAGCAAAAACCTTGCTGGTGCAAGAACAGCCGCGCTGGTGACCCTGGTTCTGTCCCAGCTCATCCATGTGTTTGAGTGTAAGTCGGAGCATAAGAGTCTGTTCGAACTGCCTGTGTTTTCAAACAAATACCTGATCTTTGCAGTGCTTTCTTCCATCCTGATGCTGCTGGGGATTATTTATCTGCCTTTCCTTTCTGCAATCTTTGGAACCACTGCCCTGGCACTGAACGAGTGGCTGATCGCCGGAGGCATCAGTCTGCTGGTGCCCATACTGGTTGGTATTGTGGGTGCAAAAAAAACCATGCCGATGGAAGAGGCTGGACTGGAGCATAACTGACCATGTTCAGGGTATAATCCAGGACAAAATCCTGTCCTTTTCATCTTAAGCGAAATAACGGCAAATACATAACCGTTGACTCTGCTGCCGGTGTTGGATAAACTGTAAACAGCGGACAGGAAGGGGTGATCGTTGTGCTTTCAATAAAAAATGTTTCCAAGAGCTATGCAAAGGGAAAGGTAAAGGCTGTCGACGATATTTCTCTTGAGGTAAGGCCAGGAGAAATTTTTGGGTTTTTAGGACCCAATGGTGCTGGAAAAACAACCACCATCAAGATGATTACCGGGGTACTTCCCATCGATACGGGAACCATAAATGTTAACGGACATGATATTGATAAGGATCCCATAAAAGCCAAGATGAGCATGGGCTATGTACCCGATACCCATGATATCTATGACCGGCTTACCGGCATTGAATACCTGAATTTCATTGCGGATGTCTATGAGGTATCCCGTAAAGAACGGAAGCAGAACATAGAAAAGTACCTGGATATGTTCGAGATGAAGCAGGCTGCTGGTCAACCCATCAAAAGCTATTCCCATGGTATGAAGCAGAAGATCATCCTTACCGGGGCGCTTCTTCATAACCCGCCTCTCTGGATCCTGGACGAACCCATGACCGGCCTGGATCCCAAATCAGCACATCTGATGAAGGAGGAGATGAACAGGCATTGCCAAAAGGGATATACCGTTTTCTTCTCCACCCATGTTCTGGAGGTCGCAGAAAGGCTCTGTCACCGCATCGGCATTATCAACAAGGGCAGAATCATTGCCGTAGGGACCCTGGATGAGCTTCGCAGATCGGGGGACAAGTCGCTGGAGAGTATTTTCCTGGAGCTTACTGATGAAGGAAGTGCTGGCCATGAGTAAGTTTTTAAGTCTCCTGAAACTGCAGATAAATTCCCGGTTTGGGCTCTCCATGGCCAGGTATAACTTTAGAAACGATAAAAAAGAGTTATGGAAGGCCGCAGGGCTTACTTTCATTATTGTTATTGCCCTGGGACAGGTTGTCTTTCTCTATAGCTATATCATGCAAAGGTTATATATGGCGGCACAGTTGCTGAACTCGCCCCAGTTGATCCTTACTATGGGAGCGTCGGCTGCCGGACTGCTCATTCTTTTTTTCGGTATATTCTATATACTGGGAGCCTTGTTTCTTGCCAGGGATACCGAGTTTCTGGCCTCCCTGCCCCTTAAGCAGAACAGCATATTCCTGTCCAAATTCATATTGGTTCTTTTGGGAGAGTACCCCATTGCCCTATTCTTGATGCTACCTCCCGTAATAATCTACGGAGCAGGGGCTCAGAAGGGTATTCTCTATTATATTACAGCTCTGATATGCATTCTTTTTCTGCCCATAGTACCCCTTATCATATCCTCGTTGCTGTCTTTGTGCCTTATGCACATTGTAAGCCGTTCAAAAAGAAGGGATCTCATCATCATCGTGGGTTCCATCATCTTGTTTTTGGCTCTATTTGTGGGGCAGAATCTTCTTTTGTCCCGGATGCCCGAGAGCGGAACGGAAATGGAGTTTCTTCTCGAGATCCTGCAAAGGAGCGACGGGCTGGTTGAATGGTCGGGAAGGATATTCCCGCCCTCGGTATGGATCACCAAAGCTCTCTCCCATACAGGGGCGGAAGCCTTAAAGAACCTTGGATATCTTGTTCTTTTGTCGGTTGTCTCCTTCATACCCGTTTGGCTTCTTGCCTCGCTGATCTATCAAAGAGGGGCGTCTGCGCAACTGGAAGCTGAAAAAAGAACTATCAAAAGAAAACTGACCTATAAAGGCTCATCACCCATCATGGTCATTTTTAAGAATGAGTGGAAGATGATCCTCAGAACCCCTGTATATGCTCTCAACTCTTTGATTGGGATAATTGTCGGACCGGTGATCATGGCTATGCCGCTCTTTGGAGGCAGCTTTGCTCAGGATCCTGATTTGCAGGCAATTTCTTCACTCATCGACCAATTCGGTTCATCCCCTGCACAGGTTTTGATTCTGTCGGGTATCTTAGTCCTGTTCGGATCATTTAATGCTGCAGTTTCCAGCACCTACTCCCGGGAGGGGAAATCACTGTGGATCCTGAAGAGCATCCCGGTTAAGCCCCAAACCCAGGCTGCGGGAAAGCTGTTGGCGGGATACTCCATATCACTGCTCTGTGTTATTACCACCTCGCTGGCTATGGTATTTGCCCTGCGACTGAGCTTTGGCCTTTGGTTGTCCAGTGTTGTTCTCAGCGCTGCAGCGCTTTTTCCCATATGCCTTTCGGGAACGCTCATCGATCTTATCAGGCCCAAACTACATTGGAACAATCCCACCGAAGCCATCAAGCAAAACTTTAATGTGGTCTTGGGTATGCTGGCCGGAGTTATCATCATTATGGTTCTGGTTGCTCTTTGCTATGGTTTCCTCCAGCTTCAAATGAGCCCCGTTTTTCTCTATGGTCTTGTAGTCCTTATATTGGCAGCCTTATCCTGGGCAGGTATAAGTATTTTAAGGAAAGCCGCAGTTCGGGCTTACAGAAGACTGGAGGGCTGACAGTCCCGGGATATTGTTTCTGGGTTGCAGTTCGACTGTATGAAGGAAAAAGGGAAGCCTCGGCTTCCCACTTTCTTTTGCGGCTATACTGCTAAAATGAAAAAACACAGTTTTAGAGCCCTATATTGACTTTACAGGTTTTGTCATGTAGTTTTATTATTATAAAGGAAGGCCAGATATTGGCTATTTGGAGTTTTGGGTGGGCAGGCATATGCAAGAAAATGAGATCTATAAATATGATGCGTTTATCAGCTACCGTCATACTGAGCCCGATAAGGCAATAGCAGAGAAGTTACATAGGATGCTGGAAAGCTTCAAGGTTCCCAAAAGCCTGATCAAAAAAGGCAGCCAAAAGAAAGTGGGTAGAGTCTTTCGTGATCGTGAAGAACTTCCAACCTCTTCGAACCTGGCAGACAACATCACCGAAGCCCTGACCAGTTCCGAACATCTCATTGTTATTTGTTCGCCCAGAACACCCCAATCAAAATGGGTGATGAAAGAGATTGAAACTTTTTCCAAGCTTCATGGTCAAGATCGAATCCTCGCTCTCCTCATAGAAGGGGAGCCCTATGAATCCTTTCCCGAACCCCTGCGCTTTGTCAAACGGCAGGTGGTGGGTGAGGATGGTAGCATTGAAGAAGTGACTGAAGAGGTCGAACCGCTGGCGGCCGATATCCGGGCTGACAGCCTGGGAAAGATGAAGAAAAAGCTCAAGGTGGAGATTTTACGGCTTTTGGCTCCTATCCTAAACTGCCGTTTCGACGACTTAAGGCAACGCCACAGGGAACGAACCATCAAGCGGATTCTGTCGCTGTCCATATCCCTTTCCCTGTTTTTTCTGGGCTTTGGATCCTTTAGTGCCTGGCAGGCCTGGCAGATCAAGCAAAAATCCATTCTCCTTGAACAACAGGTGCAAAAGACACTTGAAGGGCAGTCCCTATATATGGCCAATATTTCAGGGCAACTCCTTGCAGAGGGAGACCGCAGAACAGCCATCATGGTGGCAAGAGAGGCTCTGCCGGCCGATTTGGATAACCCTGAGCGTCCCTATGTAGAAGAAGCCGAATATGCCCTGGGTCAGGCTTTACAGGTCTACAAAACCGATAACCGGTTCCTGCCGGATATCGCACTAAAGCATGCTAATGCAGTTAATTTCATCAAGCTGAGTTTCGATGGAAAAACCGCCGTTACATCGGCCAAGGATGGCTACCTGTATGTATGGGAAACCCAGCATGGGGACTTACTCGGGAAGCATTTTATCGGAGATAAATATCTAGGTAAGGACAAACTGGATTTTATCGATGACAGAACCATCGTCTATGTTACCGGCGGCATTTTAACATGTATGGATCTTGATACTATGGAGGCAAAATGGCAGTATGATGAGTATACCTCCTACATTAAATTCTGTTCGGACCGCAAAGGCGTGGCTGCGGTCAGCAGCAGTGCTGTTGCTTTATTGGATGCGCAGACCGGCAATGCGCTTTTCAAGCAGTCCATAAATGACTATCTGGAAGGTGAGGGATTTGTCTCTGTCACAAGCCTGGCTATGGATGGTTCAGGCCGCTATCTCTGTGTGGGAACCAATTCCGGTCAGGTTCTTCTTTTTGACCTGAATAGTCATCGCTTATTATACGACTATAGGGTTGATAACCAACAAATTAACGATGTGGCTCTTTCCGACGGTGTTCTGGCAGTAGCATCCAGCAATTTCTCCCTTGAATCTCTTAACCTTCTTTCAAAAGGGGAAGGCAGACTGGATGTCTTCGACTTTAACGGTTACAGGCTTATAGAGAGGGATTTCGACTACTCCAGCATTTCTGATCTGGCGTTCTCACCCTATGATGAGAACATGCTTATCTTTGTGGAAAGCGAAAAGATCAATGTTTTAGATGTTTCTGAGAACAAGATTTTGTATACCTTCATCAACGGCGGTAATATCACCGATTACATCATATGGGACGGGTTCGTGGTAACATCGTCCTATGATGGTTCCATTCGCTTCTGGGTTATGGATGATATAGGCTGGGAGTATTTTCCCGGAAGGATTGAGCTTTCCCGGGGCATCAACAATTTTATTGTCAGTTCAGGTGTTGTAGCGGCTTCCTGTGACCACTCCAATAAAGCAGTCATTCTCAGAGATTTACAAAATGAAGATATTATTAGACTGGCGGGCCATAATGATTCGGTTTACAGGTGCAGCTTTAGTCCCGATGGCAGCAGGCTCCTTTCCTATACCTCCAGCAGGGGAGAAATTGCTGTTTGGGATTGGGAAAACAAAGAGCTTACAGGCTTGATCGATACCGGCGGCAATCTTACCTATGCCTGCTTCGTTGACGATGGCAGTAAGATATTCACCACAAACCTGGAAGGTCAGGTCTCGGTATATGATGCACAGACCATGGAAGTTATAACCCAGAAAACCAACGACTACAGTGTTGACAGAAAACACATCAGTTCCGATGGTTCTCTTTGTGTGTTAAGAACCTGGGATAATCTTCAGATTATACGCACCAAGGATTTAAGCCCTGTGGCTGAGATAGATACCACTGTGTTTGGAGCAGTCATTTTCTACGATCAAAACAGCAGGGTTATCTTAAGCTCACCCTATGATGACACGAAGGTTTATAGCACCAAATCCGGCAAGGAACTCTTTACATTTCCGCAGAAGGAGATAAGGGATATTGCCATAAGTGACAGCAGCAAAACACTTGCTGCAATCTACCCGGACAACAGTATACGGCTTGTGGATTCCCAAAGCTTTGAAGAGCGTTTCGTCCTCAATGATTTTGACATAGCGGCATTGAAGGTGATATTTGATGCCGAGGGCAGGTATCTGTTTGTAAGCTTGGATGACTACAGTCTGCGCTGTTATGATGCCCAATCCGGAAAGCTGCTGGCCGAACTTAAGGGTATGTCTCAAGTTGCCTCAAATGTTATTTTCGACAACAGCAGAACCTTACTTATAACTCAGGGTGAAAGCGCTGAGGCCATTATCTGGCGATGGGAAAACAAGAAGAAGCTGAGCTATATGGATCGTCTGATCGAGGTTTCGCCCGATTTCAAAACGCTTATCAGCAGTCATAATAACGAACTTCTCCTGATGCCCTTCTACGATACCCGAATGCTGGTGGAGATGGCCGAGAGGCAGCTTGACGGAAGAACCCTTTCGGACAGGGACAGGACTGATCTGTTTATCTCAAAATAAACCATTACCGTCCCTCTTTGATGGAATTTGTACATGCTAAGGCCGCTTTGGCAGATCCCATCATGTTTCCTGCACACTGCAAGACAGGTTTCACCTGCAGGTTGAATAATCCATGCCAATGCTTTAAAATGATAAGACTAAACTCCGAGGTTGATGACAATGAATAAACTTAAAGCATTTGTTCGCTACTACAAGCCGTATAAGGGCATGTTTTTTCTGGATATGCTGTGTGCCACCATCCTTTCAGGGATTGATATATTTTTTCCTGTTCTGATTCAGTATCTTCTGGACGAGGTGTATGGCAAGAGGCCAGATAATATGCTGGAGATAATCCTCCTTTCTGCGGGAGGACTTCTCTTTCTATATATCATCCGGTATTTCTGCCAGTATTATATTACCTCTTGGGGACATATCATGGGAACCAGGATGGAGGCCGACATGAGGAGGGATCTGTTCAGCCATTTGCAGAAGATGTCTTTCTCCTTCTACGATGACAGCAATACCGGTAAGCTCATGTCCCGTATTACCAATGATCTGTTTGAGATATCAGAGCTGGCTCACCACGGCCCTGAGGATTTGTTTATTTCCATACTAAAGATCATCGGTTCGGTGGTTGTTATGATGACCATCGATGTGAGGGTCACCCTGATCCTTCTGGGGCTTACCATCTTCATTGTGGGCTTTACAGCATTCTACAACCTGAAGATGAGAGCGGTCTTCACAAAGAACAGGGAGAAAATTGCCCAGGTCAATGCCAGAATTCAGGATAGCCTTGCCGGGATCCGTGTGGTAAAATCCTTTTCTAATGAGGATATGGAGCTCAGCAAGTTTGATGCCGACAATCATGAGTTTGTGAAAACAAGGGAAGACAGCTATACCCTCATGGGACGCTTTTTCAGCGGGAACTCTTTCCTTCAGGGGATTTTATACATTGCAGTTCTGGTAGCCGGGGGTATATTTGTGACCCGGGGAACTGTCAGTGCCACCGAAATGGTGACTTTCATTCTCTTTATCAATGTCTTTTTAAATCCCATTGAGAGGCTTGTCAATTTCACCGAGGCCTTTCAAAGGGGAATGTCTGGATTTGACCGCTTCTTGAGTATGCTGAAAAAAGAGCCTGAGATTGTTGACAGCCCCGATGCGGTGGAACTGCAGTCGGTCAGGGGTGAGATTATCTTTGATGATGTATCCTTCAGCTACAATGACAAGACCGAGGTGCTCAAGAATATCAACCTGAGAATAGAACCCGGACAAAATGTTGCACTTGTAGGACCATCGGGAAGCGGGAAGACCACATTCTGCAGCCTGATTCCCAGATTCTACGAGGTAAATGAGGGCAGGATTCTGGTGGATGGTACAGATATCCGGAATATCAAACTGGAATCCCTCAGGAAGAATATTGGTGTGGTGCAGCAGGATGTGTATCTTTTTGGTGGTTCCATAAGGGATAATATACTCTATGGGAAGCCTGACGCAAGCGACGAGGAAGTGATAACTGCTGCCAGGCTGGCTAATGCCCATGACTTCATAATGGAGTTGGAAGACGGTTATGATACCTTTGTGGGTGAACGGGGCGTTAAGCTCTCCGGAGGCCAGAAACAGCGGATATCCATTGCCCGCGCCTTTCTGAAGAACCCGCCCATCCTGATACTGGATGAGGCCACCTCTTCACTGGACAACGAAAGCGAAAGACTGGTTCAGGAGTCCCTGGGAGTTCTGGCAAAGGGCAGAACAACATTGGTTATCGCCCACAGGCTTACTACCATCAAAAACGCTGATCTGATTGTTGTGCTTACCTCAAAAGGTATAGAGGAGATGGGTACTCATGAGGAATTGCTGCAGGCAGGCGGTCTTTATGCTGAACTGTATCAGGAAGGATCCACGATGTAGAGACCACAGCCTTCCATAAAAGCCCATGAAATCATTGAGTCCAATTCGGAGAATCACAGTATTTATAGGGAAATCTATAAGAGAGCCATGATTTTTATGAAGCAATCAAAATCATGGCGCCGGAAATTGAGGAGGTAAGGTATGCATAGGAGTGATATTGGTCTCATCGGCCTTGCCGTTATGGGTGAGAACCTGGTAATGAATATGGAAAGCAAGGGGTTCTCGGTGTCGGTGTACAACCGGAGCACCGACAAGGTGAAGCGTTTTGTGGAAGGCAGGGGAAAGGGGAAAAACATCATTGGAACCTACAGCATAGAAGAACTTGTTGACAGCCTGAAAACCCCCAGGAAAATCATGATGATGGTCAAGTCCGGAGACCCTGTAGATAATCTGATAGAGCAGCTGATTCCCTTTCTTTCAAAAGGAGATGTGTTGATTGACGGGGGTAATTCCCATTACCTGGACAGTATAAGAAGAACAAAATACCTTGAAGAAAAGGGATTTTACTTTATAGGTACTGGTGTCTCCGGCGGAGAGGAAGGAGCCTTGACGGGGCCGAGCATCATGCCGGGCGGATCCCAAGCGGCATGGCCCCTCGTCAAGCCCATTTTTCAGGCCATTGCGGCCAGGGTGGAGGACGGTTCTCCCTGCTGCGACTGGGTAGGGGAGGACGGTGCGGGACATTTTGTAAAGATGGTACACAACGGCATTGAGTATGGGGATATGCAGCTGATCTGCGAATCCTATCAGCTCATGAAAGATCTTCTGGGCTACGATGCCGACACCATGGGTGGGGTCTTCCATGAATGGAACCAGGGAGAGCTCAACAGCTACCTGATTGAAATAACCCGGGACATCATGGGGGTTAAGGATGAGAATGGGAAGCCTCTGGTGGACAGTATCCTGGATGCCGCTGGCCAGAAGGGGACGGGTAAATGGACTGTGATGGCGGCTCTGGATCAGGGAGTGCCCCTCACCTTGATAGGCGAGGCGGTCTTTGCAAGGAGCCTGTCTGCCATGAAGGAGGAGAGGGTAAATGCCTCCAAGGTGCTTGCCGGCCCCTCCATCACTGCTCCCCACGACCGGAAGGTCTTTTGTGAAGCCATAAGGAAAGCCCTCTACGCATCCAAGATCGTATCCTATGCCCAGGGTTTTGCCCTTATGCGTGCTGCAGCAAAAAACTATGGCTGGCATCTGAACTATGGTGGTATCGCCCTCATGTGGAGGGGTGGATGCATTATCCGTTCCATCTTCCTGGGAAAAATCAAGGAAGCCTTCGACAAAAACCCGGATCTTGAAAACCTGATGCTTGACAGCTTCTTTAAAGAGGCACTGGAAAAAGCCCAGGATAGTTGGCGGGAGGTGGTGGCGCAGGCCGTTTTGAACGGGATACCGGTTCCGGCTATGTCCAGCGCGCTGTCCTATTATGACGGATACAGAACTGCCAGGCTTCCGGCCAACCTTCTGCAGGCTCAAAGGGATTTCTTCGGTGCCCACACATTTGAGCGTGTAGACAGACCGAGAGGGGAGTTTTTCCATCATAACTGGACCGGACGTGGCGGAAACACGTCAGCAACCACATATAATGCGTAACAGCAACCTCAAAGCTCTTCTTGCACTCTCATTTCCTACCTCCCACATCCCACCTCTAAAAGGTGAGATTGCTTCGTCGTCTCCGACTCCTCGCAATGACACGAAGGGTTTTACCTTGCCCCGAATTTGTAGATGGTGATATGGTGATAGACCTCACCCGCTCTGAGAATGGGCGAGGGGAAGTGGGTATGCTTCATGGAATTTGGGAAGTACTGGGTTTCCAGGCACAGCCCGCTGTGTTTTTTATAATCTGCTCCTCCCTTTCCCTTTTCATTCAGGTGGTTGCCTGTATAGAACTGCACTCCGGGCTTGGTGGTGTAGACCTCCATAAACCGGCCGCTTTGAGGGTCATAAACTTCGGCGGCTTTTTCCGGTTCCTTCCCACTCACATCAAGAACAAAGTTATGGTCATAGCCGCTTCCAAACTTCATCTGTTCATCGTTCATGCATTCAAGCAGGCCCTTCCCGACGACCCTCATCTTTGTAAAGTCAAAAGGAGTACCTGCCACATCCCGGATCTCTCCTGTGGGCAGGCATTCACCGGATATAGGAGTGAACCTGCGGGCATTGATCATCAGTTCGTGATGGTAAATGGTGCCGGAATCATGACCGGACAGATTGAAATATGCGTGGTTAGTAAGGTTGACCACCGTATCCTTGTCCGATACCGCATGGTAGTCGATAACCAGCTCATTATTATCGCTAAGGGTATAGGTTACTGTTACATCCAGATTGCCCGGATAATTCTCTTCCATATCCGGGCTCAGATATTTCAGCCGGAGACTTTCCCGTCCGGAATCGCTGATTATTTCGGAGAACCATACCTTTTTATCAAAGCCCACGAGTCCGCCGTGGAGCTGGTTGTTTCCCTCATTGCTGTTGAGCTCATAAAATACATCGTTGATGGTAAAGGACGCATCTTCCAGCCTGTTGGCGTGACGTCCGATGATGGCGCCAAAGAATGGGTGAGGGCGGGTATAATCCTCAAAACTATCGAAGCCCAGTGTGATATCCTTAAGGTTTCCATCCCTGTCCGGTGCATGGAGTGATACTATAATGCCTCCGTAGTCCATGATTTCTGCCTTCATGCCGTTGTTGTTCACCAGTGAATAAAGATAAATATCCTGGTTATTAATTCTCCCAAAAGGTTTTTTGGTGATTTTCATGATGGTTTGCCTCCTTGGTGGATTTTTACAACTTCCGGTTACTATTATAACAAAACTGGTTAGTTGAGCATACTGAATATGGATAAACAGGATTGCATGAGAAGAACAAAGCGCATAATGCAGAATTTGGCGAATTATGTTTTACAGAAAGCGATATGTGTTCTATAATGTGATTGCCTGAATGATGAATTGTAAGTAGAAAATATCCCTTTGGGGGACATGCGGAGGATGTTATGATTCAAAAAACCTATTCTATCGGCGGCGAGCATGATATACCGGTGGGTCCTCTTGGGATCATCCCCATGCAGGGAACCCATGAACTCGCAATGCTGGTGAACAAGCACCTGGTAACAAAGAGGAAGAGCTTGTTTTCCGAGGAAAACAGTCTGAGTCAGCACTATTTGAAGGAATCCTATATAATTTCTGCATCCTGCCCCAGATTCAGTACTGGTGACGGTAAGGGTGTCATAAACGAATCTGTGCGCGGCTACGATATTTATATCATTTCGGATGTGGGAAATTATAGCTGCACATATAAGATGTTTGGCCAGGAATGCCGCATGAGCCCCGATGACCATTTTCAGGATATTAAAAGGATCATTTCTGCCATAGGCGGGAAGGCCAGAAGGATAAATCTGATCATGCCCCTGCTGTATGCGGGAAGACAGCATAAACGCGTCTCCAGAGAGTCACTGGACTGTGCCATAGCCCTTCAGGAATTTGAGGATCTTGGGGTGGAGAACATCATCACCTTTGATGCTCATGATCCGAGGGTACAGAATGCCATACCAATTAAGGGTTTTGAGAATATCCTGCCCACCTATCAGATAATAAAAGCTCTTGTAAGGAGCGAACCCGATCTTAGGATAGACAAATCCGGCATGATGGTTATCAGTCCCGACGAGGGCGGACTTTCCAGAAACATCTATTATGCCAACGTACTGGGTCTTGATCTGGGGATGTTCTATAAACGCCGTGATGTGACCAGGCTGGTTAATGGGAAGAACCCCATCATAAGCCATGAGTTCCTGGGCGATTCGGTTGAAGGGAAAAGCGTCCTGATCATTGACGACATCCTATCCTCCGGAGACTCCATTCTGGATATAGTAAAGGAACTGAAGAAGCGAAAGGCTGCAAACATCTATGTGGGTGTCACCTTCGCCCTTTTCACAGAGGGACTGGATAAGTTTCATGATCTGTATGAGCGGGGTATGCTGAACAGAGTATTCTCCACAAACCTGACATACAGGAAGGAAGAACTGAAAAAAGCCCCCTGGTACGTGGAGGTTGATATATCTAAGTTTATAGCTCTGCTGATCAACACCCTCAACCATGACTCCTCCTTAAGTTCTCTTCTGGATCCTACAGAAAAAATTCGTTCCCTTATGGAGCGTCGCAATGCTGCAAAAAATTAGGGTTGAGTATAGCCTTTGGTGAGGTGATTGCATGCCTGATCATGATAAACGAAGCTTTGAGAATCCTATTTTACCAGGGTTCTACCCTGATCCATCCATATGTAGAGTGGGTGAGGACTATTATCTTGTAACATCCAGCTTTGCATATTTTCCAGGAATCCCGTTGTTTCACAGCCGGGATCTGGTCCACTGGAAGCAGATAGGGCATGTGCTGGACAGACCTTCCCAACTGGATCTGGATGCAGTGGAGCATTCTGAGGGTATCTTTGCCCCAACCATACGCTTCCATGACGGAAAGTTCTATGTGATCACCACCAATGTAACCAGGGGCGGAAACTTCATTGTGACCGCAGACAGGCCTGAAGGTTCCTGGTCCGAGCCATATTGGCTGACCGATGCACCGGGAATCGATCCTTCCCTGTTTTTTGATGATGATGGCCGATGCTGGTGTGTTGCTACCTGGGAGGTGCCGGAAGGGCCGGCATACTACGGTGATAATGAGATTTGGATGCGGGAACTGGATCTTGATACCATGACATTAAAGGGTGAGCGTTATGGGCTCTGGCGCGGAGCGCTGAAGCATGCCATATGGCCAGAAGCACCGCATATATATAAAAAGGACGGGTATTACTATCTCATGATAGCTGAGGGTGGAACCGATTTCCATCACTCGGTCACCATTGCCAGAAGCCGAGATATTAAGGGGCCTTATGAAGGCTGTCCGTCAAATCCGATTCTTACACACCGCCATCTGGGAAGAGGGTATCCCATCGTTAATGTTGGTCATGGTGATCTGGTGGAAACCCAAAAAGGGGAATGGTGGATGGTGCTTCTTGCCTCCAGACCCTATGGCGGATACTATCGAAATCTGGGACGCGAAACCTTCCTCGTTCCCGTAATATGGGAAGATGGATGGCCGGTGGTAAGTCCCGGAACCGGGAGAGTTGAATTCTCCTACCCATACCCCGATCTGCCTTCCTGGGAGCCAGAGCTTCCTGTATTGGTGGATCATTTCGACAGCGGCAGGCTTGATCCTTGCTGGAACTTCCTGCGCACCTCGGGAGAGGAATTCTACAGTTTGACAGAGCGTCCTGGATATCTGCGTTTGAAGATAAGACCAGCCAGATTGACCGAACTTGCAAATCCAAGCCTGGTGTGTAGGCGTCAGCAGCATATGAGCTTTGTTGCGAGAACGGTTTTGGAATTTGCTCCTGATCGGGATGAGGTGGCGGGAATGGTTCTTTTGCAGAGCAATCGCTATCATCTCAGGATGGAGTATGCCCTTGAAGGTGATCAGACCATTGTCCGCCTTGTTCAGTGTAAGGATGGGGTTGAAACTTTGATCAATACCATTCCCTGGCACTCAGATCGGTTTGAGATGAAGATATCAGCCCATGGCCAGGACTTCAGTTTTTATTTCGGGGACGGAGAAAAGAATATACCTCTGGCCCAAAAGGTTGATGGCAGGATACTGAGCACCGACGTGGCCGGCGGGTTTGTGGGTACCACCATAGGCCTTTATGCGTCGGGTAACGGACGGGAGAGCCATAACATTGCGGATTTTGACCTGTTTGAATACAGGGCGATCCTCTAATCAAATTCTAATCTTTCTTATATCTCTCCTTTAGGATTTGAGTATAGAATAAATAATGGAGCGGTATTCAGAGAGTTAAGCTGTCTTACACGGAATGCTTCTTTAAGGCAGGAAGGATGAGCCGGACAGCTGTTTTATGGGTTAAACAATGTTTATGAAGCGGGATAGGGATGAAAACAATACTTGTAGCCATAAATGCCAAATACGAGCACGAGGGTCTGGCGGCCTGGTATCTGAAAGCCGCCTGTCTGAACAACGGTGTGGATATTACTGTTCTTCAGTATTCCATCAATGATTCCAACCAGAAGATATGGTCGGGAATAATTGATGAGGAGCCTGATGTGGCATGCTTTTCCTGCTATATCTGGAACCGCATATTGGTGCAGAACCTGATATCCGACCTTAAAAAGGTTAGACCTGAAACAGTAGTTGTGGTGGGCGGTCCTGAGGTATGCTATGAAGGCGCAGAAGACGATTTCAAATCATATGGAGCCGACTATGTGATTAAAGGAGAGGGGGAGAACCAGCTTCCAGGGTTGCTCTTGAAGCTGAAGGATCAGGAAAACATCGAAACCGTTTACCGTCCCTCCGAAGACCTGGAAGATAAGGGCTATGTTTCACCCTTCATTCCCGAATACCTGGATCGGATAAATGGCCGGATATCTTATATCGAATCGTCCAGAGGTTGCCCCTACAATTGCTCCTATTGCCTGTCCTCCATAAGCAGGGGATTGGAATATTTCCCGCTGGAGGAAATTTTCGGGGGGATCAATGCCCTGGTTGATGCTGGAGCTAAGGTGATCAAGTTCATTGACCGCTCCTTTAATGTAAACAACCGGCATTCACTGGAAATATGGAAGTATATCAAAAGGTTTTCGAAAGAGAATGTAACCTTTCATTTCGAGATCAACCCGGATCGGCTTAACGATGAACAGATGAAGATCCTGTACGAAATGCCCAATGGACTGATACAGATTGAGGCGGGGATTCAGTCCACCAACCCGGAGACGCTGAAGGCCGTATCCAGAGTCATGGATGTGGATCTGGCTCTTGAGAATATCAGAAAAATCATGAGTTGGGGCAATATCCATGTCCACGCCGATTTGATTGCAGGATTGCCCTATGAGGACATGGATTCCTTCAAAAAATCCTTCAACGCGATATATAGCGTGAAGGCACACCATCTTCAGCTGGGGTTTCTGAAGCTGCTCCAGGGCACCAGGATAAGGGATGAGGCTGAAAAGCACCATTACCAGTACAGAAGCTACCCGCCCTATGAGGTTCTGTCAAACCGGTATATGTCACCTAAGGAAATCATGATGTTAAAAGGCATTGAGGAGGCACTGGATCGCTTCTGCAACTCGGGCAGATTAAATTTTACGCTGGATTATGTGCAGACCCTCTTTCCTTCGGCCTTTGATTTGTATCATGATCTCAGTCTGTGGCTGAAGGAGAGAAAATGGCTGTTCATGCCTTTCTCAGCCATAAGACTCTATGAACTGTTCCGGGATTTTTCCCTGGAAGCCGGGGCTGATCCCGAGATTTTGGAAAGCCTTTTGTGCCTGGATTATGTCTGCTCACTAAAAACCACAGCTATTCCTGAAGCCCTTCTGAACCCTAACGGCAGTAAGGCAGGGCTGGTTGCCCTGGAGCCGGGGGATTTTGCAGACCGGGAATGGATTGACTCAGTGGGCAGGAACCAATTTAGAAGAAGGTTTATCGGTCTGGAGGGATACTGCCCTGTGATAAACGGGTTAAATATTGAATATAAGAGAAGTAGGGCAGTGGTGGATACAAAAGATGTCGACCCGGTGACCGGAAGAGCCGGATTGACAGTAGGCTGAATACTCTTTACAGTATAATTTTGTATGTGTAGAATGAATTTACAGGAGTTTTATCATAATTATAGTCCATGTTCATAAATCAGCGGATATATGTCCGATTATATTATGGTGGTGAAATAATTGAAAAGTTCATGGGCAGGCAGATTGCTGTCTATAATAATAGGGGTTGCATGCTTTGCGATCCTGAAGTTCCTGTTCAAAGCAGGATTTTTTGGGGCACTGGTGGTTGGTCTTATCGCATGGCTTACCATAAGTCTTAGTACATCCAAAAAGAATAAGGATGACAATATTACAGCCGATGCCATGACCCGGCAGGAAATCAGCAAAACCATTAAGGCCGGCAGAAAGCTTACCATAGCCATGAGACAGGCCTCCTACCGGCTCATGCAGCTTGAGGTAAAAAAGGAAATTGAGGATTTGTGTAAGATAGCCGAATCCATGTTTGAAATGCTTAAAAAGGATCCTAATGATCTGCGTATTGTCAAGCAATTCATAACCTATTATCTTGAGCCTACCCACAAGATCATTATGAAATATGTTGAACTGGCCACAACCCGGCCCATGCCGGCTGATGCCGTAAGCATACTGGACAAAACCGAGAAATCCTTCAAGAGCATTCGTGCCACCTTCCTCCAACAGAAGGAGAAGATGCTGGCAAATGATGTGATGGATCTGGATACTGAAATAAAAGTTTTTGAAACTATTTCAAGGAACATGAATACAGGCGGGGCGGCCGGGAAGGACAAGAATCGGTCATCGGTTTCTTCAACAGGGCACAAGTAGGCATTGTTAATTAGGTAACCATTTGGTAAAATGAGTATGTTACTTCTCTTCAAGAAAGGTAGGATAGGTTATGGATGCACAATTGCAAACCTCCCCAGGCCAGTCGGTTGCTACGACCGAAAACTATGATGTGAATAAATGGAATGAAATGACCCCGGAAGAGCAGCAAAAGGTCATTGAGCTCTCCAAACAGATCAATGTGGGCGATTCCCAGTCTGTGATTCAATATGGTGCCCTGGCGCAAAGTGAGGTATCCAAATTCTCTGATGCCATCCTCGATCAGATCAGAGCCAAGGACAGTGGAGAGGTGGGTGCCGTCCTGACCGATCTTCTGACTAAGGTGCATGAAGTGGATGTGGACAGCCTTGACCCAAACAAGCAGGGTTTCTTTGATAAACTGTTTGGAAACATCAAAAGGGAAACCGGCAAGTTCATGGCTCGTTACGAAAAGCTGGGTGTCCAGATAGAGAAAATTATCGATCAACTGGATCGTGCCAAACTCCAGCTCATCCGGGATATTACCACCCTGGATACCATGTATGCAAAGAACCTGGAGTATCTGAAGGAGCTGGACATCTATATCATGGCTGGCTCACTGAAACTGAAGGAACTCAATGACAAGGTGCTCCCCGAACTCAGGGAGAAAGCCCAAAGGACGGGGGATCCTGTAGATGCCCAGAAGGTTAAGGATATGTCGGAGCTCATCTCCCGGTTTGAGAAGAAGATACATGATCTGAAGCTGACCAGGATGATCGCCATCCAAACCGCTCCTCAGATCAGGCTTATACAAAACAATGACCAGACTCTTGTTGAGAAGATACAGAGTTCCATCATGAACACCATACCCCTCTGGAAGAACCAGATCGTCATTGCCATCACCATGCTGCGCCAGCAGAATGCATTGAAGCTTCAGAAGGATGTTACAAAAACCACCAACGAGCTTCTGGCCAAAAATTCCGAGATGCTCAAGACCAGTTCCATTGAAATTGCAAAAGAGAATGAGCGCGGCATAGTTGAGATTGAGACCCTCAAGAAGGTCAATGAAGACCTGATGATCACACTGGAGGAAACCATCAAGATTCAGCAGGAAGGCCGGGCAAGAAGGCAGCAGGCCGAGATGGAACTCAAAACCATGGAGGAGGATCTCAAGAAGAAGCTTGTGGATTTGCGGGATCGCGTATAATCCCTTTTCATTGAGAGTTTGGCAAAGCTTAGCGTGACAATCAGTGAGATTTGTTCGTCAGCAAAGCCCCCTCTAAATGACAGTTATTGTAGACCGAATCCTCCAAAGGGTGATTTATTATCAGCCGGCGGAGGATTTTCATTCCAGGCACCCTTAGAGGCGTCAAATACAACTGTGGACTGGTGTTGACACTTCAATCCACTTGGAATATAATCATTAAAGATTGTTTAAAGCGATGATCGGTACGAGTAGGATTCTTGAATCCTTTCAGAGAGTGGGGGAAGGTGAAAGCCTCGCAGGAAGAGGGATCCGAATATCAACCGTGAGCAGCAGCCTGAAAGGCTCAGCCAGCCGAATAAGGTGAGCCGGATTGAGACCGTTACCCTCAAAACAAGTGGTCCTGTAATCCTTTGCCGGGTTATGGGGCAATTTGGGTGGTACCACGGAAAGCAGAGCCTTTCGTCCCATGGGACGATGGGCTTTTTTAATTGATTATTCAGTTAAACCGGATTCATATCCCGGAAAGATTTTGACAATGAACGAGATTTGGAGGTATTTAAATGGCAGTTGATTATGGAAAGACACTGAACTTGCCAAAAACCGATTTCCCTATGCGGGGCGGGCTTCCTGAGAAGGAGCCGCGGATTTTGGAGGAGTGGCAGAATAAGGATATTTACAATAAAAGACTTGAGCGGAACCGGAACTCTGGAAAGAAGTTTGTGCTTCATGATGGCCCGCCCTACGCCAATGGCGGCATCCATATGGGAACCGCCTTAAATAAGGTGTTAAAAGATATAATCATGCGTTATTACGACATGAAGGGCTATTATACACCCTATATCCCCGGGTGGGATACCCATGGTCTTCCTACTGAGCAAAAGGCCATTAAGGAAAGGGGGCTGAACCGTCATGAGGTAGGGCCTGTGGTTTTCAGAAAGGCCTGCCAGGAGATTGCCTGGAAGTATCTGAACATTCAAAGGGACGCATTCAAGCGCCTTGGTGTAATAGCAGACTGGGACAACCCCTACATCAGTTACCTGCCCGAGTATGAAGCCAGACAGATCGGTGTGTTCGGGCATATGGCCAAGCTTGGCTGCATTTATAAAGGCATGCGGCCTGTATACTGGTGCCCCTCCTGTGAGACTGCCCTTGCTGAAGCCGAGATAGAATACGCAGAGGATACCACCAATTCCATCTATGTCAAGTTCCCCATGACAGATGACAAGGGCAAGCTCAAGGGTATTGTGGACACCCTGGAGAATCTGTATGTGGTTATCTGGACCACCACCACCTGGACACTGCCGGGCAATATGGCTATAAGCCTTAACCCTGACTTCGTTTATGTGGTCATGGAAGCCAACGGCGAGCGCTATATCGTTGCCAGGGATCTGGTTGAGAAGGTGGCCGCTGCTGCAGGGATAAGTGAATATAAGATTCTGGGTGAAATCATGGGTTCAGAATTGGAGTATGCGGTTTGCAGACATCCGTTCTTAGAAAGAGATTCCCTGGTCATTGTAGGAGACCATGTCACCCTGGAAGCTGGTACAGGATGCGTCCACACCGCACCCGGCCATGGTGCAGAGGACTTTGAGGTGTGTAAGAATTATCCTGAGATAGAAACTCTGGTGCCGGTTGATGATAAGGGTCATCTTACCCAGGAAGCAGGACCCTTTGCAGGTATGTTCTATAAAAAGTCGAACAAGGCCATCCTGGAGCTTCTGAAGGAGAAAAACCTGCTTCTGGCTGAAGAGGTTATCACACACCAGTATCCCCATTGCTGGCGCTGCAAGAATCCCATCATTTTCAGGGCTACCGAGCAATGGTTTATCTCCATCAACAAGTTCAAGGATGCAGCTTTAAAAGCCATCAAGGATGTCCGCTGGATTCCGGGATGGGGTGAAGAGCGTATTTCCAAGATGGTGGAAGACAGAGGGGACTGGTGTATTTCCCGCCAGCGTATTTGGGGAGTTCCCATTCCCATATTCTATTGTGTGGACTGCGGCAGGGAGATAATCGATGATGAAACCATAAAAGCCATTCAGGAACTGTTTGCCAGAGAGGGTTCCAATTCCTGGTTCATCTATGAGGCTTCTGAGATTCTGCCTGAAGGTTATGCCTGCCAGTGCGGAGGCCGCAACTTCAGAAAGGAAAAGGATATCATGGATGTCTGGTTTGATTCCGGATCATCCCATGCTGCTGTGGCCGAGCCCAATCCTGAACTGGGTTGGCCTGTGGATATGTATCTTGAAGGAAGCGATCAACACAGGGGCTGGTTCCAGTCCTCGCTTCTGACTGCAGTTGCCACAAGGGGCCGCGCCCCATATAGACAGGTGCTGACCCACGGTTATGTGGTGGACGGGCAGGGCAAGAAGATGAGCAAGTCTCTGGGTAATGTGATCGACCCTGTGGATGTCTGCAAGCAATACGGTGCTGATATCTTGAGGCTTTGGGTGTCTTCAAGCGACTACAAAACTGATATACGCATCTCCAATGAAGGCTTTAAGCAGTTATCGGAAAGCTACCGGAAGATCAGGAACACCGCCAGGTTCCTTCTTGGAAACATCTATGATTTCAATCCCGGCGAGCATAGCGTGGCCTATGCCGAGATGGAGGAACTGGATCGCTGGGCGCTTATGAAGCTCAACAGGCTGGTAGAGAAGATTGAGAAGGCTTACTCCGACTATGATTTCCATGTTATGCTCCATGCCATCCATAATTTCTGTGTGGTGGATATGTCCAACTTCTATCTGGATGTGACCAAGGACAGGATGTATGCCTCAGAAGCTGACAGCAAAATGCGCCGTTCAGGACAGACTGCTATGTACATCATTCTGGATACCCTGACAAGGCTTTTGGCTCCAGTACTGGCTTTCACCAGTGAGGAGATATGGAAATACATTCCCCATACAGAAAAAGACAATCCCGAGAGCATCATGCTCAATGACTGGCCGGAGGTCAAGCCCGAGTATGAGGATCAGGTTCTTGCTGAGAAGTGGGATAGGATTCTGGAGGTTCGCGAAACCGTTCTGAAAGCGCTGGAGAATGCAAGGAATGAAAAACTTATTGGACAGTCCCTGCAGGCGAAGGTGGTTCTGAAGGCGGGCAAGGCCCTCTACGATTTCCTTGAAAGTGTTAAGGAAATGCTGCCCACTGTCTTCATCACCTCCCAGGCGGAATTGGAGCTCATGGATAAGAACGGCCTGGAAGTGGTTGTCAAGCCAGCGGACGGTCAGAAATGCGAGCGCTGCTGGATGTTCTCCGATTCTGTCGGCCACAGCCATGAGCATCCCACCCTTTGTGAGCGCTGCAGCAAAACGGTTTAACAGGGTGATTCAAAGATCACTTGAAAGCGGCTGGATAACTGATTCCAGCCGCTTAATAATTATTCATGTATAAAGACTGTTCATGGTAATGAGAAGCAGATGGCATCCATTGCCAGCTTTATGGTATGATATCAATGCTGAAAAAGCCCGATGCTTATGAGGATAATATTTGGGTATACCATGGACTTGTGAAGAAAATTGCCCGTATGCGGACAACAGGGCGGAATCGAGGTGTATTTCATGGAATGTCGCGAGCTTATAAGAAAGCTTTGCAGTATAAATGCCGTAACTGGAAGGGAAGATACGGCTGTTGAAGCCATTTCGGATATCCTGTCGGATTATTGTGATGAAGTGAAGGTGGATGCCTTTTTTAATGTGATCGGGCTGAAAAAAGGTCAAGGGAAAAATCCCCGCAATGTTCTGGTCACTGCCCATTACGACCAGATCGGCCTCATGGTCACGGGCATTGACGAGAATGGGTTTCTCCGCTTCACCAGCATGGGGGGAGTGGATCCTAAAGTGCTGGGGGCTCTGGAGGTAACGGTTCATGGCAGAAGAGATCTCCATGGCGTGATCGGTTCTAAGCCGCCCCATCTGATCCCTCCCGAGGATGCCGACAAACCCATTAAGATGGAGGACATGCGAATCGACATCGGATACGATGCACAAAAGGCCAGAGAACTGGTGTCGGTAGGCGATGTGGTATCATTTAAGTTCCCGGTTCTCGAACTGAAAAACAACAGGATGGCCGGAAGAAGCATGGACAACCGGAGCAGCGTAGCAGCCCTGGTGGGAATCCTGGAGGAACTAAAGCGGATCAGGCACCAGGACAATGTTTATGTGGCTGCTACCGTTCAGGAGGAATCGGGACTGGTAGGGGCTTTTATGACCTCTTGGCATCTGAAACCGGATCTTGCCATAGCCATAGATGTTTGTCACGGGGATATGCCCGATGCCCCTAGCGATGAAAGCTTTCCTCTTGGTAAGGGGGTAGCAATTGCGGTAGGTCCCATCCTGAGCCGGGAGCATACCCGGGCATGCATAGAGATTGCCAAAAGGGAGAGGATTCCCTGGCAGATCGATGCGGAGGAAAAGGATACAGGTACCGAAGCATCCGTTTATGCGTCGGCATTGGAAGGAATTCCTACACTGCTGCTGTCCATTCCGGCAAAATATATGCATACCACAGTGGAAATGGTGAGCCTGGATGATGTCAAGGCAACAGCCCGGCTGGCAGCCCGTTATATAGCTTTCAGGGATGAATTGGATCAGGAGGACGATACCCATGAATGAGCAAAATATTCTAAACACGGCCTCCGGGGGATATCCCGAGAGCCTTATAGACATACTGAAAAAGCTGACTATGATGGATGGAGTATCGGGCGATGAAAAGCCTGTTCGGGATTTCATCATTGAAAGGATAAAGGATCGGGTGGATTCCTGGTATGTGGATAATATGGGAAACTTGATCACCTTTAAGAAAGGCACCGGACTTAACAGGAAGGTTATGCTGGCTGCCCATATGGACGAAGTGGGTCTTCTCATCACGGGAATCAATGATAACGGCCTTTTAAAGTTCAAGGCAGTAGGTGGTATCGATACCCGTGTCCTGGTAGGGAAAAGGGTCAGAATAGGCAAGGACGGGGTTCCAGGTGTAATCGGCTACAAGCCCATCCATTTGCAGGATTCGACCGAAAGGCAGAGTACGGTCAAAAAAAGCGGACTGACCATCGATATAGGTGCAAAGGACAGGGATCAGGCCGAGCAAAGCGTTTCTGTGGGCGATACAGCAGCCTTTGATTATGATCCGGTAGAATTCGGGGATCATAAGGTGATGGCTAAGGCTCTGGATGATCGGGTAGGTTGTGTCATACTCACCGAGCTTCTCAAAAGCCGTTACTCCTTTGACCTTTACGGGTGCTTCACAGTTCAGGAGGAGATCGGCTTAAAAGGAGCCAAGGCTGCTTCCTATGCGGTTGTGCCTGATGTTGCCATCATTCTGGAAGGAACCACCTGCTATGATCTGACCGGAACCAGCGAGCATATGATGAGTACGAGACTCGGTGATGGTCCTTCCCTGACTGTCATGGACCGGTCGGTGATTTCAGACAGGGACTTGCTTAAGCATATAACCCGTACCGCAGACAAGCTTGGTATACCATGGCAGGTCAAACGAACCATTTCAGGTGGCACCGACGCCGGCAGAATCCAGGTCAGCGGTAAGGGTGTTAGGGTATGTCCGATCGCGGTTCCATGCAGGTATATTCATACTCCTGTATCGGTCATGGACAAAAGAGACTTTTTCCATACCCTGAAACTGGCGGAAGGAACCCTTGCAGAACTGGCTGATTGGCTTACGGGAGACGGTGATACTGATGTAAAGGACAGCGCTAGAGGGACAGCCCATACCACCGGGCTCGATCAAAATCAATTTTGGGAGGGGAAAAGTGATGTTTAAAACCATAAGCAAGCTGGTGAATGCCTTTGGTCCGTCGGGCTGTGAAAAGCAGGTGGCAGAGGTCATTGCCAATATGATAAAGGATAGGGTGGACGAGATCCGCTCCGATGCCATGGGAAATCTCATTGCTGTAAAACGGGGGTCAGGCAAAAAGATCATGCTGGCTGCCCATATGGATGAGATTGGTCTGATAGTAACTACAATAGACGAGAAAGGTTTCCTGCGGTTTGGAACCGTAGGAGGGGTTTCACCCTTGATATCTCTGGGACAGCGGGTGGTCTTTGAGAATGGTCTCACTGGTGTGGTTTGGTATGAAGAGAGCATTGAAAACATGAAGGATGCCAAGCCCGATAAGATGTATATCGATATAGGAGCAAGATCCGGAGAGCATGCCAAAGAGCTGGTGGATATTGGCGATATGGCAGTCTTTGCAGGTCAGCCTGTTGATCAGAATGGAGTGGTAATCTCTAAGGCGCTGGATGACAGGGTGGGCTGTGCCGTGCTGGCAGAGCTTGCAAGGAGATGTCCTGAGACTGACCATGAGATATATTATGTCTTTACAACACAGGAGGAAGTGGGTTTAAGGGGAGCCCGCACAGCAGCTTATAGCATTATGCCCCATCTGGCTCTTGCCATTGATGTCACCAGAACCGGCGATACTCCGAAAAGTAAGTATGGGGCCGTAGCCTTGGGGGAAGGTCCAGCTATAAAGATCAAGGACAACAGTGTCATAGCCCACCCAAAAATAAGAGAAAAGCTGGTGAACTGCGCCAGGGAAAACAGCATCCCTTACCAGCTGGAAGTTTTGGATAAAGGTGGTACCGATGCCGGAAGCATACACATCACTGCAGGCGGCATTCCTTCGGGAGGGGTCTCGATCCCGACACGATTCATTCACAGTACTGCCGAAATGGTTGATCTTAAGGATGTAGAGAATGCTATAAAGCTTTTAGAGGCATTCATAAAACGGTGAGAAGGAATTTCCATTGGGCACAAAACCATTTTATGACATTCAACAATGGACAGTGATTTCCAATTAATTCATCAAAAATGCATGAAAAATTGCTAAAATAAAAAAATGTCTCGGAACAAATAATAGACCCGAAAGGAGGAAAAGAGGCAATGAGCTTTTTTGATGAGTTATCGAGGGATTCCTTTTTATCAAAGAAAGCTGCTAACAAACAGAGCAGCGCTGCAAGAAGAACCAGGAAAGGTGTAGAAGCCAAGGATGCCCCAGCCAATTTCAACAGCGGGATTGCCATGAATGCCTCCGGTAAGCAGGATACCGAGTTTGGTTCCGATATGGCCGGTTACAGCCAATATGGTACCCAAACCTATTCCCATGCGGGTGTGTCCTTTGACAAGCTTTCTGAAAGCGAGGCCAGAATCAGTTATTCGGGTCTATTATCCAAGTCCGGAGCCGATAAGGTTATCGGTGTTTACGGATATGGAAGCAACCAAAGCTGGGAGGACGTATCTGAGGTTGTTCTGGCAAAGGACTACACGGGCGGTTTTACTGCAACAATACCCATCTCAAGGGGCAAGAATATCAACTTCGCCTTTAAAGATTCTGCCGAGAACTGGGATAACAACTCAGGCTTAAACTATACCTTTGTGAACTGATATAATAATGGCGGGCTATAAAAGCCCGCGTTTTCACAGCTCACAGCTCATGCTCGTTCACCCAGTTACGAGCCTCTTCTACACTCTCTTCCGAAGCATAGGGAATATTAGCAGCCGAATCCACTTTTTTGATATCCTGATGGGCTCCAGTGCTCCCAGATGCTGCTCTTTTTTTCTTACTATCCATCCCATCACATCCTCGTACTTATATTTCCCTTTTATTGGGGCAAGAAGGACAATCACATGAATTATACTTCTAAGCTTCTCATAGTATTCCCGGGAATGAGTTTGTTTTTCATTAAAAAATTGTGGGATAATCTATATATGTTTAACTGGCTTAAGGAGGTAACAGCGTGAAGGATATCAGGATTTGGTTTGCGTCTTCAGAAGTGGCACCATTTGCTAAAACAGGCGGTTTAGCTGATGTGGCAGGCTCTTTGCCAAAAGCACTGAAAAAACTGGGTGCCGATGTGAGGGTGGTGATGCCCAAGTACAGGCAAATCCCAAAGAAGTATGTGGAGCGGATGACTTTTTTGGGCTATACCATGGTGGATCTGACCTGGCGAAAGCAATACTGCGGTGTGTTTACACTGGAACATGAGGGAGTAACCTTCTACTTTGTGGATAATGAATTCTATTTCTTCAGGGATTGGTATTATGGAATGTTTGATGACGGAGAACGTTTTGCTTTTTTCTCAAAAGCCATTTTGGATGTGCTCCCCCTTATTGATTTCAAACCCGATATCATTCATCTTAACGATTGGCAAACAGGCCTGGTGAGCGTACTACTTGACGCCCATTACAGGGATTATCGGGAGAACGGGTTCTATAAAAAGATCCATACCGTATTCACCATTCATAACCTGAAATACCAGGGAGTTTTCCCAAAACAGATGATGGATGAGATTCTCGGTCTGGACTGGAGCTTTTTTAACCAGGACGGGCTTGAGTTCCACGATAATATTAACTACCTGAAGGCCGGGTTGGCCTATTCCACCGTACTGAGCACCGTGAGCAAAACCTATGCAGAAGAGATTAAGCACGATTTCTTTGGTGAGAACCTTCAGGGACTTATCAGAAAGAGATCCTCTGATATGTACGGCATTGTTAATGGAATAGACTATGGTCTGAACAATCCGGAGAAGGATGAAAGGATCTATAAGACATTTTCGGTTGATCGCCCAGAGGGAAAGTATGAAAACAAGAGGAGGCTACAGGAGGATTGTGGTCTTGAAGTAAAGGCCGATATGCCCCTTATAGGGATAATCTCTCGGCTTATCCAGCAGAAGGGCTTCGATTTGATCGAGCATATGATGGCAGAACTCATGGATCTGGGGCTTCAGATCATTGTGCTGGGTACCGGTGACCAACGTTACGAGGATCATTTCAAATGGGCTCAGTCCCGTTATCTTGGAAGGGTTTCAGCCAACATATGCTATGACTCGGTACTGGCCCAAAGGATCTATGCCGGTAGCGATATGTTCCTCATGCCATCACTCTATGAACCCTGCGGATTGAGCCAGCTGTTCAGCATGCGATACGGAACTGTTCCCATTGTGAGGGAAACGGGCGGGCTCAAGGATACGGTGATTCCGTATAATATGTACACCGGCGAGGGTACGGGCTTTACCTTTGCCAACTATAATGCCCATGAAATGAAGGATGCTGTGGTTCGTGCCATCCAGGTTTACCAGGACAGGGACAAATGGAGGAAGCTGGTGAAATCCTGCATGTCTCAGGATTTCAGCTGGGATCACTCGGCCCTTCAGTATATGCAGCTATACAATATGATACTGGATCGATATGGAAGTTAGGCCTGTGTCATGGATCATTCCCACTGCATAGTATGAATCAGACCAAAAGCAAACGAGGTGTTCCTATGGGCGATTGTAGAGATTGCGGCGGCTTTTTTGGAGGCGGTTGGGAATGGATTATTATAGTCATTCTGATTATCCTGATATTCTTCCCTGGTATTTTCGGTGGGCAAGATAAATGCCATTGTATATCCAAGGATTGCTGCTAAGACTGCTTACTATCAATACTAAAGACCGGCTCTCCGCCGGTCTTGATTTTTGCAAAGTAAATCGAAGCTTTGGCCTTTGAAAACTATATGCGCCTTCTTCTTGCAAAGCGAAAGATTGCTGTTACCAGCATGATTCCAAAGGCTATGGAGAAGGCCTTTGCAACCGTATCAATACCCAGCAGGGCAGCCTCGGACACTTCATTGTCCACAAATGCCTGTATGGTCTTGTATGCGGTTATGCCGGGAACAAGGGGGAAGATGCCGGGAATCACAAAAACCGTTGAGGGTGCTTTCATAATCTTTGCCATAAGCTCACTGTAAAGACCGATGATAATGGCACCTGCAAAGATCTGGCTGATACTGAAGGAAAAAGAGGAAGGGTTCACCAGAAGGGCTGTCAGAACCCCCAGCATACCGCCAAGGCCGGCCCACAGGAGAAGCCGTTTTTCTATGTTGATGGCAATAGCGGGCGCAATGCTGCCCAAAAATGCCAATGCCAAATACTTCAGGATCATCATGCAACCACCCCAATCAGATTCCACGCGGCAATACCGATACCGGTTCCTGCCGCTATCGCAAATACCGTCATTAGGGCTTCCCCCAGCCTGGAAAGGCCGCTTACAATGTCTCCGTGCAGAAGATCCCTTATTCCATTGGTGAGAGCAACCCCAGGAACCAGGTTTGTCAGAGCCCCTATGATCACCAGATATGGGTTGACACCAATGAGGACTGAGAAAAGGGATCCCAGAATACCGGCTGCAAATCCGCCGAAAAAATACTCGATGAAAGGAAAGCTGCTTCCCTGCCGGAATAGGAATCGCAGCAATCCCAGGACAATGCCCACGATGACCGCAGCCGCACTCTCCATCAATGTGCCTCCGAATATGAGCACATAGACGAAGGCGGTCAGGGCATAAGCCATGGCTATGGTGAGATTGGAATACTTTTTGATGTTTGAGATTTCGTCCAACTCTGCCATAACCTTCTGATATTCCGGTTTTTGATTCTGAATTTTTCTTGATAGGGCATTGAGCCTGGATATGCTGGTGAGATCAACTGTCCGGTAAGATATCCGCCTGACAATTGTAAGGGGTGTCCTTTTACCTTCGGCGCTGACAAATATGCCTGTTGGCAGTACAAAGGCATCACAGGAAAGGCGATAGCTTTGACAGATTCGTACGATGGTTTCTTCCACCCGGTAGGTTTCGGCACCGCTTTTGAGAAGGAGAGAGCCTGCACGCACTGCGATGTCCAGTATTTTGTCCTGATCCATGAACCTATACCACCTGCTTTTTAATTGGCCCACCCATATGAAAGATTAACCAATTAAGGGGTGTTTCTATTCACCCTGGGCTTGAAAGCATTGCAGGGCTCACCGCTTGATTCAAGGACCACCTGGGAAGGAAGACGCGTGCCTTTAAACCCGTAAAACCTGCACCCCCTCGGGTGACGGGGATCCCATGTGACGTGGTAAAACTGACATTTCATGCATTCTACTGGCTTTTTCATGTGAGCTATTATATCATGTTTTTGGTGGAGGTAAAAAGATGTTTGAAGGAAGACAAGTTCTTGATGTGACCCGAAGCATTCTCAGCGGTATGACGGTTTGGCCGGGAGATCCGGGGGTTTCGGTGGACAGAACCGCTTCCATCGGCAAGGGTTCTGTTGCAAATGTGACCAGGATCAATATGGGTGTTCATTCAGGGACCCATATGGATGCTCCGCTTCATTTTATTGACGGAGGAAAAGATATTGCATCAATTGATTTAGCACGCCTTTTGGGCCGGGTTCTTGTGGTGTCCGCCCATTCTGATCTGATTGATGAAGATCTTCTCAAACCATATGATCTTGCCGGGATCCAGGCTGTTTTTTTCAAGACCAGGGCGAGTATGAGGGATGAAAAAACACCCTTTTGGGAAGAATACCCTGCCATAACCCCAGGTTGTGCCGAATACCTGATCCAAAACGGTATCCTTACGGTAGGAACAGACTATTTCTCGATTGAACTTAGCAGGGACGACAGCTTTCCGGTTCACAAGATGCTCCTTTCCCATGAGGTAGCCATCGTGGAGAACCTGGATCTTAAGGATATTGATACGGGTATATATGATTTTATCTGCCTGCCGCTTAAGGTTGAGGGCTCGGACGGTTCGCCGGTCAGGGTATTGTTGATAAAGTGACCTGCTATTCCATAGAAGCATCGGTTATTGTATAATGAGAGGGCTGCCGTCTCTGATGTTAATTAGAATGGCAATATTTTAGTTTTGAAAGGACTGATTAGAGTGAGTTTGGTTGAGCTTGAACAAGCAAAGCTTGAATTGGCTGAGCTATTGGATAATATCAAGGAATTGGGGGATTCACTTTGACTTCCCTGCTATAGAGAAGGAGCTTGAAGAACTGGAACAGAGGGCATCGGAGCCAGAATTCTGGAACGATGCAGAGAAGTCCCAGAAAGTATTGCAACGTACAAAAACTCTTCGATCTAAGCAGGAATTCTTCAATAAACTTTTGAGCGATTGTGAAGATGCCCTTACCCTTGCCGAACTAGGTCTGGATGAACAGGATGAATCGGTGCTTGAAGAGGTACAGGCGGGGTTTGACCGTCTGAGAGACCGGTACGAAAAACTCAGGCTGGAAACCCTGCTGACAGGGGAGTACGATGCCAACGACGCTATATTTACCCTTCATGCGGGAGCCGGGGGCACTGAGGCCATGGACTGGGTGCAGATGCTTCTTAGGATGTATACGCGCTGGGCAGAACGAAATGGCTTTGAGACCCGCATCCTGGATATTCTGGATGGTGAGGAGGCCGGCATAAAGAGTGTAACCGTTGAAGTAACCGGAGAGTATGCCTATGGGTTTTTAAAATCTGAAAAAGGCGTTCACCGGCTTGTCCGCATTTCACCCTTCGATTCATCGGGGAGGAGGCATACTTCTTTTGCTTCCATGGAAGTGATGCCGGTTCTGGATGACTCGGTGGAAATCGATATTAATCCCGATGACCTGAAGATGGATGTCTACCGGGCCAGCGGTGCCGGCGGTCAGCATGTTAACAAGACCTCATCAGCCGTGCGCATTACCCATATACCGACGGGAATTGTAGTGGCCTGTCAGAATGAACGATCCCAGTTCCAGAACCGGGAAACGGCTATGAGAATGCTGAAAGCCAAGCTGCTTGAGCTGAAGGAACGGGAGCAGCAGGAAAAAATCTCCCAGATCAAGGGAGAGCAAATGGACATTGCCTGGGGAAGCCAGATCCGGTCCTATGTGTTCTGTCCTTATACCTTGGTTAAGGATCACAGGACGAACTATGAAGAAGGAAACATCCAAAAGGTGATGGATGGGGATATAGACAGGTTCATTCAGGAGTATTTGGTGAGAAAGCAATAAGGTGAAGTGGATAAAACCGCCCTGCCTTCAGGAACTGAAGCTGCAGGGCGGTTTTAGTTATACAGCAAATGGGCATCAGTAATATCTGGTGTTTCTTGGTCTTACCTTCAGACGTTTTTTCCGGATCAGGGTAACAACCTTTGAAATCAGCAGAATGACCTCCAGAACCAGTAACCCGATAATTACATAGATCAGTTCCTTGTTCTCCTTCAGGCGTTCCCTCAGGATCTGAGCCTCTGTCTTCTTAGGGAGGATTTCCTTATCCGGGTACAATTCCACATTGATGACCGTGTCGTCCATGAGGGTAAAGGTCATGATGCCCACTATGGAGTTCTTTGTCACAGGTGGCTTAAGCTTTTCCTCATCCACATTGATGGACACATTTTTTATATAGTTCTGTCCCCTGGGATAGATATAGTGAACATCGGCGGTTGGGATCAGGTTTACGGTTTCATCCTCGATGATGACCGATTTTTGAGCACTTCCTGCAGCCACGAGGGTGCCGTACCGGAAATTGTCAAAGCCGTAATTGAACAACTGCGCTGAGTCGGTATAAACCTTTTCAGCGGGGACATCGATCAGGATGCAGATGAGCCGCATGGAATTTTTTGTAGCGCTGGTGACTATGGACTGAACCGAGGGGTCGAAGTACCCCAGGACACCTCCGTCGATACCCTCATAGCTCCAGAACATGTTATTGGCATTGGTAAGCAAAATTGTCCTGTTCTCAGTATACCAGGGCTTAGCCTGTGCGGAGAAAACCCTGTTGAATTCGGTATTTACCAGTGCAGTCCGCAAAAGCAGGGCTATATCCTGGGCGGTGGTGTATTGTCCCTCATCATATAGTCCGGTGACATTAGTGAAGCGGGTATCGGTCATGCCGATTTTAGCTGCATATTCGTTCATAAGCTGGACAAAGCCTGTTTCGCCTCCCCCAACATGCTCGGCAATGGCCTTTGCCGCATCATTGGCGCCGGTAAGGAGCAAGGCATAGACCATGTTGCGCACGGAGTATTTTTCACCGACGGTCAACTCAAGAGAGGCGCCTTCCACACTTATGGCCTCATTGCTTGCGGTTACCATGGCATCTGGAGTAGATTTTTCCAATGCAATAAGTGCGGTTATCAGCCGGTTGGCCAAAGGGGTCTTTACATGTTCATCAGCTGATTTGGTATAGACGACCTGTCCGCGCCTTGCATCCACAAGCAGTGCGGAGATGGCCTCCAATGATGGCTGATTTTCGTTATCGGCTGCAAGGGCGATTGTCCCTGTCAATGAGGCAAGAAAAACAAAGGCAACCAGGGTTGCCATTATGAACAAAACCAGAATTTTATCAAAGAAACGTGATTTTTCCCTCAACAACATTCCCCATACTTCCTTAGTTTTGAAGATTCAAGGGCTGGTCCCACCCATGGAATCCAGCCTGAAACCGCAATTTTTGATGCTTGCTGTAAATACATACTGCAGAGCATAATTATTTAAAGTGGCAGTTTTAATGGTCTGCCGGCTTTAATGTTAATTTTAGCTATTTCCCCGTCCGGGATGCAAGTTTTTATCGCAAATGTAACAGTAAAGATATATTTTTGAACACATCATCATACCCACTTGATCAGGGGCAGGTCATACCTGTTCATCTGATTAGTGTTCCGAGGAATGACCCTGAAGGTATAGCCGTATTCACCACCGTCGGAGAGGCGGAGCCTGGCCTCATAATGCCAGGCAGCTGAGTCGGTCTGGCGTACCATGCTCATTTCCAGCGGTTTTCCATGGACTATGCGATTGTCGGACAGCGGTCCGTAAAAGACCTCTACACTGACATCCTCGGGGGTCAGGCTTCCCAACTGAACCGTTATGGACAGCTTGATTTCCTGATCGGATAACACATTGTAATCCGACAGGCCATGGATATCCTGATTAGCGGTGAGGGCAACCTGGGGCCATGCTGCTTCAACGTGGCGTTTCCATCCTGCCAGTTCACTGACCATGGAATAATTGGATTCATTTATTTTCCGGATTCTCTCTATGCATGGAATATACATGGCTTGGGTGTATTCCTTCACCATGCGCTGGGTTCCATAAACAGGCGTAACCGACTTGATGGATTCCTTCATCATTCTTATCCAGCCCGTGGGAATTCCCCGCTCGTCACAGTTATAATAGAGGGGGATGATTTCCCTTTCAAGAGTCTCGTAAAGGGATTTGCTGTCGGCGTCATCCTGGTGATGCTCGTTGTGGTAGGGAGTATCATCACCAATTACCCAGCCGTTCTTGCCGTTATATCCTTCGCACCACCAGCCGTCCATAATGCTGAAATTGACCACACCATTGACGCATGCCTTCATGCCGCTGGTGCCGCTGGCTTCAAGAGGTCTTCTGGGATTGTTCATCCAGACATCCACTCCCTGAACCAGATATCGAGCCATGCTCATATTATAGTTCTCCACGAGAAATACCTTGCCCTTGAAACCTTCCCTTTTAGCTATATCATGGATACTCTTTATGACTTCATGAGCCGGCCGGTCCGCAGGATGTGCTTTGCCGGCAAAGATGACCTGAACGGGGGTTCCCTTGCTGTTTAATATCTTCTCGATTCTGGCCAGATCACGGAATATCAGGCTTGCCCTCTTGTAGGTGGCAAACCTTCTTGCAAAGCCGATAGTCAACGCATCGGTGTCCAGTTGGTTATCCAGATCATTCACCTCGTTCAGTGAAACACCATTGGCGATATACTGCTTTTTAAGCCGCTCCCGGATAAAGCGTATCATTTGGGTCTTCAAAGCCTTATGGGTTTTCCACAGTTCATCGTCGGGGATATTGTCCACCGATTCCCATACCGATTCATCATCCAACCTGTATTTCCAGTCAGATGGGAAATATTTATCAAAAAGATGCCTGAAACCCGGAGCCAACCATGTCATGGTATGTATTCCGTTGGTGATATGGGTAATAGGTACTTCGTCCTCGTGAAAACCCGGCCAGATACAGTTGAATATATTGCGTGAAACGGCACCATGGAGAGCGCTGACGCCATTCTTCCTACCCGACATATTGAGCGCCAGAACCGTCATATTAAAATTGTCCGGATCCCCGGGCTTTAAACCAAGCCTTATGAATTCATGCCTCTGAAGCCCTAACTGCTCCCAGTAATGGTTGAAATAACGATCCACCATATCCAGAGGGAATACATCGTTGCCGGCAGGAACCGGTGTATGGGTGGTGAAAACAGAGGAGGAGTAAACAATCTCCCTTGCCTCTTCAAAGGGTATGTTCTTTTCGGCCACCAGCTTCCTGGCCAGTTCAAGGCTCATAAATGCTGAATGCCCTTCGTTCATATGGTATACTGTACCCTTGATGCCAAGGGCGTCCAGTGTCCGTATGCCGCCTATGCCCAAAATGATCTCCTGCTGAATCCTGGTCTCCCTGTCCCCACCGTAAAGCCTCTCTGTGAGAGAACGGTCGTAGGCATTGTTTTCAGGTATATCTGTGTCCATCAGATATAGCTTTACCCGTCCCACATCTATCCTCCATATCCTGGCGAAGACAGTGCGGTTGGAGAGCTCAACGCTTATGGTAAGTGGTTTACCAGTGTCATCAGTAACAGGAGTAACGGGAAGCTGTGAGTAGTTCAGGGTTGTAAACCGGGTCTCCTGCCATCCTTCAGCATTTATTCTTTGGTCAAAGTAGCCCTGTTTGTAAAAGAGCCCTACAGCTGTGAAGGGAAGCCCTAGATCACTTGCTGATTTGCAATGATCCCCGGAGAGGACGCCAAGACCGCCCGAGTAAACCGGTAACACCTCGTGAAAACCATACTCTGCCGAAAAATATATTATATGCTCATCCCTGTACTGGGGAAAGGCCTGATTGAACCATGTATCCTGATTTGTAAGGTAGTGATTGAAATCATTCATAACCCTTTCATAACGCTCCATGAAATCAGGACAGGCCATTTTTTCCTCAAGCTTTCGAAGGCTGACCTCCTGAAGGAGCCGCACAGGGTTGCGGTCGAGCTTTTCCCAGAGCATCAGGTCGATATCCCGGAAGAGATCAATGGCTTCGCTGTTCCAAGACCACCAGAGATTGCAGGATAAATCTTTAAGGCCGGACAGAGCATCAGGAATGGCGGTAGTCACTTTGATCTTTCCAAATTTATGCATAATAAACCTCCATCATATGACGATATAAAAGTATAGACTTATATATACCCCTTTTATGTTTTTATTAATACCTCATCACATAAAAACCACGGATCGGCTTCATGGGACAGATCCCACGTATAAAACATGGTTTTGTCTGTAAAACAGGCAATAGAGAATAGATCTCACAGGATAAATAAATAGTTGTAAATTGGCGCCTTTTACTATATTATATATTTATCTGTGAATCAATACCTTATAAACCGAGCTTTTTATGGAGAGGGGCAGGGTGGTTACTGGCTTGGCTGTATCCATCACCTCCGAAGGTCTTGAAAAACATGCTCCTATTTATAGTCCATTTTGCAAAAGGAGAGTGTCGTAAATGCCGGGAGAGAAAAAATTCGGAACGTCGCTTTTTGGATTTAACAAATCGGATGTCAATGCCTACATAGAAAAGATCATCCATGAATTCGACCAACGTTTGAAAGAGAAGGATGATGAGATCTCCAATCTGAAACTTCAGATCAGAGAGATGAAGGCACGGTTTGAAACTGCCGCCAACGAATCCGAGACCCTGGCCAGGGAGAAGGAAAGGATAGCCAGTGCCCTGATTACGGCGCAGGAAAAGGCTGAATCCATGTTGGAAGAAGCCAAGAGCAAGGCAGAACAGGAGAAAATAAGGCTCGATGCGGCCCTTGAGGCCGAACGAGAGAAGATTATCGATATCAAGCACGATATCAAGATGATGAAAAGCCAGGTGGTTGAAGCACTGGCCAGGTACCAGGATTCATTGAATGAGGCGGAAATATTCATAGAGAATAAAGAGCAGGAGTATTATAAGGAAGACGGTCAGGAATCTCAGTAGACAGGTGCCGAAGGTGGTCTTTTTATAAGACCTGGCGCAGTACTTTTCGATTGATGTGATCCCTGCTTAAGCAAGCAGGGTTTTCTTGTAGCTCAAAGTCCCGATAATTGCATTTTGAAAGGAGTAATAAACATGCGACAGGAAATTCTTGATATTCTGCGGAAAAACAGCCGAATCAGCGATGAAGAACTTGCGATCATGCTGGATACCGATGTGGAATCGGTAAAGGCGGTCATAAAGGATATGGAGGATAAAGGTATTATCACAGGATATAAAACATTGATAGACTGGGAAAAGGCGGAGGAGAATGTGGTCACGGCCTATATAGAGGTTCGAGTTACTCCCCAGAGAGGCCAGGGGTTCGATAAAGTTGCCGAGAGGATCTATCAATACCCTCAGGTAACAGCTTGCAGTCTCATGTCAGGAGGATTTGACCTCTTTGTTGTGGTGGAGGGCAAGACCATGAAGGAGGTTGCCCTGTTTGTAGCTGAGAAGCTGGCCACCATTGATTCGGTATTGAGCACATCCACCCATTTTGTACTTAAGAATTACAAGGATAACGGAGTAATTTTCAGCCGGGCTCGAAAGGATGAAAGGGAGGCTGTGGTGTTATGAACATAAAGGATAGGATAAAGTCCCACATCCTGGATACACCGCCATCGGGAATCCGGAAATATTTTGATTTAATCAACGAGATGAAGGATGCCATTTCTCTTGGTATTGGCGAGCCCGATTTTGAAACGCCCTGGACTATACGTGAGGAAGGCATCTATTCCCTCGAGAAGGGAAAAACATTCTATTCATCCAACGCAGGATTTATAGAGCTCAGGGAAGAAATCGCCAAATACATGGCCAGGAAGTATAACTTGAGCTATGATCCGGCTTCCGAGATTCTGGTTACAGTGGGCGGCAGCGAGGCCATTGATATCGCCCTTCGTACCTTTGCCGGATCTGGTGATGAAGTGATCATTCCCGAACCTTCCTTTGTAGCTTACAAGGGGTGCGTCATGTTTTGCGGGGCTACTCCCGTACCACTGGAACTGAAGGCTGAACACCGTTTTCGCATTCAGCCCGAGCAGCTAGAGGAGTGTATAACCGACAGAACCGTAGCTGTTATTATTGCATATCCCAATAATCCCACAGGTGCAACCATGGACTATGAGGATTATGCCAGGATTGTTGAGGTGCTTCGGGATAAGGATATCATTGTGATCTCCGATGAACTGTATGCGGAACTGAACTATAAGGGAAAGCATGTCTCCATAGCACAGTTTCCGGAAATGAAGGGAAAGACCATCGTGATCAACGGCTTTTCAAAGGCGTTTGCCATGACGGGCTGGAGAATAGGCTTTGCCTGCGGGCATCCCGATGCACTGGAGCAGATGAAAAAAATACATCAGTATGCCATCATGTGCAGCCCCACCACCGCTCAGTTTGCGGCTATAGAAGCCCTTAGAAACGGTGAGCCTGAAGTTAGAAGGATGGTCGATGAGTACAACAAGAGAAGGCGTGTTATGCATGATGGCTTTAACAAGTTAGGGCTTGATTGTTTTGAACCCTTTGGTGCCTTCTATTGTTTTCCTGATATAAGATCCACGGGTCTCAGTTCCGATGAATTCTGTGAAAGGCTGCTGATCGAAGAGAAGGTGCTCACTGTTCCGGGCAACGCCTTTGGTGCCTGCGGCGAGGGCTTTGTCAGAGCCACCTATGCCACATCCATTGAAAACATCCGTGAAGCCCTGGTAAGGATCGCCCGTTTTGTTGAAAGGGTAAGATGATAAGAGTGCATTCAGTTTTGTATTTAGTGCCAATGAAAAAGGGCGGATCCGTTATATCCGGATCTGCCCTTTGTTTATGTACTTCTTATTTTGCATCTTCATTGCCTCCACTATCAAGTCATCTAATTGTCGGCTGATGGTGAGGACGACATCCTTTTTGCACCCGGTTTCAAGCGCCTTGTTGAGCTGACCGCGCACGACTTCAATCCTTTTCATTTGTATCCCCCCGGATAGCAAGTTATAAAACCTTTTGTATTTCTTTGCTAAATCATAACATAATTCGATTGATTAGTCAACAAAAACGGCTTCAGGAGCGGATTTCGACACGATTCGCCATATGGCGACATAATCGGAATTCGCTGTTAAGTAATGGGGAATGGGGGATATACTATGGCAATAAAAGGCTGTATAATTTATAATTGGTTTAGGCTTCAACCGGTAGTATGCCGGTTGGAACAGCCAAACCCCGGGATACCGGAAGTTGCGAATGAAAGGAGATAAGAAATGGGAGAGCTGTTAGCAGGAAGAAATATTCTGATAATGGGAGTGAGAAATAAATGGAGCATTGCTTGGGGGATTGCTCAGGCAGCCCACAGGGAAGGCGCCAATCTGATCTTTACCTATCTTGGCGACAGAGAAAAGGAGGAACTGAAAAAACTGACAGCGGATATGGGACCGCTCCATGCCTACCCTTGCGATGTCTCCTCTGATGAGGATATTGAACGGCTGTTTGGTTGGATAAAGACCGAATTTGGGGTGCTTCACGGATTGGTTCATGCCATTGCCTTTGCCAAGAGTGAGGATCTTAAGGATTCCTTCCTCAATACAAGCCGTGAGGGTTTCAGGGTGGCTATGGATATCAGTGCCTACTCCATGGTGGCAGTCTGCCGGCATGCAGCACAGCTCATGACCGAGGGAGGCAGCATAATAACCCTTACCTATCGTGGATCCATAAAGATCATGCCAGGGTACAATGTAATGGGTGTTGCCAAAGCGGCTCTGGAAGCCAGTGTGCGTTATGCCGCCTATGAACTTGGCAGCAGTAATATCCGCGTTAATTCACTCTCTGCAGGGCCGATCAAGACACTTTCCGCAAAGGGTGTGAAAAACTTCAGCGATATACTGAGCATTGTGGAGGAGCGTTCACCACTTAAACGAAACGTTACCCTGGATGATTTGGGCAAAACAGCGGTATACCTTTTAAGCGACCTGTCATCGGGCGTGACAGGAGAGGTGATCTTTGTGGACTCGGGTTATAACAATATGGGATTGTAATTTTTACAAATTGATCACAGTATGTTCATCTCATGTTTCATAATTAATTTGGCTATTAGGGTGCGGGTTATTGCTGACGGGGCATTGCCCGCACTTTTAAATACCGCAAAGGAGGAACCGCATGATAGAGATTTAGGGATTGCTTCATTGGCAATGCCTTCTCACGATAACGAGCCTTTTGAAATTTCTACGTATTTCACAAAAAAATATTAAAAACGCGCTTCAAACTTGTTGAAAAATACATATTGGACTCTTCTATGACTTTTCTGTTGATATCCTCATCAATAAACTGTTATAATGAAATCGAAGATCGTTAATATGTTCACAATATGGATTAGTATAATCATCAGGAGGTATTGATATGGGCGTTTGCTGTTGCAAGGAATCAAAGGAACAAAAGCTTGACGAAATCATCGCCAAGTATAAGGATACCCGTGGTGCGTTGATTCCTGTTTTGCATGAGGCACAGGAAATATACGGTTATCTGCCTATGGGTGTTCAGAAAAGAATCGCAGAAGGCCTTAACGTCTCTCTGGCCGATGTTTATGGAGTTGTTACTTTCTACACCCAGTTTTCATTGGAACCCAAGGGGAAGTACAAGATCAATGTTTGTATGGGAACCGCATGCTACGTTAAGGGATCAGGTGATATTCTTAACAAGCTTAGCGATGTTTTGAAAATCAAGAACGGCCAGTGTACAGAAGACGGGCTCTTTTCATTGGATGCATGCCGTTGTATTGGCGCCTGCGGCCTTGCTCCTGTTATCATGATCAATGAGGACGTTTATGGCAGGCTGACAGCCGATGATATTCCTGACATCATCAAGTCCTATAAGGAAAAAGAGGCAGAGGCTGTTTAGGATGTTTCTCACAGCATTTATTGCTGGCAGAGATTAGCTATGAGAGATTTATCACTGCATATTTTGGACATTGCACAAAATGCTGTTGGGGCAAAAGCTGATCGTATTACCATCAGCTTGACGGCAGAAGGCCGTCCCGGTGTACTGAAAGTCGTTATATCCGATAATGGCAGGGGAATGGAGCCTGACCTCCTGGATAGAGTAACAGATCCGTTTACCACCAGCAGGAAGACACGCCAAGTAGGGCTTGGGATACCATTATTGAAACAATCTGCCGAACTGGCGGGAGGCGTTTTCAGTATCAAATCGGTTGTCAATGAAGGGACAGAGGTAATCGCAACTTTCCCGGTGGATAGTGTGGATCGGGTTCCGGTAGGCAATATTGCCGACACTTTGGCTATGTTGGTTGCGTCCCATCCTGAGATTAACTGGGAATTCAGATTTACTAGTGAGTACGAAGAGTTGGAATTCAACCTGGCCGACGTAAAAGAAGCATTAGAAGGTGTATCAATCACCAATCGTCATGTTCAAGAATGGATACAGAATACATTAAGTGAAGGATTTAAATCGGTTTTTGGAGGTGTTTTGGATGAAGTCAATTAAAGAGCTGGAAGCAATTCGTGAAAGAGCTCTCAAAGAGATTTCTGTTCGTGAAAATGAAAATAAAACAAGAATAGTTGTCGGGATGGCCACCTGCGGCATTGCAGCCGGAGCCAGGCCGGTAATGAATGCCTTTGTTGAGGAATTGAATAAACGAAACATTCATACCGTCAACGTGACCATGACAGGATGCGTTGGCATTTGTCGTTTTGAGCCCATAGCTGAGATCGTTGACGCCAATGGCGAGAAAACAACCTATGTGAAGCTGGATGCCGAGAAGGCAAGAAGGATTGTAGCCGAACACATTGTTAACGGAAGACCGGTTCTGGAATTCACAATCGGTGCCGCTGAAAAATAAAGTATGAGGTCAGGGAGGTTGGACTTATGATTTACAGATCGCATGTACTTATATGCGCCGGTACCGGTTGTACCGCTTCAAAATCTACTGATATAGAAGAAGCCCTGCATAAGCTTCTTGTTGAACATGGTATTGATAAAGAGGTCAAAATCGTAAAGACAGGATGCTTTGGACTTTGTGAAAAGGGTCCCATCATGGTTATCTATCCTGAAGGGGCTACATATTCAAGGGTATCTGTTAAGGATGTACCTGAAATTGTTGAGGAACACCTCGTCAAGGGTCGTATTGTTAAACATCTTCTTCTTGGGGACAAGGATGCTGAAGATGTGGCAAAATCCCTTGAGAATGTGGGGTTCTTCAGCAAGCAGAAGAGGATTGCCCTCAGAAACTGCGGCGTCATTAACCCCGAGAATATTGATGAATATATCGCCCATGACGGATACAGGGCGTTGGCCAAGGTTCTCACTGAGATGGAACCTAATGAGGTTATAGACCTCCTTAAAAAATCCGGTCTTCGCGGACGCGGTGGTGCCGGATTCCCCGCAGGACTGAAGTGGCAGTTTGCTGCTCAGGCTGAAGGTGATCAGAAATATGTTTGCTGCAACGCTGACGAGGGTGACCCCGGAGCGTTCATGGACAGGTCAGTGCTGGAGGGTGACCCCCATTCAGTGCTGGAGGCTATGACCATAGCCGGATACGCCATTGGTGCCGACCAAGGCTACATCTATGTCCGTGCTGAATACCCCATCGCTGTTGAAAGGCTAAATATAGCAATCAGACAAGCAAGGGAATATGGCCTTCTGGGCGATAATATTTTTGGAACAGATTTCTCATTTAATATAGATCTCCGCCTTGGAGCCGGTGCTTTCGTTTGCGGAGAGGAAACCGCTCTCATGACCTCCATTGAGGGACACAGGGGCGAACCCAGAACAAGACCTCCTTTCCCGGCTGTGAAAGGCCTGTTCGGCAAGCCGACCCTTCTCAACAACGTTGAGACCTATGCTAATATTCCGGTCATAATCAATAAAGGATATGAATGGTTCAACACCATCGGGACTGAAAAGAGCAAGGGAACAAAGGTGTTTGCTGTGGGAGGCAAGATCAATAACACAGGTCTGGTTGAGATCCCCATGGGGACAACCCTCCGCGAGGTTATTTATGAAATAGGCGGCGGTATACCCAATGGCAAGAAGTTCAAGGCTGCCCAGACCGGTGGCCCTTCCGGCGGCTGCATACCTGCAAGCCATATTGATACGCCCATAGATTATGATTCTCTCAACGAACTGGGTTCCATGATGGGTTCCGGCGGTCTCATCGTCATGGACGAGGACAACTGTATGGTGGATATCGCCAAGTTCTTCCTGGAGTTCACCGTGGACGAGTCCTGCGGAAAGTGTCCGCCTTGCCGGATAGGAACCAAGAGGATGTATGAGATCCTTGATAAGATTACCCAGGGTAAGGGTGAGGAATCGGATATAGAGAAGCTGGAGATTCTGGCCGATAATATCAAGAAATCTGCACTGTGCGGACTGGGTCAGACTGCACCCAATCCCGTCCTCAGCACACTGCGGTACTTCCGGGATGAGTATCTGGCTCATGTCAGGGATAAGAAATGCCCGGCAGGTGTGTGTAAGGCACTGTTGCAGTATGTGGTTATTGCTGAGAAGTGTAAGGGCTGTACCCTGTGCGCAAAGAAATGCCCTGTGGGCGCCATAAGCGGCGAGGTAAGAAAGCCCCATTCCATCGATGTATCCAAATGTATCAAGTGCGGCGTTTGTATGGAAGCATGCAAATTCGACGCCATCATTACCCAATAAGGAAAGGAGAGTGCAGTAAATGTCAGATTTTGTTACTTTGACCATAGACGGTAAAGAAGTCAAAGCCCCGGTTGGATCTACGGTCCTGGAGGCGGCAAAAATCGCGGGCATACATATCCCGACACTTTGCTACCTTAAAGGGATTAATGAGATCGGCGCATGCCGCATGTGTGTAGTAGATGTTGGGGCAAGGAGCCTGCAGGCATCCTGTATGTATCCTGTTGCTGAAGGACTGAAGGTTGTTACAAACAGTCCTGAGATCAGAGAGTCCAGAAAGGTTACATTGGAGCTGATTCTTTCCAGCCATGAAAAAAAATGCCTTTCCTGCGTAAGAAGCATAAACTGCGAACTGCAGAAGCTTGCCCGCGATCTCAACATTCAGGACATTCGCTTTGAGGGCGAGGAGCAGAACTACCCCATAGACGATCTGTCGCCATCCATCGTGCGGGATCCCAACAAATGTATTCTGTGCCGCCGCTGCGTCGCTGTTTGTAAGGATGTTCAGACCGTATCGGCTATTGAGACCATGGACAGGGGTTATAACACCATTGTGGCATCACCATTCCATATGCCACTGAAGGATACCCCCTGCGTCAATTGCGGACAGTGTATTACCGCTTGTCCTGTAGGTGCTCTTCGTGAAAAGAGCTCAACTGAAAAGGTTTGGGATGCTATTGCAAATAAGGATCTGCATGTGGTTGTTCAGACTGCGCCCGCTGTCAGAGCCGCTCTGGGAGAGGAATTCGGCCTTCCTATCGGAACACCGGTTACCGGCAAGATGGTGAGCTCGCTGAAGAAGCTTGGATTTGACAAGGTTTTTGATACCGATACAGCAGCCGACCTGACCATTCTGGAAGAGGGTACCGAGTTGGTAAGCAGGATCAAGAATAATGGCAAGCTTCCTCTCATTACCTCATGCAGCCCTGGCTGGATCAAGTTCTGCGAACACTTTTTCCCGGATATGCTGGACAATCTGTCCACCTGTAAATCACCTCATCAGATGTTTGGTGCCATGTTGAAGTCCTATTATGCCGAGAAGGCCGGGATTGATCCTGCAAAGATGTTTGTGGTATCCATTATGCCTTGTACGGCTAAGAAGTTCGAGGTTCAAAGGCCTGAAATGGCGGCAGTTGGTTACCCGGATGTTGACGAGGTGCTGACCACCCGTGAATTGGCTGAGATGATCAAGGAAGCCGGTATCGACTTTGTAAATCTTGAGGATGAATCCTTTGACCATCCAATGGGCGAAGCCACCGGTGCAGGCGTGATCTTTGGTGCTACCGGCGGTGTTATGGAAGCAGCCTTAAGGAGCGTTCCATATCTTCTGACCGGCAAGGATCCCGAGCAGGTTGAGGTGAACTCTGTACGCGGTGAAGATGGAATCAAAACCGCAGAGGTGGAGATTGCAGGTATTAAGATCAGAGCAGCTGTTGCTCATGGTCTTGGAAACGCAAGAAAGCTGATGGAGAAGGTACGCAGTGGTGAGGAGACCTATCACTTCATAGAGATCATGGCATGCCCCGGCGGTTGTGTCACAGGCGGCGGCCAGCCCATCCAGCCGGCTTCTGTCAGGAACGACATCGATCTCTGTGCTGAGAGAGCCAAGGCCATATACCAGGAGGATGAGGCCAGCACCTTCAGATTCTCGCACCACAATCCCACAGTAAAGAAATTCTATGAGGAATATCTGGGTGAACCCGGAGGACATAAGTCTCACGATCTCTTGCATACCCATTACATTGCCCGTGAGAATTATCCGGAGAACTAAAACCCACAAATCCGATTTACTGAAAGGAGCTGTTATGGTGGCCACTGGTCATAGGACAGCTCCTTTTTTTGTATAGGTGGATATGGTACGGGACTTTAATGCTTAATTTGAGCGCTGCATCTTTACCCAGGCAAATTCTGAAGGGATCATGGCATATATTTGTATCAGCAGACCAACCTTCAGGGGGTTGATGGCTATCAAAAAAATAGTTTTAAATGACGAGAGGAAGGATAGCTGGACTCTATTAATCAGTGTATCCATCAGCTTGGGTATGGGTTTAATCAGCGCATTGTTATCTTCCGGGATGAGGGTCACCTATGAGATGATGCACAAGCCTGCTATTGCACCGCCAGGATGGGTTTTTGGGCCTGTATGGACCTTTCTTTATATCCTGATGGGTATTGCCGCATACAAGGTATTCAGGACAGGCTGGGACAGGGAGGAGGTCAGGGACGCACTTTTTTACTATGTATCCCAACTGGTGTTCAATTTTATGTGGTCCATTCTGTTCTTCAGATTTGGGCTAAAAGGGGTCGCACTTCTTGATTTGATTATACTGGCGGTACTTGTTGTCATAACAACCATGAAGCTTTCAGGTATTGATGCTGTAGCATGCTGGCTCATGATCCCCTATATGCTTTGGGTGATCTATGCCGGAGTACTGAACTATGCATTGGTTTTGACCAACCAGATCAGTCCTTGAAAGCCTGTCAGGAAAAAGGATTGTCCCCATTGATGGTTTTTCAGGCAAAAGTGAGATCTGACTTCTACAATCATGTCCATTGCTTAATTGAAATCTATCAGGTAAACTGTTATTCAAAGTTATTTGTCAGTTATCTGGAAGAACAGGGCATGGATTTAATGCGGAGGTGTATGGATGGATCTTATCTTGATCCTGAATCAGGTTCTCATTCTTTTCATCATAATGCTGATAGGATATGTAGCCGGAAAGGCAGGAGTTATTGACCCGACCGCAAGCAAAAAGCTTTCCGGGGTCATGCTCTATGTCACCTCTCCCATGCTTGTTTTAAAGTCTTTTTTTATTACCTTTACCACTGAGAGGCTTATCAATGTCTTCTGGATGATGGGAATGGCCCTTTTTATGTACCTCCTGTCCATATGGCTTTCCAGGCTGATCTATGGTAGATTCTCAGAGGAAGCAGCCCCTATATTGAGGTTTTCCGCTGTTTTTTCCAACTGTGGATATATGGGATTGCCCATCATGTACGCTCTCTATGGCGATGATGGTGTTTTTTACGGCTCTTTCTATATTGTCGCCTTCAACATCATTTTGTGGACCTATGGTTATGTCATGTTTGGAGGTCGGGGGACTAAACGAGAGATCGTCGCTAAGGTTTTTGCCAACCCCTGTATCGTTGCGGTTTATGTGGGGATGATTATCTTTATCTTCCACATTCCTATACCGGAGCCCGTTGAAAGCGCCGTAACTATTGTGGGAGATATGACCATGCCCATCTCCATGCTGATTATCGGAGCGGTGATCAGTTCTGCAAAGCTGAAGGATATCTTCTCAGACTGGAGGGTATATCTTTCTTCCTTCGTCAGACTGATACTGATGCCGCTGATAGCCCTTGCCCTTACCAGGATCCCAGGGATACCCCCTACGCCGGCAGCGGTGCTGATAACAGCCCTGGCCATGCCCGTAGGTGCCAATACCACTGTTTTTGCCGAGATGTTTGACAAGGATGCAGTATTTGCTTCAAAATGCGTTTCTGTATCCACTCTTCTTTCAATAATAACCATACCGGCTATTGTAAGCCTGATATAGAAGGAGGTAAATATAAAATGAGATTGTCCCGACTGTTCCGAAATAAGAAGCAGGTTTTGTCCTTTGAGATTTTTCCGCCCAAGCCCGAGGTTCCGCTGGAGAACCTTTTTGATTCTATCCCGGGCTTTAAGGCATTGTCACCTGATTATATCAGCGTGACATACGGGGCTGGGGGAAGCTCCAGGGGAAGAACGGTTGAAATCGCATCCCGGCTGAAAAACACCTACGGGATCGAAGCCATGGCACACCTTACCTGTGTAGGGCATTCCGTGGAACAGATAGATCAGGTTTTGGAAAGCCTGAAGCAAGAGAATATTAAGAATGTTTTGGCTCTCAGAGGGGATCCGCCTATTGATCAGCCCGATTTTGATTTCAGTAAGGGCGCTTTCCGGTATGCCAATGAATTGATAGCCCATATCCGGAAGGCAAAGGAGGGGGATTTTTGCATCGCAGCAGCCGCCTATCTTGAGGGGCATGTGGACAGCAAAAGGCTGGATGAGGACAGAAGAAGGCTGAAGGATAAGGTGGACGCAGGTGTGGACCTTCTGGTAACCCAACTATTCTTTGATAACAGGCTGTACTTCGACTTCTTGGACCGGGCAGCCCAGATAGGCATCAACTGTCCCATTGTGCCGGGAGTCATGCCCATATTCAATGCAAGGATTAAAACAATGACCGCCAGAAGCGGCTGCTCCATTCCTGCTAAGCTGGTGCTCATGATTGACAAATATCAGGACAACCCGGAGGATTTGCGCAAGGCCGGTATAGAATATGCCGGAAAACAGATCCGGGAGCTTTTGGATGGCGGTGCTCCAGGTGTACACCTATATACCATGAACAGACTGAAATCCACCACCGAGATTTTAGAGGTAGCAGGACTGCGTTAAGCCTGCAGGATGTTTCGGCGCCTTATCGCAATGCGTCCTTGTTTTACGTGATCCCTTATTGTCATTGCGAACGGAGCGTCAGCGGAGTGCGGCAATCTCAGACCTCAAAGCCCTTCCTTCACTCTCACTTCCCGCCTCCCACATCCAACCTCTAAAAAGGGAGATTGCTTCGTCGCTTCGCTCCTCGCAATGACAAAAGAGGAGCCTTCTCGCAATGGCAGATCCGAAATGTCATTGCAATAGAAGTCCGGACCCTATGACTGTATCAGTGACGCCTTTTTTAAGGCCGGTGCCATAAGGCCTGCCATCAGAACACCTCCGAAGAACTGGAGCAGATTCGGTGGAATGCTAAAGGTGGCCGGTATGGGGCCATACATGAAGGATTCCACGATGAAATAGCCCATGACCATGCACATACCGGCAGCGGTCATACCTATTATTGCTTTCATGCTGAAAATGTCGGGGCCGCTTTTTCTGGATATGAGCCAGGCAGTTACTGACAGAACCAGTATGGTTGATGCGATACCTAAAACCAGGTACAGGGTCAGATTGTTTAATTTATTCTCCATGCTTGCAAGAGTTTCGGTATCCACACCTGGATCCAGCACACTCTCAAGAATCCTTCCTTTTCCATGTGCACGGATACTGGATTGAAGATTTATGATTGCTCCGGAACAGAACCCCGCCCAAACCATGATGGACGTCAATACAGACACAAATGTTCCTTTTCTGCTGCGGCTTTTCAAGATGAGTCCCATGCAAAATGCCATCAGAGACTTGATGATCAGGGTTGGGACGGCATACTGGGCATATCCTCCCAAAAGGTCTGCCAGCATGGAGCCTATTCCCGAAGCAAAGGCTCCATAAACCGGACCCAGAATCATGACAGAGAGATAGATCATGCTGTCACCCAGATGAATGTAACCGGAGGTATAGGGAACCGGTATCTTGATAAAGAAGGTCAGGCAAAGTACCAATGCAGTCATGAGCCCGGTAAGAACATATTTTCGAGTATTGTTCACCATTATTTCACTGTACCTCCATTTTCCTTTTGGGTAGTATAGCACTTATTCTGCTTAAGATAAAGATAAAACTCTTTGTTTCATACCATGTTAATAGCTGTTGATAATAAAAGCTATAAAAAATATGTATGAAGAAAGGATGATTTTAAGCGGGATTATTGACAGTTTGGATACTTGTTTGGAGTATGGAGGGGGCATTATAATTTTATAAGGGGCATTGTCGCCTTTTAGTATGCGGATTGCAAATTTACTAACAAATAAATGCTTCTACTATTCTCGGAAGGTTGTGATTTTTTGCTGGTAGACTATATCAGGGAGTACGTCAAGGGGGAATGCAGCAACACTGCTATAGGCAGGGAGTTTTATGAGAACCACCTCATCCTTGTAGCCCATTATGGCATAAAGCTGGCGGTGGAAACAGGAGCGGACCCAGAGATTGTGGAACTGGCCGCCTACCTTCACGATTTTTCTTTTGTGATTGATGAGATGAATATGGAACAGCATGAAACCAAGGGGGTAGCCATTGCAGAGAAGCTGCTCAAGCAATTCAATTATCCCAAGGACAAGCTGGAAAGAGTCAAACATTGCATTCTGAACCATTCTTCCCTTGCCAGGGCATGTGGGGCTTCCCCTGAAGAGGCTTGCCTGGCTAATGCCGATATAATGTCCCTGATTGCAAAACCAGATTACTGGGTAAAAATATCTTCATTGACCAATCAGGGAGAAGAGAATTCAAACTGGTTTTATGAACAGATTGCAAAAAGCTGGCCCTTAATGATGGCTCCTGCCAGGGCTATAATGGAAGACAAATTCAACGAATTGAAGAAGGCAGCTCCCATCATGGCTTAACCGGACAGGCGCCATATGATGTAGGGCGGCATTAGGGATAAATGGTGCTTATATGGATAATATCGTTTTGGTGGGGATGCCTGGAGCAGGCAAAAGCACTGTGGGAGTCATACTGGCAAAGACTCTGGGTATGAACTTTGTAGATACCGATCTGGAAATCCAAAGGTCCCATGGTAGACTTCTGCAGGATATGATTGATGAATTCGGAATAGCGGGTTTTTTGAAGGCTGAGGAACAGGCAATTCTTAAGGGGTCGTATAACCATACCGTTATCGCAACGGGTGGGAGTGTAGTATACAGCAGCAAGGCCATGGCTCATCTGAAAAAAGGTGCTGTTGTCATCTATCTGAAGGTAGATATTGGAACTCTACAAAAAAGAATAAACAATATTGCCACCCGGGGTATCGCCATGAGCAGGAATCAGACACTGAATGATATTTATCTTGAAAGAACTCCGCTATACGAGCAATATGCCGATATTATCATTGATTGCAGCGATAAGGATGTGGAGGGCGCGGTTGAATCCATTCTTGGAAGCTTGAACCCATCCAATCCATGAATCAGGTTATTTAATAATGAAGCGGGATTGGGCTTCCCTTCAGGAAGCAGCTTTGATACAATCCAAATAGTATATTTCAGGCATCCTCAAGGGCATATATGCTTTTAACAGGATGTCTTACAATAAGCCCATGGTGTATGAACCGATACAAATGGCTGAAATGGAGTGATTTTCTTGGGAAGAATCGAAATTGGCAAACTCAATGAAACATATGCCCAATATGTGAGGGAGGATGTAATGGTATGCGGCTGGGTCCGTACCATACGTGATTCCAAGACCTTTGGTTTTATAGAAATCAATGACGGTTCCTGTTTTCGTAATTTGCAGGTTGTCTTTGACGATACATTGACCAATTTTAATGAGATTTCAAAGTTGAATGCAGGAAGCGCCATCCGGGTGATAGGGAGTGTGGTGGAGACTCCCCAGGCCAAACAGCCCTATGAAATAAAGGCTGTTCAAATCGATGTAGAGGGTGCGTCTGTGCCGGAGTATCCGCTACAAAAGAAAAGACATACCTTTGAATATCTGAGAACCATCGCCCATCTGAGGCCCAGAACTAACACCTTCTCAGCGGTCTTCCGCATCCGTTCGCTGCTGTCCCATGCCATTCACAAGTTTTTCCAGGACAGGGGCTTTGTTTATGTTCACACCCCAATCATAACCTCCAGTGACTGTGAGGGGGCTGGCGAAATGTTCCAGGTAACCACAATTGATCTGGAGAATCCGCCCCGAACCCCTTCCGGAGAGATAGATTATAGCGAGGACTTTTTCGGGAAGCGCACCGGTTTGACCGTAAGCGGTCAGTTGGCTGTTGAGCCCTACAGTCTGGCATTTGGCAAGGTCTACACCTTTGGCCCCACATTCCGGGCTGAAAACAGCAATACAACACGCCATGCGTCAGAATTCTGGATGGTAGAGCCCGAGATTGCGTTTGCTGACCTGAATGATGACATGAAACTGGCCGAGGATATGATCCGTTATATTATCAGGGATGTAATGGAAAAGGCAAAGTCAGAGATGGACTTTTTGAACAGTTTTGTAGATAAGGGGCTTTATGACCGACTCAACAAGGTGCTGGATTCTGAATTTGGTTGCATCACCTACACAGAAGCCATTGAGCTGTTGGAGAAGAGCGGCCGGAGCTTCCAATACCCTGTTAGTTGGGGCTGTGACCTCCAGACCGAGCATGAGCGCTATCTCACGGAGGAGATCATGAAGAAGCCTGTATTTGTAATAAACTACCCGAAAGAGATCAAGGCGTTCTATATGCGTGTGAACGATGATAACAAAACCGTGGCGGCCATGGATCTTCTGGTGCCGGGAATCGGAGAGATCATTGGAGGCAGTCAGAGAGAGGAACGCTATGATGTTCTGGAGAACAGGATGAAGGAGATGGGTCTTGAAAGGGAGGACTACCTTTGGTATCTGGATACAAGGCGTTTTGGAGGCGCCCGTCATGCAGGATTCGGACTTGGCTTTGAGCGCATGATGATGTACATCACAGGTATGCAGAACATCCGGGATGTCATCCCCTATCCCAGAACAGTCAATAACGCAGAATTCTGATCTATTACCGAATATAAGAAAAGCTGCGCATGGCCTGAAAGGGTCAGAAGCGCAGCTTTTTTTCCTTAACAGCTTTTTGGGAACCACCTGAATTCTTCCTGTGGAGCCATCGTCAAAAATTCTTTTTCCCCATCAAACTCTTGATGATGGAATCCCTTGCCGCCCGTTCAAAACCGTCGTCCAGCTGCTCCAGGGATTCGAAGTCGGAATACCTGTTCTTAAGAGCCAGGGTGATCAGATGGTCGGTCAGAGCCGGATTCTTTGGCAGGAGACTGCCTTGGGCATAGGTGCAGTAGGTGTTCTTGTAAATTGCGCCTTCATAGCCATCTTCTCCGTTTAAACCAAAGCCTGTTACCACTCTCCCCATGGGTTTGACGCCGGAACCCAGCCAGGTCTTGCCGGAATGGTTCTCAAACCCCGCTATCAGACCATCAAAATGCTCATTCTTAAGAAAATCACATTCAAAGATCAGATTTCCCATGAGTCTGTTGTCACCTTCATGGGTCCAAAGATCCAAAGCTCCGATGCATTCCAGATCCCTTCCGTCCTGAGTTCTGCAATAACGTCCAAGAAGCTGGAGCCCGCCGCATACGGCAAGAATCACCTTATTCGCTTCAACGGCCTCCCTTATGACCTTTCCCTTGCCCTTTTTCAGGTCATCATGGATGATTGACTGGTCAAGGTTCTGGCCGCCGATAAACAGGATGTCATAATCCTCATTGCTGAGGGGATCATTGAGGGATACCGATTTAACCCGTACCTGAATGCCGCGCCATTCGCAGCGTCTGGTGAGGGCGATGATGCTGCCCCTGTCCCCGCAGAGATTCATAAGATCCGGATATAAATGACATATATTGATCTCATACATAGGCTCAATCCCTTTTCTATTTCCAGAATTCCTTCAAACCGAATCGTCTTTTAAGGATTTTCCGGATATCCATCATGGCTGTATAGGTGGGAAGAATATAGCAGGATTCCCTGGCTTCGGCCTTTTGCAATGCCTTGCTGATCAGTTGGCTGTATTCCTTTTCCATCATGATCATGTCCGGCGATATTCCGGCATATTTAAGCCTTACCGCCATGTCTTCGGCTCTGGTACCCGAAACATAAAAGGCCCGAATTCGGTCATTCATTAACGTAAGCACCTCAAAATCCACATCCCAGAGCCAGGATACATCTGTGCCATCCGCCAGCTTGTCATTGATGGCAAGGGCAATTACACAGGGCCTCTCCTGGGTGAGCAGAAAACGCAGAACCTGGTTGAATCCGGTGGGGTTTTTAACCAGGATCATCTTCAGTTCCCTGTCATTGGCATGGATGGTTTCCATTCTCCCGAAGCCGCTTTCAAAGCCTGAGAGAGCCGTGGCTATCTCCTTTTCGTCAAGACCTGCCGCAATGCCGAAGGAGGCTCCAGCAAGGGCGTTATAGATGTTGTAAAGCCCTGGCAAAGCCAGTTTTACGGTTATTCTCATATCCGGCCCAGAGATTTCAATATTGGAGCCCAGGTTGTCATAGGAAAGAATGCCGCTGCACTCCACATGGGTATGAGGTCTGCCGAAGCCGCAGGAAGGGCAGCTGAAATGCCCTAAATGGCCAAAAGTTACCGATGAGTATTCATACCTTGAATTACATTGCATGCAGAAAGCGGCATCGTTGTTGATATTGGCGCCGGTTTCCGGGTAAACGCCTTCACCCATGCCAAAATAAATAATCCTGTTTGAAACGTTCCTTCCCAGAGACGCACAGAGGGAGTCATCGGCATTGAGGATGAGAACTGCATCCGGGATTTTGCTGATGCCTTCACGGACTTTATCTACTGTTGTCTGGAGATCTCCGAAGCGATCCAACTGGTCGTGAAAGAAGTTGGTCACAATAACGGTCTCAGGCTTGAGCCGGGGAGCCAGTGTTCTGAAGGCTGCCTCATCGGTTTCCAGAAGAGCATGGGTGACTCTGGGCTTGCCACCAAGGGTCAGGGCACTTATCAGTGTCGTTGTTATGCCGCTGGATAGATTAGCTCCTGATTTATTGGTAACTACCCTCATCCGGTTTTGTTCCATCATGTTTGCCACAATTCTTGAAGTGGTTGTTTTTCCATTGGTTCCGGTGATCATGGTCACCCTGAACAGCCCGGATAGGCGATCCAGTATCTTAGGGTGCAGTTTCAGAGCCAGCTTGCCCGGAAGGCTTGTACCGCCGCTTCTAAGAAGGCGCAGTATGACTATGGAAAGCTTCGCGGCTAAAATGGCCGCCAGGAACCTCAAATTGCTAAACCCTTGCTTCATAAATACTCCTTGCTTCATAAAAAGGCGTTCCTGAAATAACCCATTATATGATAAGGACGGATTAATTTCCGTCCTCTTTATTCTGTCTTCTGAATGAAAAAAGCTCTTTCAAAGCATTTCTGTAGCTTATTGCGGTTCTGATTTTGTTTAACAGGATCATCCTGTTGATCTGATCCAGGGGCTTAATGATGTAATCAAAAACCTCATACTCTTTGATGACAGATCCTATTGTCTCTTCTGAATCCAGACTGGTAGTAATGATGACGGGTATGGTGTTATAGTAGCATGTTTTTTTGAACTCTTTCAGGAAATCGAGTCCGTCCATGACCGGCATGACCAGGTCAAGAACAATCACGTCAACATTCCTTCCCTCAAGCATGTCGAGGGCTTCCCGACCGTTCAGAGCCGATATCAGATTAAGTCGTGTATTGTACAGGTAGTTTCTTAATACAGCATTGTCCAGTGCGTTGTCGTCGATTACGAGTACTGTGTTAATCATGTTGTTCCTCTTTTTACCAATCTAACTGTTCCGTATTGTTTCCATTATAATGGAATAAAACACTTAAATATTATACAATAATCATAGTTAGCGTACAAGATCATCATGCTGAGCTGCAGATGCCCCGAGGAGCGGCTGCAGGCAGACGACAATACCGGAGGGAAAGATGAAGAAGAAACTGCTGATAGTAGACGGTAACAGCATACTGAACCGGGCGTTTTATGCATTCAAAGGTTCCAGTATGCTGTCAACCACAGAAGGTATCCCGACAAATGCCGTTTTTGGATTTATAAATATTCTGAATAAATACATCGAGGAGGAGAACCCAAACCACATCGGTGTAGCCTTTGACCTTAAGGCTAAAACCTTCCGGCATCTCATGTGTGAGGACTATAAGGCTACCAGAAAGCCAATGCCCCATGATCTGGCCAGACAGCTTCCCATAATAAAGGATGTGCTGAAGGCCATGAGAATTGCCATTCTAGAGAAGGAGGGACTGGAAGCCGACGACATAATCGGTATCTATTCAAAGAATGCCGAGGAAAAGGGCATGGATGTTTCCATCCTCACAGGGGACAGGGATGCCCTGCAGCTTGTCAGTGAAAAGACCACAGTTATTATACCCTCCACCAGCAGGGGGAAGACCGAAACAACCCGGTTCAATCCGGAGCTTGTAAAAGAGAAGTACGGGGTGGAGCCTGATAGCCTCATCGATGTAAAGGCTCTTATGGGAGATGCATCGGATAATATAAAGGGAGTACCCGGGGTGGGGGAAAAGACCGCCACCCAGCTCATTAAAGAATATGAAACCATTGAAAACCTGTATCAGCATTTGGAGGACATATCAAAGGACAGGCTCAGGAAGCTTTTGGAGGAAGGAAAGGAATCGGCTTTTCTGTCCAAGAAACTTGCGACCATCGTAAGAACAGATGAGGATATGTCGGACATCGAATCCTTAAAATGGGAGGAGATGGACAGGGATGCTCTGTATCAGCTGTTCCAGGCTCTCGAGTTCAACAGCCTGATCAGGCGTATGGGTCTTGATCAGCCCTCAAAACCCGAAACAGCGGAGGAAACAGGCCCCTGCCATATGACCGGGATAAAATCCGGGGAAGAACTCAAGAGAATTGTTTCCCGACTGAACAAGGAAAAAGAACTGATTTTTTATGCTATGATCGAACAAACCGGCAGGATTGGCGGAACCATGACTGCCCTGGTGATTGGGAGCGGTGAACAGCTTTATTTTATCAAGGCCGGAGAAGGTCTTGGGGAACCTGATATAGCCAGGATATTGTCTCCCGTCTTTATGAACCGGGATATTAAATTGATCTGCCACGATGTCAAATCACTCTATACATGGATACTCAGTTATGGATTGGATCTTGAATGCGGCCTGTTTGACCTTATGATTGCAGAGTACCTTCTGGATGCTCAGGCAAGCTCCTACAACATCGACAGGCTGGCTCTGCAGCACCTGAATCAGGATCTGGATCTTCCTGATGCCTTTAAGGGCAAGGGAAAGCAGCACCTTTCAGATCTTCCCCATGAAGAACTGGTATGTGCTGCCGGGAAGGTGGCTTCGCTTTTCAAACCTATTTATGAAAAACAGAGCCAAAGGCTTGACGAGAGCGATATGCACATCCTGTACCATGACGTGGAACTGCCACTGACCCTGGTGCTGGGAAGCATGGAGTATTACGGCTTCAAAGTGGATAAGGATGCCCTGGAGGAATTTGGAGACAAACTGGACAGGCGCATTAAATCTCTGGAACAGACCATTTACATGCTGGCCTGCGAAGAATTCAACATCAATTCTCCAAAGCAGCTGGGCGTAATACTGTTTGAGAAGATTGGGCTGAAGCCGGTTAAGAAAACAAAAACAGGATATTCTACCAATGCGGAGGTACTGGAGTCTCTGGAAGGCAAGCATGAGATCATTCCATGTATTCTTGAGTACCGCCAGCTCACCAAGCTCAGATCCACCTATGCAGAGGGGCTTGTAAAGGTTATACATCCGGTGACTGGAAGGATCCATTCAAGCTTCAACCAGACCGTTACCGCCACCGGCAGGATCAGCAGCACCGAACCCAATCTTCAGAATATCCCCGTTCGCACAGAGCTGGGACGCGAGATAAGAAAAGCCTTCATACCGGAGGAGGGCTATACCCTGGTGGACGCAGATTATTCCCAGATAGAGCTTCGTGTTCTGGCCCATATCACCGGGGATGAGACCCTGAAGAGAGCCTTTCTGGAAGGTGTTGACATACACACCCTCACCGCATCACAGGTTTTCAGTGTACCTCTTGACCAGGTAACCCCTGATATGCGCCGCAGCGCCAAGGCGGTTAATTTCGGTATTGTTTATGGAATAGGCGACTTCAGCCTGGCAAAGGACATCAATGTCTCCAGAAAAGAGGCTGCTCGCTATATAGAAGGATACCTGGATACCTACCCCAAGGTCAGAGAATATATGAATGATACTGTGAAGAATGGTCAGGAAAAGGGTTATGTGGAAACCCTGTTTCACAGGATCAGGTATATACCTGAACTCAAGTCCTCCAATTTTACCGTCCGCTCCTTTGGCAAACGGGTTGCTATGAACACGCCCATCCAGGGTAGTGCGGCCGATATCATTAAGATTGCCATGGTCAGGGTCTGGAGGGAGCTTAAAAAGAGGAAACTGAAATCCCGGCTAATATTGCAGGTACATGATGAGCTTCTCGTGGAAACCTGGCAGGAAGAACTTGAAGAGGTCAAAAACATCATGCGTGTCGGCATGGAGGAAGCAGTTGCACTGTCGGTACCGCTCACTGTGGACATCTCAGTCGGCCGTAACTGGTATGAAGCAAAATAGACCCTGTCATGGGCGTTCTGTAAGGTGTTCTCCCGTAAGGAAAACGGCAGGGTATGTGGTGAATTGTCCTGTAATACAACAATCCGACAGTTCCGGTGACAGGGAGGTTATCATGAAAATAATAGGAGTAACCGGCGGCATTGGAGCCGGAAAAACAACCGTTTCGGCCATCCTCAAGGAGATGGGAGCTGAGGTTATCGATGCAGACCATATTTCCAGAATTGTAACCCAGCCGGGGGAACCGGCCTGGAAGGAAATTGTTGAACACTTCGGCCGGGAGATTCTGCTTCCGGACGATACCATTGACCGGAAAAAACTTGGCCGTAAGGTTTTCAACTCCGAAAAAAAGCGCAGAAAGCTTGAGAAAATCATTCATAATCGGGTTATACATGAAATGAAAGAGAGGATTAAGAGCCTCGAGGAGGCGGGATACGACGGTATTGTGGTTTTGGATGTTCCCATTCCGGTTCGTGAAGGGTTTTTGGATATTGCAGATACCGTGTGGGTGGTGGTGTGCCCTGATGAGGAAAGAATCAGACGGGTCATGAGCCGCAGCAAAATGGAGCGGGCGGATGCAGAAAGCCGGATCCGGTCACAGCTTCCCCAGGAGGATTATATCAAGCTGGCCGATGTGGTCATTGATAACCATGGAGATATGGAAACCCTGAAGCGGAAAGTGTTCGGTCTGTTAAATTCATAATTATTAGCAAAAAACGAACCATATGAAAATTCCTCCAGTCTAATAGTATAGAAATGAAAGGAGGAATTAATCATGTTAAAGAGAAAATCAAAGAGAAAAATAACTTCAATCATTCCTGCAATTCTTATGATGGCACTGCTGTTTGTATCCTGCGGGTCGGGGAAAAAAGGAACCCCATCGGCTGCCATGCCATCTTCAGCGCCGGCCAAATATACCGCTACCGATTCTGTGCTTTCCG